>NZ_NXIB02000222.1 GCF_002412335.2 Tychonema bourrellyi FEM_GT703
GCCCCATGCCCCATGCCCAATGCCCAATGCCCCATGCCCTACAAGAGCGAATTGTTAACTATTAAAACAAATCTTAGTTTAAGGCCAAACACTTCTTACAATTTGATAACTGAATTTATTTGTGAGACCGGGAGCATAATAACGTGATTTACTCATCTTTGCTGTTAGTAGTACAATCGACCATTCCCACAACACCAGAGTGGTCGCCAATGGTAGGACTGACAATGATCTTGTGCAACTTACTGGCGATCGCGATCGGCTACTACGGCATCTCCAAGGAAAACCGAGGCAAAGGCCCAGCTCTACCCCTTGTCATGCCTGGAATGTTCAAAGGCTTCGGTATACCCGAATTGCTAGCAACAACCAGCCTCGGCCACTTACTCGGCGCCGGAGTAATCTTGGGCTTAGGAAATTCCGGAGTTCTCTGAAAATCAGGGGAAAGAGAAGGAAAGATATAATAGAAACTCTTCCTTATTCTCCTTTCCCAGGAAAACTTCATGCAGACAGGTTGGCGAGTCGGCTCCTTATTTGGCATCCCATTATTTTTAGATTACTCGTGGTTTATCATCTTAGCCCTAGGAACCCGCGCCTATGCTAGCAGTTACAGTGCGTGGGGGCCTGCACTTTCGTGGAGTGCCGGATTAGCAGTAGCTTTGATGCTGTTTGGTTCCGTACTATTGCACGAATTGGGACACAGTTTGGCGGCTATGTCCCAAGGGATTAAAGTTAATTCCATTACCCTATTCTTATTTGGTGGAGTTGCATCGATTGACTCGGAATCAAAAACTCCCGGTCAAGCTTTTCAAGTAGCCATCGCCGGCCCTCTCGTTAGCTTTGGACTGTTTTTAATCCTCGGCTTAGGTTCTGAAGTTTTACCTCCGACCAATTTGCTGAGAATCGTCACAGAAAGGGTAGCAGAAATCAATCTAGTCCTGGGATTATTTAACTTAATTCCCGGTTTGCCCTTGGACGGAGGACAGGTTTTAAAAGCCGCCATTTGGAAAATCACGGGTTCTCGATTTACTGGTGTTCGCTGGGCGGCAAGAACCGGACAATTTTTAGGCTGGTTAGCCATTGCTTTAGGACTAACTTCATGTTTGCTAGCCCGTGAACTCGGTGGCTTGTGGATTGCATTAATCGGTGGATTTGCCATCCGCAATGCCACAGCCTATAGCCGTTTTGTTTCCTTGCAAGAAGCTTTGATAAAAACTAAAGCTGTCGATGCCATGACTCGTGAATTTCGAGTGGTCGATGCGAATTCAACCTTGCGAGAATTTGCCGATCGCTATTTGTTAGAAGTCAATCCATTACCATTTTATGTTGCAGCAGATAACGGACGGGATTTAGGTTTAGTGTCGATCGATGATATCCGCTTCACAGAACGCAGTCAGTGGCAAATTCAGACTTTGCACAACATTTTGAAGCCACTACAAAAAACCCCGACAGTCTCAGAAAAAGCATCTCTAGCAGAAGTGATTAACACAATGGAATATTGTCAACTTTCCCGAATTATCGTCCTCTCGCTCATCGGTTCAGTGGTGGGTACGATCGATCGCGGTGACGTGATGAAAGTTTTGGCAAAATACCTCAAACCCACATTTTCTGAAGCGGAAATCAAGCGCTGCAAAGCAGAAAATATCTATCCCCAAGGATTGCAATTAAGCGCGATCGCCAAAACTGTACAATAAAACCAAAAATTTGGCAATTTAAGATGAGATGGGGTGCATTTTTTCAAGAAAAATTGAAAAAATAATTATCAATATGCCCAAATTGTTGCATCAATTTCATCATCATTTGAATGGTAAAGACTGGAGTTGGCAAAACTTAACTCAGTCCTTGCCCTTAGCTGAATTGAAACCTCTGATGATCGCCTGCATTGCTGTGACGGGAACCATATTAGGAGTCCGACATTTAGGCTGGTTGCAGCCATTGGAATTAAAGGCTTTCGATGTGATGGTGCAGTTGCGTCCTGATGCGGTCGCTGACCCCAGATTGCTGGTAGTGACAATCACCGAACAGGATATTAATACGATTGGAAAATGGCCAATTTCCGATCGCACTTTAGCAAAAGCCATCGCCGAAATAGCAAGTCTTGAACCTACAGCTATTGGCATAGATCTAATTCGCAATACTCCCTACGAACCGGGCAATGCAGAATTAGTAACTCAACTGAAAAACCCCAAAGTAATCCCCATTACCTTAATCGGTAACTCGAAGCAAGATCCAGCGCCACCTCCTCCCAATATACCAGAAGATCGGGTAGGATTTAACGATATAGTGGTCGATCCAGACGGTATAGTTCGTCGCAATTTGATGTTTGCTGGCAATGGCAACAAGACACTGACTTCATTTTCCATGCGGCTAGCTTTTGCTTATTTGGATAGCAAAAAGGTCGATTCTAAATTGACAGACACACAAGAAATTCAGGCAAATAAAGTAGTATTTTCAAAATTGCGATCGGACTCAGGAGGTTATCAACGCATTAGCGATCGAGGCTATCAAATTCTACTCAATTACCGCTCTGCTGAAAATATAGCAAAGAGCGTGACACTAACTCAAGTTTTGGAACACAAAGTTGACCCCAAATTGGTGAAAGGTAAAATAGTGCTAATGGGCGTTACAGCCCTAAGTGTCAAAGATTTCTTTCCCACTCCTTACACCGCTACTGCAAGCGGGAACCGCCCGATGGCGGGGGTATTCATTCATGCAACGGCTACTAGCCAAATTCTCAGCGCAGTTTTAGACGGCAAAGGGCTATTTTGGTATTGGGAGGAATGGCAAGAAATACTCTGGATTGTTGTTTGGGGCGCAGTGGGTGGGTGGTTAGCTTGGCGTTTACAAAATTCGCTGATTTTGATCGGAAGTGCGATCGCAGCTTTCGGTTTATTATTGGGATGCACCTTTTTCCTATTCACTCAACAAGGGTGGATACCTTTAATTCCGGCTGCTGTGGCACTTTTAATCACGCCAGGAGTCATAGTAACCTATAAATACCAGGAGTCAAGACAACAGCAAGAAATTGTGATGAAATTATTAGGACAACAAACTTCACCTGCGATCGCAAATGCCCTATGGAAAGAGCGCGTCCATCTACTCGAATCTGGGTTGTTACCAGGGAAAAAACTTACTGCTACCATCATCCTCACCGACTTGCAGGGTTTTAGTACAATCTCCGAAAAACTACCACCAGAAATAGTAATGAGTTGGTTAAATGAGTATTTATCCGCAATGGCCGAAGAACTCCAAGCACATCAAGGCGTGATTAATAAATTTACCGGAGATGGAATGCTGGCAGTATTTGGCGTACCCATTCCCCGCACAACTCCAGCAGAAATTGCCGAAGATGCTCGCCTCGCCGTATCTTGCGCTCTGGCCATCAGTTCCCGCTTGCCACAAATGAATCAAAATTGGCGCGATCGGGGTTTACCGGCCGCCAGAATGCGAGTAGGCATCTTTACAGGGCCAGTTATGGTAGGTAGTTTGGGAGGCACAACCCGTTTAGAATATGGAGTGATCGGCGACAGCGTAAATATTGCCTCTCGGCTGGAAAGCTGTGAAAAAGATCGGCAAGAGGACACTTGCCGGATCTTGATTGCAGAAGAAACTTTACAGCATCTGGCAGACAGATTTGCAGTAGAATCTTGGGGAGCTTTACCATTGAAAGGGAGGGAACAAAAAGTTAATGTCTATCGCATTTTGGGAATGAAAAAGAAATAAAAACACAGCATCTATCCCTAAAAATTCATCAAGCCAATGAAAAAACTTACTAAGTTTCTCATCAATCTGACATCAGTTGGATCAATAGTATTGATCGCCACACTTAATGCTTCCCAATTTGCAGTTGTGGGACAGCCGACTCCACAAGTAGATGGCAAGCCAATCACTCAATCGGGTGGACCACGCTTTAGTCAGCCTACGGAAGATAATCAGTCACCGATCGATGGCGATTCAGGCAAAGTAACGCGCAAAGCAACGCCATGCGAAAAAGGCAAGATCAAGCTAACACCGTTAGTACCAAAAAATAAAATCGGACGGACTGTTTCAGAATATCCAGTATTCTTTTTCTACTTGCCTCAAACAGACGCGAAACAAGCCGAGTTTATCCTGGAAGATGAAAACAGGCAGCAGATTTATCAAACAACCCTAAACATCAATAATTCATCAGGAGTAATCCGCGTTAGTATTCCTACTAATAAGAATGTATCGCCCTTGCAAATAGACAAAAATTATACTTGGTCTATTGCATTGATTTGCGACGATATAGACAGATCCGCAGATGTATTGGAAAAAGGTATTGTGCGTCGAGTTGAACTCAGTGCAGATATCCGCAGTCAATTGCAAAAGGCAGATCCGCGCCTGAAAGCAGTTATTTATGCTCAGACTGGGATTTGGCAAGATGCTCTGAGCACTCTAGTTGCTGCTCGTCTTGCTAATCCTAATGATGCAGATTTGGCTGCTGATTGGAAAATCTTGCTGGATTCAGTGAATTTGGGCGAAATTGTGGCTGAGCCGATCGCTCCAATCGAGCCGCAGCCATAGTTTATTGCATAGTGGACGCATAGTAGTCCAGAAACCGGGTTTTTTGCCAAAATAATTCGTTCCGGTCCGCAGATTCGATAAAAACCCGGTTTCTTTGGCTATATAGCAACTGCCAAGGCGATTAGGGCAGATTTTGTAAGGGCGGGTTCACCGATATCTTTCATCGGTATAGACAAATTCTATAAACCCGCCCACCCCACGACTTAACCACCCTGGCGGTTGCTATATGTTCACTTCGACTACGCTCAGTGAACAGAAGGCTCCTAACCACCGAAATGATTGCTATATAGCCTTTCTCAGTTAGGTGAGGTACAGGGTAATGGGGCATCGGGCATCGGGCATCGGGCATCGGGCATCGGGCATCGGGCATTACCAATTACTAATTACCTATTACCAATTCTTGATCGTACCTCATCTTTCTGAGAAAGGCTATAACAGTTAACAATTAACAGTTAACAGTTAACTGTTAACTGTTAAAGATCATTTCGGTGCAACCGGAATTGATCTAATTTCCAACCATTCCTCATCCGAAAGTGGTTGCACTTCCAGATCAATTTCAAAACAGCGACAAGCAGCCACCTTCAAAACATCAATTACAGTTTCAATCAAATCATTTCCATCTTGAAATAGAGGTAATTTTATCGGAATTAATTCCTCTCCAAAAACTTGAGAAAACAAATCAAAATCCGGCTGCAAACGCATCGAACCATGTTGCAAAATAGCATCGCCCCTGCGTAATTGAGCGCTACCAATTAACTTATAACCATCAGATGTCACCAAATCTGCACCCGTCGCAGTCCCAAAACAATTCGGATTGTGAATGTAATTTCGTCCAGCTTCTCCGTAGTGCAAATCCAAACCCATTTCCCGCCAACCATCAATCAAAAACTGGCAGATATCCTGGTAAGCTTTGAGACGACTCCCCGCCAATCCCGACACCACCACCGCATAAGTTAAATCCCCTTGATGCAGCACAGCCCGCCCGCCGCTTGGCCTGCGTACCAAGTCCACAGGAAGCCCCCCAAAAGACAACTGTTGCCAAAATTCGGGCCATCGGCGCTGGTGATAGCCCAAAGAAATGGTCGCAGGTTGCCAAGTATAAAACCGCAGAGTGGGCCCAATTTTGCCCGCCAGATGCTGTTCCAGGAGCCATTGGTCGATCGCCATCTGCACGCTACCAGAGGCTTGTAGCAGCGGAATTAGACGCCAAACAGAATTAGTCATCAGTCCCCAGTCCTCAGTTTGCGCTCAATAATTGACAGGATGTTTTAAAATTGGTAATAGTGATTGGAAGCTGTGAAAGTAAGTTTGTGTAAATTTCACAAAGCCAATGCTGTAGAATTGACACTCCTCGACTATCAAGGTACGAGGATTCTTGGGCTGAATCTTGCCTCTACCGACGATGCCGATTTCGGTCTTACAGTTTCATGTCTAGTCCGACTACACCTTTTACAGTAAGCACTCTGATGGACTACTCCCCAAGCCTAAATTTCCGTATGCCCTACGGTATTTAATTTTGGTTCGCTCTTTCCATTTGGATTTATTGTTTCTACCAGTGATGGACAGATATTTAGGCGTTACGGAGTGTCACTTGTTTCCTGCGTCACCAAGGTCAACGACCTACCAACAGGCTAACACAAAGTCGTCCTAAAGGACGAGGTTTTTACCCATTTTTCTGATAAAAGCAAAAATAATTCTTAAGCCATGAGCAACAGTGTAATTGTGATTAGCGACGAAAAATTTGAAACAGAAGTCCTGCAAGCAGAGCAGCCAGTGCTTGCCTATTTTTGGGCACCTTGGTGTGGCCCTTGCAAACTGGTATCGCCTTCGATAGACTGGATCGCAGCACATTATAGCGATCGGCTGAAAGTGGTTAAAATGGAAATTGACCCCAATCCAGCTACTGTCAAACAGTATAAAGTAGAAGGAGTCCCTGCTATCATGCTGTTTAAAAATTCTGAATTAGTGATGTCTTATGAGGGAGCGATTACTAAACAAAAATTGACTGTTTTGTTAGAGGCTAATTTATAAAATTTTGAATTTTGAGGGATTTGTCGTTGGGTGGGGGCGGGTTTACGAGATTGTCGGTTTTAGGCAGTTATTAGTTGTAAAACCCGCCCCTACGAAAACTACAATTGCATCATAAAAATTTACCGTTGGGTGGGGGCGGGTTTATGAGATTGTCGGTTTTAGGCAGTTATTGCTTGTAAAACCCGCCTCTGCACGAACTACAATTGCATCATAAAAATCTACCGTTGGGTGGGGGCGGGTTGATGAGATTGTCGGTTTTAGGCAATTATTGTTTGTAAAACCCGCCCTACAGAAACTACAATTATTAGTTGATAAAAATATGGAATTTGCTGAACGTTTACAACCATTGCGATCGAATGTATTTGCCGATATGGATCGGGCGAAATTTCTAGCTAGAGCCGCTGGGAAAGATGTGATTGATTTGTCTCTGGGTTCTTCCGATTTGCCTGTGGCTGCTCATATTATAGATGCGATCGCACATTCTCTATCCGACTCCAGCACTCACGGCTATTTGCTGTTTAACGGTACGAAATCTTTTCGGGAAGCTGCGGCTAGTTGGTATGAACAAAAATTCGGGATTTCAGTCAATCCCGAAACTGAAGTGCTACCTTTAATTGGTTCCCAAGAAGGCACGGCGCATTTGCCTTTGGCTGTACTCAACCCAGGCGATTTTGCTTTGTTGCTAGATCCGGGTTATCCTTCTCATGCGGGTGGTGTTTATTTGGCTGGTGGTCAAATTTATCCGATGCCGTTGTTAGCTGAAAATCAGTTTTTGCCTGTATTTGATGATATTCCGAAAACTGTATTAGCTCAGTCGAAGATGATGGTTTTGAGTTATCCTCATAATCCGACAACTGCGATCGCACCTTTGGCCTTTTTTGACAAAGCGGTGGCTTTTTGTCGGGAACATCGGCTGGTTTTGGTGCACGATTTCCCCTATGTGGATCTGGTTTTTGACGACGCTGTAGGGGCTGTGCCCCCGTGCCCGCCCTCTGATTCTGGTAAGGAGGAAGAATATCGTAAGTTGAAGGCACCGTCTATCTTTCAAGCCGATCGCGATAAAAGCGTGTCGATCGAGTTTTTCACACTGTCCAAGTCGTACAATATGGGTGGTTTTCGAGTCGGATATGCGATCGGCAATCCCGAAATCATCCAAGCACTGCGACAGGTAAAAGCCGCCGTAGACTTCAATCAATATCAAGGAATCTTGAATGGTGCGATCGCTGCTTTAACCGGCCCTCAAGACACCGTTAAAACCAGTGTAGAAACCTTCCGAAAACGGCGAGATACCTTCGTCCGCGCCCTGCAAAACATCGGCTGGCAAGTGCCAATACCCCCCGCTACAATGTACGTTTGGGCGAAACTCCCAGAACCTTGGGCATTAGATTCAGTAAAGTTTTGCACTCAGTTAGTAGAAAATACGGGAGTTGCAGCTTCCCCCGGTGCCGGTTTCGGGAAATCGGGAGAAGGTTATGTGCGATTTGCCTTAGTTGAATCGCCGGAAATTTTGGCGGAAGCTGTTAGGAGAATTGCTGAATGATTATTTTTAAGTAGAAAACGGCATTGCCGTGTCCTTGAAATCAGCCGGATTCAGATCTTAAATTTCGAGCATTTGCAATTTGTACAAACTAGCATACAAGCCTTCTTGCTGCAACAATTCATCGTGACTACCAGACTCTATTAATTGTCCACGTTTGAGCACTAAAATGCGATCGACATTGCGGATAGTTGAGAGTCTGTGGGCAATAATTATCGCCGTCCTTTCCACCATCAAACGCTCTAGAGCTTCTTGAATTAAAGCTTCTGTCCCCACATCCAAACTAGCAGTTGCTTCATCTAGAACTAAAATACTCGGATTCCGAATAGCCGCACGAGCAAATGCTAACAATTGCTTTTGTCCCCCCGAAAGATTCGTTCCCCGTTGGCGCAATTGCGTATCATAACCTTGAGGTAATTCCTCAATTAATTTAGCAACATTTGTCTTTTCTGCTGCTGCTTGAATTTCCTCGATCGAGTAATTTTCACCCAAGCTAATATTGCTCTTCACATCACCCGCAAAGAGAAAGCCATCTTGGATAATCACGCCAATGTGTCGTCGCAATTCTGCTTGGGGCAAATCTCGAATATCCACATGATTAATTAGAATACGTCCTTTGGTGGGCTCGTAAAGGCGACAGAGGAGACGAATAATTGAACTTTTGCCAGCACCGGTAGGGCCAACTAATGCTACTTTTTCGCCAGATTTGATTGTGAAATTGAGGTTTTGCAGAACATATTCATCTTCTTTGTAAGCAAACCACACATTCTCAAATTGGATTTCTCCCGATTCTAAATCCTGCGATTTTGGATTTTCTCCCCCCCTTAGCAAGGGGGGGTTGGGGGG
>NZ_NXIB02000223.1 GCF_002412335.2 Tychonema bourrellyi FEM_GT703
ACGCACCCGATCGACTATGATGATAATTTATTTTCTGACAATTAATCCACCCTGCTAAATCCCCCTTAAGAAGGGGGACTTTGAGAAGACTCCTGTCCCCCCCTTCTTAAGGGGGGCTAGGGGGGATCTGGGCCTAATCGTCAAACAACAGTCTCTGACAGGGTTTGACCTTAAGTTGACACTAATGGGCAGTGCCGTGTCCCTACAATTAATCACGGTAGGGAAACGGCACTGCCGTGTCCTCTATATCATTCCGGCTGCGCCGGAATAGATATCACATCCCCAACGGCGGAATTCTCCCTTTGATCAATGAACAATCAATCTAAGTTAGACAAATACAAGCAAGAAATCGCAGATTTGTACACCCATATTATTAATCTCTCTCCTATCTAACTCTGCGTTCTCTGCGCCCTCTGCGGTTAAAAAATCCAAATTTACAAAATATCAGCTTACACTAAACCAGCCCCAAAAATCTGATTTGCAGTCAAATTCAAATCGGGAAAAGTTTGCGATAAAATTCTGTCATTATCTCGAAACTTGAGAACTTGATATTCACCATCAACCAAGTTACACACAGAAATTGTCGGTTGTTTCGGATTACCAATAAAACTACGTCCACCCAACGCAGCATAATCCACAATCCAATATTCAGGGATACCCATTTCCTCATAATCAGCGTATTTTAAATAGTAATCATCGCGCCAATTGGTTGACACAACCTCGATCGCCAAAGGTATCGATGCACCCAAACTCAGGATAGACTGTTTTTGCCACAATGTTTCGTTTACCAGATTTGCACGATTCAGCACCAACACATCAGGGAAATAACCAGAATCTTTTTCAGGAGGTCTAACTATCACTTTGTTCGGGATACTGTATGGCAATCCCAGACGATCGATTAGAGCGGAAATTTTGATTGTCAGAAAGCCTGTAACTTCCTCGTGTTCGCCTACTGGTTGTGCCATCTCAACAATATCTCCATTATGCAATTCGTAGCGTACCGTCGAATTTTCAGGTAGCCACTCCACAAATTCCTCGAAGTTTACGAGCTTGGGTGAAACTTGGATCATAAGTTTTGAGAATTACCGATCATATAAATTATATCTGAGATGTTGGAGCATTCCCAATTAGCTTTTTATGAACAGGCAAGATGCCTGTTCCACAAGAAAGTAGAGTCTTTGTGGAACAGGCCGGAAAGCCTGTTGCTGACAATGGTGCAACATCTCAGTTATATCAAACAAATCTGGCGTTGATATTTCCTGATGAATTAACGCGCCACCTGTCGCATATAATCCCCCCACAATTGAGCCGCATCTCGACTACCTCCCTGAGTGGGAGAATTATCATCATTTCCCAACCAAACTCCAGTCACCAGTTGCTCACTTGGAATATAACCGACAAACCACAAATCTTTGTTATCATTAGTCGTTCCCGTTTTGCCCGCTTCTCCCAAGCCCAAAGCCGCACTGCTACCGGTACCTCCTCGCACCACACCTTGCAGCATATCTGTCATCGTATCTGCTGCGACTTCCGAAACTAATTGCTGATTGGCAACTCCATCTTTTTGATAGTCATAAACCACGCGACAAGTCTTGAAATTTTTTATATCTTGGCAATCACTGCTGTCAATAATTCGCTTGATTACATGGGGGCGATTTCCCAAACCCCGATTCGCTAAAACCCCAAATGCACCTGTCAATTGCAATACGTTAACTTCACTTTCACCTAATACTAAACCAGGAGCAGAACGCAAGGGAGATGTGATTCCAAAACGCTTAGCCATTCGTACTACATTTTCTAAACCAACATCTTGGGCTACTCGCAAAGCAATGGCATTTTCTGACTGTGCTAAACCTCGATACATATCTGCACTACCGCTAGTTCTTTCGCAGCCACTGTAACTTTGTCCGCCCCAAGACAGGGGTTCGCAAGAGTAACTTTTACTGGCTGGTATTCCCTGTTCTAGGGCTGCTGTGTAACTGAAAATCTTAAAGGTAGAACCTGGTTGTCTCAATGCTTGGGTAGCTCGGTTAAACTGACTTTGCCGGTAATTTACACCGCCAACTAAAGCTAGGACTTCCCCATTTTTTGTGTTGAGTGTTACCACGGCTCCTTGAGAAAAACCAGCCCTTGCTCCCGAATTTTCAACCGCATTTCTGAGTGAACTTTCTGCTAGTTTTTGCAGGCTGGGATTTAAGCCAGTTTCTACAATAAAATTCCCTTCTCTGGCTAATTGTTCCCCTAATAAAAACTCTAATTCATCAAATACATAACTATAGAAATAAGGAGCGATCGTACTTTGCAGAAATTCCCGCGCTTTTGGGTTGATCTCAATTCGCGATCGCCTGGCGCGATCGGCTTCTTCCTGAGAAATTGTCCCCATCACCCGCATCCGTTCGATTACCCGATCGCGATACTGCACCGCTAACTGATAATTTTGAATCGGATTAAAACTATTGGGAGCAGGCAAAATCCCCGCCAAAGTTGCTGATTCTGATAAAGTCAAATCCTTAGCAGATTTACCAAAATAAAACCGAGCTGCATCCTCAAAACCGTAAAGGTCAATCCCCAAAAATACTCGGTTCAAATAAGTCAGTAGCAGCTCATCTTTGCTGTAATAACTCTCTAATTTCAAGGCAACTATGGCTTCCCTAAACTTGCGCCCCGCCGAATCTTGAGTCCCCACATAATCTCGAAACAAACTCCTAGCTAATTGCTGTGTCAGAGTGCTGCCTCCTTCGCGAATTCCTCCTCCACGAAAATTGGTTAAAAGTGCACGCAAAACGCCGAGGGGATCTACTCCTAAATGCCAGTTGTAGCGGCTGTCTTCTGAAGCAATTATCGCCTTTGCTAAATAAGGCGAAAAATCTGGTAATGTCTTTAATTCTAAGTGAGCATTATTCTGAGGAGGACGCAAGGGAGTTTGACCGTCGCGAGCGTACACAATCACCGGCCCGTTGACACTTCTTGGCAGAGGACGTACTTGAAATTTGGTCGATTCAATCCCTATCAACATCCCGATTAAAGCTGTTGCTCCGCTGATGCCATAAAAGCCATAACGCAAAACTTTTGAATACAAAGGTGGCGGATCGATATACTGAATTCTGACAGCATCGGCGAGTTCTGGTGGCCCTAATGTAAATACGTCGCCGTGACGCAGGGACATACTTTCAATTCGCTTTTTACCACGGTAGATGCCGTTAGTAGAATTTTCGTCTTTGATCACAAAAGGAGTTCCCAGCCTAGTATCCCGCGACAGGGATAAATGTAGGTGGCTGACTACGGGATTGCGAATTACAATATCAGAGGATTTGGACGATCGACCTAAAAGATATCGATCGCCCAATAGCGGATAAACCTCTGCCTTTGCAGCACCGGCATCCTGTACCCATAGTTCGGGTACTTTGGCATTCGGTTTCAGCACTAGCTGGTTAAAATTAACCTTAGCAATAGTCTGGACTGCTTGGGTAATAGCACCCAAGACGGTTTGAGGTTTGTGGGGTGGCTGCGGTGGGGTCATATTTCGCTGTAGACTACGATCGAGCGATCGGCTCTTGGACTATTCTACTCCTAACTTTTGGCTAATTTCGCAATCACGCCACACTCATGGCGATTTTCTCCTGGGTGCGATCGATTTTCGGGTGTGCAGGGATCAGATTGTGCGATCGCACGATCGGGCTAATTTAACTATAGGATACTCATGGTGTTATTTTTTTCCGCTCTCCTAGATAACTAAACCCTTCTTCCTTCTTTTTAGCCGTTCGCGAAACCGAAGGGCCATCCATCCGTTACATCCGTTACACAATCCGTTGCCGAACTTCCTTCAACTTAACATCATGCTAACTAATATCAGTCTCGTGCTTGAAGCTTGTCAAGAGTTAAATATCAATTATGAAATTCTTGCGCCCAACCAAAACTTAATCAGAATTCAACATTCCGATCAAGACTATTACTTTGTCAATTACATTACACCGTTTAACAGCGCACCAATAGTACAAATTTTTAAAGACAAAGAATATACCTATCAATTGTTGAACACTAAAATTAAAACTCCTAAGACAGTTGGTTTTTTGTCTCCTTTTTGTGATTCCAAATATCGCGAATATTTGAAAATAAAAAAATGTGAAGAAATTGCTGATGAGGTGAGTAAAATATTTTTTTTACCCCTGATTATCAAAAGAAATCGCGGTTCCGCCGGAAACAATGTATTTCTGTGTGAAACCCATGAGCAAATTCAATCAGCCATTGAAACTGTATTTAATGTCAATAGCAAAGATTATGACTACATTTGCCTAGCTCAAGAATACATTAATATCCGCCATGAATATCGGGCGGTATTTTTTAATAAAAAGCTAGTTTTGCTGTATGAAAAAGATAAATCAGGTGCTAAATTTATGGGTAATTTAAGCCCGCTGCACTGGGAGGGAGCCACAGCTAAGCATATCAAAGATTCCAAGATTGTCTCAGAGATTGAAAGCTTTGTGCAGCCAGTGTTTGCGGAAATCCATGTTACTTATGGTGGCTTTGATATTGCGATCGACCAAAATGGCGACTACTGGTTAATTGAGATTAATTCCAGTCCCAATTACGATATATTTGTGAGAGATAACGATCGCCAAATTGTCGTAACCATGTTTAAACACATCCTGGAGACTTTGGTTGTTAACAAAACACCATAAACGATCGATTTGAGAAATCGCTATAGAACCCATTTGAGATCTTTTAAATCGCCCATCATGAGTCGGATGAAGCATTTGGACATCAAAAATCGGGTTTTTCTGAGCGATTGTCGCCCAAATGCTTCATCCCTACACCACTAATTAAGGTTTACTTTGCCGATGAATTTCAGCGATCGGATATAATCATCGAAAACACGGCGATGTAGATACTGTCTTGACCTGTCAAGGGGTAGCAGTCAAATAATTAGGATCGAAGG
>NZ_NXIB02000224.1 GCF_002412335.2 Tychonema bourrellyi FEM_GT703
CCCAATGCCCAATGCCCAATGCCCAATGCCCAATTCCCAATTCCCAATTCCCAATTCCCAATGCCCAATTCCCAATTCCCAATTCCCAATGTCAGAAATATTACAAATCTCACAATTAGGAAATCCCGTATTGCGCCGTCGATCGCAAATTGTGGAAAATATTCTGGACGATCGCCTTCAACAGTTAATCGACAACCTGATCTATACAGTACAGCAGGCAAACGGGGTGGGGATTGCCGCCCCTCAAGTCGCTATGGGCGATCGCATCTTCATCGTCGCTTCCCGTCCCAATCTGCGGTATCCCCAAGCACCACACATGGAACCCACAGCGATGATTAACCCCCGAATTATTGCGAGTTCAACAGAGACAGTCAAAGACTGGGAAGGCTGTTTGAGCATTCCGGGGATACGGGGATTGGTGCCGAGAAGTCGATCGATTGAGATAGAATATACCAGCAGAGACGGTCAACTACACCGACAAGAATTCACGGATTTTGTGGCTCGCATTTTTCAACACGAACACGACCATTTAGATGGTATCGTGTTTTTGGACAGGGTGGAAAGCACCCAAGAACTGATGACTGAGGATGAGTATTGTAAAACTTTATTGAGTTTATAAGCAATTATAAACAATAATGGTATTATATTGTTGTGAGTGTTGAACAAGGAATACGCATAGCCCAAAGAACGGAAGTCTCAAATGCAACTAACAGAGAGGCACATCATTAAATCAACGGAACACCGTTTCGCCCAAATAGACGAACTAGCTTTCAAGTCCAAAAACCTCTACAATGCCGCCAATTACGTCATTCGTCAGAGTTTTATTTATGGGTGGGGCTATGTCAATTACAACGAAATGAACCGATTGATGAAGTCTCACGAAGCATATAAGGCTTTGCCTGCTAAAGTAAGTCAGCAAATTTTAATGGTGCTAGACAAGAATTGGAAATCGTTTTTTGAAGCAGTTAAAGCTTACAAGGCTGACTCTTCAAAATTCACTGGTCGCCCAAAATTGCCAAAGTACAAAGACAAAACCAAAGGGCGAAACCTTCTTGTCTACACGATTCAAGCGATTAGTAGCAAACAGTTAAAGAAAGGAATTATCAAGCTTTCCGGCACTGAGCTTTCAATTAAAACCCAACTCAATCCCAACCATATTTGTCAAGTTAGACTGGTTCCGAAATGTGATTCCTATGTAATTGAGGTGATTTATGATGCTTGTACTGAGCGTAGTCGAAGTGAACCGGAGTCTACCCTTGGCAATGCCAACTCTGTAGCTAGTATTGATTTAGGACTGGATAATTTAGTGGCGTTAACTTCAAATCAACCGGGATTTATTCCTTTGTTGATTAACGGGCGACCATTAAAATCGATTAACCAGTTCTACAACAAACGCAAATCCCGATTACAATCCCAATTGAAAAGGAATCGTCAAACCTCACCCAGAATTCAGCGATTAACTCGCTGTCGTAATCAGAAAGTTGATAATTACTTGCATCATGCTAGTCGTGTGATTGTTGACCATTTGGTAGTGAACCAAATTGGAACGCTGGTAATCGGCAAAAATGCACAGTGGAAAACCGATATCAATCTAGGTAAACAAACCAACCAAAATTTTGTCAGTATTCCTCACTCTCGATTAATTGAGATGTTGGAATACAAAGCTCGGCTGGCGGGAATCAAGGTAATTGTGCAGGAAGAATCCTATAGTTCACGGGCCAATTTTCTGTGTTTAGACCCAATTCCTGTTTATGGAAAAACCGAAAAAGAGACTGTGTTCACTGGTAAACGGATCAAGCGAGGTTTGTACAAAACATCGACGGGTCAGTTAATTAATTCTGATATCAACGCTTCGTACAACATCCTTAGAAAAGCAATCCCAAATGCCTTCAGCGATGGGATAGAGAGCTGCGTAGTTCAGCCGAGGCGGGTTAATCCGCTCAAAGTAAAAGTGAAGGGGGAGGGACTTGAAGCCTCCCATGCCTATAAATGACTATACTTTTACCAGCTATCAAAAGCAATTTGTCAACTTACTGTAACACTTGATATAATTGCTAGTAACTGAGATCTTGCACCATTGTCAAAAACCTGTAGATACTGTAGGGTGCGTCGCCATCCACAATCTACAACTAAAATCGAAAATCTGGCAGCGACGCACCCTACAAAGGGCGGGTTCACCAAAAGTTTTCTCATGGTGCAGACAGGTTAAATAAACCCGCCCGCACCCACAAAAAAGCCCCTGATTGATATATTGGTGCAAGATGTCAGTAGTAACGCCAGTCAGATTGTGAATAGGAGGGCAAATGTCTATCAACTTGGAAAAAGGCGGAAGAATCAATCTCTCTAAAGAAGCACCGGGGCTGAAAAGTGCTGGGATCGGTTTGGGATGGGATACCAACGCTACAGACACCGGCGCAGAGTTTGACTTAGATGCTTCCGTGTTTATGTTGGGTGCAAATGCGAAAATCCCCAGCGAAAAATACTTTGTTTTTTACAACAACCAAGAGTCGCCAGACAGTTCAGTAAAACATTTGGGAGATAGCAGAACCGGAGAAGGAGCAGATGATGATGAAACAGTGACTGTTGATTTAACCAAAGTCGATCCAGCGGTTCAAGAAATTGTGTTTGTGGTGACAATCCATGAAGCTGAATCGAGGAGACAAAACTTCGGTCAAGTGCGGAATGCTTTTATCAGAATTTACGACACTACGACTAACATAGAAGTCACTAAGTACGATTTGGATGAGGATTTTTCGAGGGAAACTGCGATCGAATTTGGCCGACTCTACAAGAAAGACGGCGAGTGGAGGTTCCAAGCCGTAGGACAAGGCTACAATTCAGGCTTACAAAGCTTTGTAGACAAGTATAACTGATCGAAGGTCGATCGCATCGGACTAAATGAATCAAGGGAAAATTCAGCAAAATCATGAATGTTTCCCTTGATTTTAAATCCTACTAATTATACACTTTACACAAGCACAAAAATATGGCTATCAACTTGACAAAAGGACAATCAATTGTTCTCAGCAAAAGCGAATACGATTTATCCAGGGTAACAATGGCTTTGGGATGGGATGTGGCGAAAGCTAAAACAGGTCTTTTTGGCAGAAGCAGCGGTGCAAACTTTGACTTGGATGCTTACGCTCTTTTATTGGGAGAAAACGGCAAATTAAAAAACTATAAAGACGATGTAATTTATTACGGTCATTTGGAATCAAAGGATAAAACAGTTGTTCACACCGGCGACAATCTCACCGGGGCTGGAGATGGGGATGACGAACAGATATTGGTGAAACTGAGTGCTTTACCAGAACAGTATCACAAAATTATTTTGGGCGTAAATATTTACGATGCCAAGGATAGAAAACAGCATTTTGGCCTGGTAGATAATGCTTTTGTGAGGGCTGTAGATGCCACTGGCAAAGAAATCGCCCGCTATCGCTTGTCAAATGACCCTTCCTATGAAGGAAAATTAAATATGTTAATGGGAGAAGTTTATCGAGAAGGCGGCGAGTGGAAGTTTAAGGCTTTGGGAAATCCTTTGGCTGAGGATATGAACGGTGTTGTCGGTTCATTTATGCGGTAATATCCAATCTGTTAAATTCAGCCTTGTAGGGGCGGGTTCACGAACAATATTAGCCAATAATTGACCATCTAAATAAACCCGCCCAGCCCAACGATAATCCCCATAATTGTAGGGACACGGCAGTGCCGTGTCCTAATTTCTACAGGAATTATGCTTTGATCAGATCGAATATATTATCCCATGTCAAATTTCCCATCCAACTTACTGATCAACCTCTCCTTCTTAATTTCCAAACCAACAGGTTTATCAATTTACGCCAAAAATCTCTTTCCCCACCTTAAATCCCTTAGCCCAACATTACTATCCGCCGCCGAAATTCCCAATTATACCTGCTATCAAATCCCGTCCAACTTAACTCCAGAACAAGGAACTAAAGGACACATCAACCGCTTGCTGTGGACACAAACCCAGCTTCCCAAAATCTACAAAGAGTTAAAATCTAACTTAATATTTTCACCGATTCCCGAAGCTCCGGTATTTGCAGGTTGTCGCTATATAATTACAGTACATGATTTAATTGCGCTGCGATTTCCCCGCCGTTTCGATCCGCTGACACCTTACCACCGCTACTATATTCCCCAAGTGCTGCGACAGGCTGAACACGTCATCTGCGATTCTGAAGCAACGGCTAAAGATATCGCTGATTTTTGTCAGATTCCTACTGATTCAATTACGTCCATTTCTCCTGGTTATGATACCAGTTTTTTTCGTTTTCTAGATTTGCCGACTAGCAATTATTTTCTTTATCTTGGGCGTCACAATCCGCATAAAAATTTGCACCGAGTTGTAGCAGCATTTGCGGCTTTACCGAGTAGTTGTGAGTATGAGTTGTGGATAGCTGGATCGGAAGATAAACGCTATACGCCACTGTTGAAAGTGCAGGTGGCAGAATGGGGTTTGCTCGATCGCATAAAATTCTTAGATTATATCCCTGTGGGTGATTTGCCAAAAGTCATCAATCAGGCGATCGCCCTGGTTTTTCCCAGTCTTTGGGAAGGGTTCGGCCTCCCCGTACTCGAAGCAATGGCTTGTGGTACTCCTGTCATCACTTCTAACCTGTCTTCGATGCTTGAGGTGGGGGGGGACGGCGCGTTGTTGGTCAATCCTTACAGCGTTGCGGAAATTACCGCTGCTATGCAACAGGTTGCAGGGGATTCTCAGGTGCGATCGCACTTACGGGCACTCGGTTTAGCCAGAGCAAAACAATTTAGCTGGGAAAAAACAGGCCGGGAAACTGCTGCTATTCTCGATCGCTATATTTAATGAAGGAAGTTCGGCAACGGATTGGGTAACGGATAGAAGGAAGAAGGAAGAAGGA
>NZ_NXIB02000225.1 GCF_002412335.2 Tychonema bourrellyi FEM_GT703
CACCTTGATAGACAATTGCATTCAGGAAACTAATTAAAATATCTTGACTTTGATCGGAACCAAAGATTTTTTTAAAGGCGTAGTCTGTTTTGGGGTTAATAAATTTCATAAGTGTTACTGAAAAATAATATCAGTAGGAACTAAAAATTACAAGCTCAACCTATTGACAATTGAAAAGAGCCTTGTTATGCTACTAATGTCCAAAATTTGGGTTTTCATCTGTCCCAAGATAGATAGTAGGGTGCGTCAGTACCCCAGCTTTTCCCATTAAGTGTAAGCCTTCGCTCCTGACGCACCCTACAAGCTCAACAAGTCCCACTATACTGGAACCACAAACCTATGATAACTATACCTCAAGTTAACCACACCCCCAAAAAAAAATTTTGAATTGGGATTTTTGCTAGAGCAAAAATCCCAATTCAATCGTCATCATTGACCCCACAATACCAGACAGCCACCACATAGCAAGCGGCATCAAAGCCGGCACTGCCACCTACATCCTCGAAAGCCAGCCTAATGCCATAGAGCAAATCACCACAATCCTAGCTCAGCATACAGGCATCAGTGCCCTACATATCATCTCCCACGGCAGCCCCGGCAACCTCCACTTAGGCACAACAGAACTCAATAGCAATAACCTAGAAAACTACAGCCCTCAGCTAAAACAGTGGGGAAATGCCCTCACCCAAAACGCCGATATCCTATTATATGGATGCGAAGTAGCCGCAGGAGAAACCGGCCAAAATTTCCTCAAGCGACTAAGTGAAATTACTGGTGCAGACATCGCCGCCTCAGCAACCCTAACCGGAAGTGCTGAATTAGGAGGAGATTGGAAATTAGAAGTACAAACTGGCCCGATAGAAGCAACAGTACCATTTAACGCCAAGGCCCTCAAAACCTACAGGGGCGTACTAGGCTTCGCCCCCAAAGTTGACTTCCCAACTGGCACTAACCCCTTATCCGTCAGCATCGGCGACATCAACGGCGACGGTAAACCCGACTTAGCTGTGGCGAACAGGAACGACAACACCGCCTCCATCCTGCTCAACACCACCGCCACCGGAGCCACCACCCCCACCTTCGCCACCAAAGTTGACTTCACAACTGGCAGTGCTCCCAAATCTGTCAGCATCGGCGACTTCAACGGCGACGGCAAACCTGACTTAGCTGTGGCGAACCAGTACAGCAACAGCGCCTCCATCCTGCTCAATGGTAGTATCCCCAAAGTTACTGCTGTCACTGCCACCACCCCTGACGGCAGCTACGGTGTAGGTTCTACCATCGCCATCGCCGTCACCTTCGATGCTGCTGTCACCGTCACCGGCACACCTCAACTGCAACTAGAAACAGGCACAACTGACAAATTTGCCACATATACCAGTGGTAGCGGCGGTAATGCACTCACTTTCAACTATGTAGTGCAAGCAGGAGACACATCTGCTGACTTAGAATACCTTGCCACAACTGCCCTCACCCTTAACGGCGGCACAATTAAAGATAGTTTGGCTGTGGATGCTGTTTTAACTCTTCCCGCCTTAGCCACAGCTAACTCCCTTGGCGGTAGCAAAGCCATAGTTGTTGATGCCGTTGCACCAACTGTTGCCTTAACATCAAATTCAACACCCACAGTTAACGGTTTATTTACCGTCACTGCTACCTTCAGTGAAAATGTTACTGGGTTTGATAATACTGATATCACCGTCGCCAATGCTACTGTCGGAAACTTGGTCACAGTAGATGCCAAAACTTACACTTTTGATGTTACTCCCACTGCTAGTGGTAATGTCACAGTTGATATTCCGGCGGCTAAAGCTACGGATACTGCGGGTAATAATAATACCGCTGCTACTCAATTAACTCGCACTGCTGATGTTACCGCACCCACTGTCACTCTAACATCCGCATCAACAACAACAGTTAACGGTTTATTTGCTGTCACAGCCACATTCAGCGAAGATGTCACAGGGTTTGATAATACTGATATCACAGTCGCCAATGCAACAGTCGGTAACTTTGTCACAGTAGATGCAAAAACTTACACATTTGATGTCACACCAACTGCTGATGGAAAAGTCACAGTTGATATTCTAGGGGCTAAAGCAACTGATGCTGCTACGATTACATCTGCTAGTTTCCGGCTGATTTAGGGAAGGACCATCGCCCTTTGCAGTCAAATAAGGGCGATGGTTACATCTAATTTCCAGCAGATTTAGGGAAGAATGAAAAGTGCGATCGCCCTTCGATCAAAAAGACCAAAAAGGGCGATCGCACTTTATAGCTACTCAAACAGGTTTTATTCAGGGATTCTCCCTAACCTTTCTCTCAATTCATCAGCCGATAACTGTGGCAGTTGTTCTACCAACAATGTCAATTCTGTCACGGGCAATGCTAGCAAATTTGTAAGGGCTGTAGACAGAATATCACCCAATTCATTTTGGCGCATTGTCAAGACTTTTTCTGCCAATAATCTTACCGCTTGTTCCCGCCCTGCTTCATCAACTGTCAGCATCGAAATTGCCACCAGCAGCATCGTAAAATCCGCAGCAAGCAACTTGGATATTGGAGATAAAAACACTGTCATTCTCTGGCTTAATTCTCCAAATCTAACTTGCAGAAAGTTTTCTAAGATTAAGCGTTGTTGTGCTTGTCTACCTTGTTCAATGCCTTGTTCAATGCCTTGTTCAATGCCTTGCTCAATGCCTTGTTCAATGCCTTGTTCAATGCCTTGTTCAAGTCCTCGTTCAAGTCCTCGTTCAAGTCCTCGTTCAAGTCCTCGTTCAAGTCCTCGTTCCAGTCCTTGTTGCTCTGCTGCTTGTAATTGTTGTTGAAAAAGTGGTGCGATCGCCATAATTAACTCCCGCTCTTCTGGTTCAGGTTCCCGTTGGTTTTCGACTACTAAATGTGACTGTAGACGATACAATAATTCTAGCGCAATCATCCGCAATGGATCGTCCATTGCTAAAGCGCCTAATTCGCCGATCGCCCTTTCCTGGACTTTCCCTTTCCCCAAAATCCTCAACCACAGGGTTTCTGGGATTTCGGGTAACTGGTGGATGACTACAATTGCCCCTCGCCAATGCTTCGGGAAAACATAGATTCCCTCCAGCCAATTCTCCGGGTTTTGTACCCCACCAAAACCTTCCAGCAGTTCTTTCGATGCTGTGGGTGTCAAAATCCACAGTCTTGGCAACTTCCCGTCATTTAGTCGAGTATTTTCTCTTCTCGCCTGTCGCTCTAATTCACTTTGCAAACCCCATAACTTACTCATACAGCTCCATACTTCCTTGATGGTTACGGGATTGCGAAACGGCTCAAAAATTGCTGTTTTACCAGCCATTTTGCCCAACAATCCCAGGCTGATTGAGTATTCAGGAATTTCGACACCTGGAATGAAATAAACATCGATTTCTCGGACTTCGGAAGTGACATCACGACCGATATTAACCGTTCCGATGGGTGACAGCAGTTCTTCCAGGAATTCTTTGGCAAAGCGATCGTGAATAAATCGCGTCATATAAATTAAAAGTTAATTGACTGTTGACGGTTGACTGTTGACATCATTCCGATGCAACCGGAATTGATATAAAAAGAGGATTTGATGAGTTTTGATCCTATGAAATTATACAATTTAAATGCACAACAGACCATAATTATTGGGCTGCAAAATTACAAGGATTATTCATACTTGCGGCCGCGCCACTGAGTGGGCTGATTTAAAGCAGAAATTAGAATTCGCAAAAAGGCTAACGGATCGGCTAAAGGAGAAAGCCAAAATAGCCATTGACCTGATGCGTTTGTCCGATCGTATGAAGGGGCGATCGCAAAACACAAAGCCGATCGCACCGCCACCAAAAATACATTCAATCCCAACAGCCAACCATAGGGAAATAGCACCACAGGCGATCGCCAACCAAACAGCAAATAACCCAATAAAATCAGCACAGGCAAACCTTGAACTGCAAACAACAGCCACAAATCACCCCAAATTTGAGCCCTAGAAGCAGCATCTTTCAAATCGAGCGATCGCCCCCACTCATTCCAAGTCTCGATCGCACCTTCATACATCCGCACCTGCAACACCTTCGCCCCGTCCAAAAAGCCCACCTTAAAACCCTTAGCAGCAGCATAACGAGCCAGAGTCACATCATCGCAAAAGGAACCCCTAGCAGACTCGTAGCCGTCCAATTCCACCAAAACCTCGCGCCGACACAAAAAACATTGACCGTTCGCCATCACCAATTCCGGCACATCTCCACCAGTCCCGGTCGGTCCGAACCGATAAACTAAAGTCATCAACAGCGCTGGTTGCAGCCAAAATTCCCCTGGATACTTGAGAATGAACTGTGGCGATAGGGAAATCAAATCATAATTTCCGGCGATCGCCGTTTTCAGCAAACTCGCAATCAAACCCGGATGGGGAACAGTATCGGCATCTATCCCCAAAATCCACTCGCACTTCTCGGAACTTGCCAAAAAACCTGTGTGTAAAGCCCAGGGACGGCCTACCCAACCAGCCGGCAATGGATCATCGTTAATCACTCGAAATCTAGGGTCTTTTTCTCCGGCGGTTTTGACTAAATCTGCGGTTCCGTCAACGGAATAGCTATCAACGACAATAACTTCGCGGAGTTCGTAACTTTGACGACTCAATCCATCTAAACAAGGTGAAATGCGATCGGCCTCATTTAAAGTTGGGACAACAACTGTACAAGCACCAAGCAAATCAAGTGTCGGCGATTCTGGTTCTAGGGGCGGGATGCGCGAGGGGCCTTTGATCAAGCGCGACATCAGAATTGCCACGGCGGGGAATTGTAGTAGTAGGAGTGTGAAAGACAAGAGATTGGGCATAGGGCATAGGGCATGGGGCATGGGGCATGGGG
>NZ_NXIB02000226.1 GCF_002412335.2 Tychonema bourrellyi FEM_GT703
AGAAGTGGGGGAGGGGGAGATGGGGAGAGTGGGGAGTCGATCGCCATCCTTGACTTATCGTAACAGTTTTGTAAGTCCTGAAGTGTCAAGATGATTGCAAATCAAATTTTTTGCCCAAAATCTGGACAGAGTATATTTTATTAAGCAGGGAGCAATCACAAATGATGATGAAAGCACAAGATATTATGACCACAGATGTTGTCACCATTCGCGGTTCGGCAACAGTTGCCGAAGCGGTGGCGATGATGAACGAAATGTGTTTGCGCGCATTAATCGTGGAACGCCGCCACGAACAGGATGCCTATGGCATAGTGACTGAAACGGATATTGTCTATAAAGTAGCAGCTTATGGTGTAGACCCGAAAAAAGTCCGCGTTTTCGAGATTATGACCAAACCGTGCATTACGGTAAATCCCGACTTGGGCGTGGAATATGTAGCTAGGTTGTTCGCGAATACCCGCATCCGTCGAGCTCCGGTGATTAAGGACAAGCTGGTCGGTATTATATCGGTAACGGATATATTGACAAAAAGCGATTTTCTTGAGAAACCGAAGAGTGTTTTATTTGAGGAAGAAATTGAAAAGGCGATCGCAGATGCCAGAACTATTTGCTCTCAGAAAGGTGCTACATCTAGAGAGTGCGCGGTAGCTTGGGATATTGTAGAAGAAATGCAGGCTGAGGCTTCTCATCAGCGATCGATGAAGCTGGAAAGAACTGCTTTTGACGAGTATTGCGATGAAAATCCCGATGCGGCGGGCGCGCGGATGTACGACAGTTAAGTTAGTGATTGGTCATTGGTCATTAGTCATTAGTCATTAGTTATTAGTTATTAGTCAGTTGGCAGAAGGTAGTAGGAAGAATCAAAAAAAAATTCTGCCTTCTACCTTCTGCCTTCATCAGAAAGTCATCACAGTTAAGGCGACCAAGCAACCTAACTGAATCACTAAGCACAAAAGACGAAATATTGGATTTATACCAGCGATGTGAATCACTGAGTGTACAAGCCGAAACACGATGTACGCAACAATCAGCAAATCTACCGCTGTCCCTCGCTTTAATCCCATTGGCGTAGCAGAAATCAATAATAATATCTAGCTTTAATCTTATTTAAACATATGTTCGTAGTAAGGACTTCAGTCCTTAGTTATAGCAATCCTAAATGAGTTATGAACACTACCAATACACATAAACTTTCGGAAATCCAAATATTTTCCGATGTATGTTCACAAATGATTTAGGATTGCTATATACTCAATCTAACAACTCGGTTCTAATGGAAGCAGCCATTAGAGGTAACGGGGAAAGTTTGGTGCAAGTCCAACGCTGTCCCGCAACTGTCATGAAAGCTTTGTCGCTTTTTGAGTCAGGATGCCCGCCGATGTGTTGGTTCACATAGTCTCATCTGCGAGGTACTTGATGAAGGCGCGAAATCGGAAGTTAGTTAGCCTGGGATTGATGGCTGGCTTGAGTTGTTATCTTGTCTTAGGTTCGGCAACACCGGCCGCAGCTATGCACATTTCGGAAGGTTTTTTGCCTGTACAATGGGCGGCGTTTTGGTGGATTGTGGCGTTGCCTTTTTTTGTGCTAGGTTTGCGTGCGATCGCCCGAATTACCAAAGAACACCCGGAACTTAAACTATTACTAGCTTTAGCAGGCGCATTTACTTTTGTGCTTTCTGCTTTGAAAATTCCCTCGGTGACGGGGAGTTGTTCTCACCCAACGGGTACGGGTTTGGGTGCAATTTTGTTTGGCCCTGCGGTGATGGCGGTACTTGGTGCTTTAGTGCTGCTATTTCAATCGGTTTTGTTGGCCCACGGCGGGCTGACTACCCTGGGAGCAAATATGTTTTCGATGGCGATTGTTGGCCCGTTTGCTGCGTATTTTATCTATCAATTGCTGATGCGAACTGGTAGCCAACGGGTGGCAATTTTTTGTGCGGCAGCTTTGGCTGATTTGCTGACTTATGTGGTGACTTCGATACAGTTAGCCTTAGCTTTTCCGGCTGCGAGTGGCGGTTTTATGGCTTCATTTCTCAAGTTTGCTAGCATCTTTGCGATTACTCAAGTACCGCTGGCAATTAGTGAGGGATTGCTGACTGTATTGGTTTGGAATTGGCTGCATTCTTACGGCCAACCAGAGTTGGAAATTCTGAAATTATTGAAACAGGAGTCCTAAGCCATGAGTCAAAAACCGACGAAAAATAAGCAAGCTACTTCGCAACAAAATTGGATGTTAGTAATTGCAGTTGTCGCACTTGCCGTGATTCCCCTAGTTTTTGTGCGGGGTGAATACGGCGGGGCGGATGGGGAAGCACAGAAAGCGATCGCGGAAATTCAACCCGATTATAAACCTTGGTTTAATCATTTGTTTGAGCCTGCTAGCGCCGAAGTTGCTAGTCTCTTATTTGCGACTCAAGCGGCGCTGGGGGCGGGTGCGATCGGATATGCGATCGGGCTTTATAAAGGGCGCACGGAATCTCAGCAATCTGATGATAAATCGCCTTTGGAATAGACATCTCCTAAAAAGCCAGCTTTGAACAGGCAAGATGCCTGTTCCACAAGAATTATGGGAGATGTCTAATGAACCATCAAATTGATAGTCTGGCTTACACTAATCGTTTGCGCGGATTGCCGCCAACTCATAAGTTATCGTTTGCGATCGCCCTTTTGATTCTGTCTCTGCTTTCTGGGGCGATCGTCCAATTGTCGATCGCCCTTTGGTTAGCCGTCTGGATCGTCATCTATGCAGGTATTCCGGGGAAACTTTATCTGCGGTTGTTGTCACTCCCGTTGGTGTTTTTGCTGACAAGTTTGCCTGCTTTAGTTATGGGTGGAATTCAGTTAAATCAAATCCAAGCAATTCACTCGGATATTTGGCAAGGTTGGGGGATTAGCATCGGCAATTTTTATCTGTATGTGAGTCGCACTGGCTTATACCAAGTGAGTCTGTTATTCCCGCGCACCTTGGCTTCGACAAGTTGTATGTATTTCATTTTGTTGACAATTCCATTTACAGAAACTTTGCAAATTCTCAGAAAATTGCGCTTTCCGCCGTTGTTGACAGAACTTCTGTTGTTGATGTATCGGTTTATTTTTAGCTTATTGGCGATCGCAGATGAACTTTGGATCGCCCAAAACTCGCGCTGTGGCTATCGCACTTGGAAACTGGGAATGCGTAGTTTAGGCATTTTAATCGGGCAATTGCTTCAGCGAACTTTGGTAAATTACCGTCAAGTTTCGTTGAGTTTAGCATCGCGCGGCTTTAATGGAGAATTGCGGGTTTGGCATTCTTCTCCTTACAAACCTTCGCCAAGATATACATTTGAAGCGCTGTTTGGTTGCACAGTTTTAAGTTTGTTAAGTGTGGTATTTCAAAGTTGAAAATAAATAAATGAGGAGACGGCAGTGCCGTGTCCCTACAATTGATCGCGGTAGGGACACGGCACTGCCCATTAGTGTCAACTTAAGCTTGAAACCCTTGGTATCTCTTGCTTTTACCTAAGTCTAGATCCCCCTAAATCCCCCTTAAGAAGGGGGACTTTGAAAAGACTCCTGTCCCCCCCTTCTTAAGGGGGGCTAGGGGGGATCTAGATTTAATAGTCAAACAGCAGTCTGTGACAGGGTTTGACGTTAAGTTGACACCAATGGGCACTGCCGTCTCCTCTATATTATTCCGGCGCAGCCGGAATTGATATGAATTCCCTGCCAGACTGAAAATATGACTTTTATGAATATAAATTAATGACTTTAATGAATTGACTCCACAAGAAACCTGTTGAATAATTGTAGTCAACACTTATCTTGTGGAAATCCTATGATAAATAAACGACTCCTCAAAAAAATAGTTTTTTCATTAATGGCTTCATTAAGCCTACTGTTAGTCACAGTAACTCATGCAGCGGCCCAACAACTACCGTTTTACTGGGACAACATCAACGTCATCATCGATGTTCAAACGAACGGAGATATGTTGGTTACGGAAACGCAAAAATATGTATTCACAGCCGACTACAACACTGAACGATATCGCTATATTCCTTTAGATAAGGTCGATGAAATTAAAGATGTGACCGTTGCCGAAAATAATCAAATAATTCCGAGTAGCACGGGGATTGAAAACAATCAACTTTGGATTCGTTGGCAACATCAATTAAAAGCGCCAGAATCACATACTTTTGTCATCAAATATCGGGTACGAGGTGGATTGCAGTTAGATGGTGAGAATACTCTAGTTTATTGGAAAGCTATTGCAGCAGGCCGTAAAGCACCGATTAATGCTGGAAAAGTTACGGTAAAATTACCCGAAGCTTTGTCAGGGAAAGTCCTCTCGTTTATGAATTTTGGTACGGCCGCAGTTCGTCGTCAAGTAGATCCTAAAACCTTTGAATTTGTGGCAAGTCAGGCTATTCAACCGGAACAAGAATTAGAAGTGCAGATTGCATTTCCGCAGGCGATTTTGAATATACCTCAACCTGGTTGGCAACAAGGTGGTAAGCAATCTCAATCTGCTTCGGGAGAAACAACTATTTCTGTAGACGACATAATGGAAGAAGGATCTTTCATGGAGCGAATTCTATGGTTTTTTACCTTTCTTCCTTTGTTCAGTATTTTTCTAACTTTGACAATTATTTTGCCAATTAGATTAATCATCGGATGGATCAATGATCGACGCTGCCCTGAGTGCAAACAGTTAAAGATCAAGCGAACTTATAAAGTTTTGATTCGTGCAACTACTAGCTCTTCAGGAAAGCAGGCAGTTACCAAGCATTGTGGAAATTGCTCTTACCATAAAGAGTATGAAGCAGTAATTCCAGTCATTGGCGGTGATGGCGGTGGTGGCGGTGG
>NZ_NXIB02000227.1 GCF_002412335.2 Tychonema bourrellyi FEM_GT703
CCAATGCCCAATGCCCAATGCCCAATGCCCAATGCCCAATGCCCAATGCCCAATAACTATTAAGGTGACGGACTCTGCGGGGGAGCAGGTAATTCAGGTGACGGGAGTTCAGGTGAGGGCGATGGAATCTCCGACGGAGTGGAAGATGGACTTTCCGGGGGTGGTGGAATTTGACCAGGTTCCGGCTGAGAAGTTTGGAGGCTTCGTACCCACAAACCTAAACCACCGCAAATCAATACTATTGCCAAAATTCCCAGTATCGGCACTAAACCCCGGAACCGCTGCTGTTCCTGGGCGGGTTCCTGGGCGGGCTCCTGGGCGGGTTCCGTTTCCGGGTAAAGTAACTGTTTGGAAGATTCCGAAAGTTGAGACTCCCGCTGCGTCTGCGGCATTAAAAGTGATTTCTTCAATGATACCGAACCTGACATCGGTTTTGGCATTGAATTTGACATCGGTGTTGCGATCGAATCTGGAACATCCGTCGGCTGAAATAACATCAATTTCTCCGGCGACATCCGACAGTGAGTCATAACCACAGAGGTGTTGTCATAACCGTTTTTCTCGTTTCCTACATTAATTAAATACTGAACCGCCGCCTCCAAAGACATTTCGCCCTTGAGCACCGCAGGGCCGTAACTCTCCCAAGATTGCTCAACCCAGTCATTGTCACTTAAACCATCAGAACACAGCAACAATAAACCTTCATCTTCTACAATAAATCGCTGAATTATCGGGTGGAGAAAATCGCCATCCCGCGTACCCAAAGCTTGAGTCAGAGCTCCTGCATCCGGTCGCTTTTGGCTTTCCCAATGCAAACTGTGTCCGAGTTGCACTTCCCTAGAAGCCACATCATCATCCACAGTCAGTCGCTGACAAGAATTTTGGGTAATCCAATAAGCGCGACTGTCTCCCACATTCACCAAATAAAGTTCGTGGCCATTATTCGATCGCAAATCCTCAGAAACAACCTTAATCTTTTGAGGTAACTGAAGAGCCATCACCAAAGTTGTTCCCATCCGCTCTCGTAACTCTTTTCCCTGCTCATTATTTTGAGCTGAAATCACATTGTTGACAACTCTCACAATCTCTTCGAGTTGTTTTGTGACCATTGTCGGTATCATCAAATCATTTTGTGCAGCGATTTCTAGGAGAAAATTTTGAATCAAAGCTTTCAGGGATAACACTGCTAATTGACTGGCAACTTCTCCGCCTTCGTGACCACCAACCCCGTCACAAACTATTGTCAAATAAGGAATTAGTTTGTCGTTTCCAGAAGTTTTGCTAATTTTAAAATCCGCAGCAGTCGGATAGCAAGTGTCTTCATTTTGAGAGCGTTGAGGCCCGGTATCCGTCATGCCAACTACCTCTAAATGCAAAGGTAATTCGGCGGCTTGTTCTAATAGTAACTCATTGAGTTCCAGGGCGATCGCCTCGATATTCATGCTGCTGCGACGCATAAACTGAGAAATTTCTCCCAGTCTCGACTTTACCTGCGGTTGGGCAGATTCCACCAACCCAGACCACACATCTCCCAAATCCCGCAAAGTCGGCTGATAATTGCCCTGGTGGAGTTCCAGCAACCGCACCCGCCAACCATCCACTCGCAAATTTTCGGGTACTAACAAACTGGAAGCAACTCCTTGTTCCGTCAGCGGTGTCCACAGTTGAAGCATTTGCCAAAGCCAATAGACTTGTCGCACAGCACTGGTTTTCGACCAAGCTTCTAAGATTGAAGGATATAGGCGACCAAAATTGGTAATGGGTACATTTTCTAGCAAGATGACATCGAAAGTTTGGGCGGCTTCTGCTAGTTGAAAAAAGCCGTAGACTTCAGGTGTATGCAGCCGTTGGGGGTATAAGTGGAGGTAAGGCGCGATCGCATCCGGCAGTTCTTCAGGGACGCTAGGAAGCAAATCTGGACGGCTATCGAGCCAGATTTGGGGTGCGATCGCCAAATAGCGATCGCCTATAACTTTACCCTGGGGCACTTCCTCGACATCACGGCCCACCGCCCACAAATGTCGATAAATTAGACGAGTTTCACAAGCTGCACAATGCTGTCGCCCAAAGGTGTTGCGGGGTTGGGGACAGGTGGGATTCGGGCAATAAATGGATTCGGAGAAAGTGTTGATCATATGGGGTAGTTTGTGTAAAAACATTTTTGAAGATATACGGCTGGCTAGCTCAAACTCATGAGCGCCAGAATAAACTGATTTTAGCTCCTATCAATTTTTTAACCGCTTTTGTGTGGCTATAAATTATGTTTCTCGCTAATATCAAGGTTAAATTGTAATGTAGGTTACTAAAACTCTGGCTTTGGGTGCGATCGTCTTCCAGGGCTTCGCTAAGGAACGCAAGGGTGCGATCGCCGCGACATCAAGTTTATACCGTTACGTGAAAAATCGCGATCGGGCAGACTTATCCCAAATCTCAAATCTCAAATCTAAGATCTAAAATAGTATCACCAATTCTTTTTATGATCTGGACTCCCACACTCCTTTGGCTAATATCTGGGGCTTTGCTCTGTTTAGCAGAACTATTTCTCCCCACTGCTTTTGTAGCTTTCATGATGGGGCTAAGCGCCTTCGCCGTGGCCGCCGTCTCTCTATTTTTACCTTACGTTAATTTACAAATATTTCTGTGGATGGTATTTTCGACAGTTTTTGTGCTAGCTTCCCGGCGTTTGATACCAAAAGGCAAGGCAAGGGCGATCGAAGATGACAAAGAAGCCAAAACTTTAACAGAAATTCCCCCCGGAGAAGCGGGAAGAGTGATTTATGAGGGCAATTCTTGGCGGGCTCGCTGTGAAGATTGTGGCGCAGCTATCCCCGCCAACCAAAACGTCATTGTAGTCGGACGGAAAGGCACTACTCTAATAGTAGTGCCAGAAAATTTACTGAATTCCTAAAAAATGCGTAATTGGGAATTGGTAGTTGGGCATTGGGCATTGGGCATTGGGCATTGGGAATTGGGCATAGGGCATAGGGAATTGGGAATTGGGCATAGGGCATTGGGAATTGGGAATTGGGCATAGGGCATAGGGCATAGGGCATTGGCACTAACCAATAACCAATAACCAATAACCAATAACTAACAGTCAACAGTCAACAGTCAACAGTCAACAGTCAACAATCAACAATCAACAATCAACAGTCAACAGTCAACAGTCAACAATCAACAGTCAACAATTATTAGGAGGCTATTGTGGAACAGTTGTTTTTGTTTGTATTTTTAGCATTAGGCGGCTCTACCCTCGCAGGTTCCGTCAAGATTATCAATCAGGGTAATCAAGCATTGGTAGAAACTTTAGGTAAATACAGTGGCAAGAAACTCGAACCGGGCTTGAATTTTGTAACTCCGTTTCTAGATCGAGTTGTTTACGAGCAAACTATCCGCGAAAAAGTTTTAGATATTCCCCCCCAAGCTTGTATCACCCGTGACAACGTTTCTTTCACCGTTGATGCTGTGGTTTACTGGCGGATTGTAGACTTGGAAAAAGCCTGTTACAAAGTCGAAAATCTTCAATCAGCAATGGTTAATATGGTGCTGACGCAGATTCGGGCCGAAATGGGTCAACTCGACCTTGAACAAACCTTTACTGCTCGTTCTCAAATTAATGAAATTTTACTCAGAGATTTAGATGTTGTTACTGATCCTTGGGGAGTGAAAGTGACGCGGGTAGAATTGCGCGATATTATTCCTTCTAAAACTGTACAGGAATCGATGGAATTGCAGATGGCAGCCGATCGCCGTAAACGGGCGGCAATTCTGACATCCGAAGGCGAACGGGAGTCGGCAGTTAACAGCGCCAAAGGTAAAGCTGAAGCGCAAGTTCTGGATGCCGAAGCGCGCCAAAAAGCGACAATTTTGGAAGCAGAAGCTCAACAAAAGGCGATCGTCCTTAGAGCTCAAGCAGAACGCCAAAGTCAGGTTTTGAAAGCTCAAGCTACTGCTGAATCTTTGCAAATTATCGGCAAAACCCTGCAAACTGACCCCAATGCCCGCGAAGCTTTACAATTTTTGTTAGCTCAAAACTATCTGGATATGGGCTTGAAAATTGGCACTAGCGACAGTAGCAAGGTGATGTTTATGGACCCGCGCAGCATCCCCGCTACCCTTGAAGGAATGCGATCGATTGTTGGGGAAGGTAATAATGAGGTGAAAAAGTAGAAACCAGGACACGGCTTGGCCTTATACCCATTTAATGTGAAGTTGCACATATTCCGATCCCTAAATCCCCCTTAAGAAGGGGGACTTTGATTGGACTCTTGTCCCCCCCTTCTTAAGGGGGGTTAGGCAGGGTGGATTAATTGTCAGAAAATAAATTATTATCATAGTCGATCGCGATCGCTATATCCTACAGAGTGCATCAACAATGAATTTAATTGAAGCAATCAAAGCAGTACCCGACCACCGACATCCGAGGGGAATTAGGCATCCCTTATGGCTAATACTCATGATAATTTTATTGGGCAGTCAAAAAAAATCAATATAGTCTGTTTAAAGTGGCTCAAAAATTAGTCGCATCCATCGAGGTGGTAATGCACCTGCTAACTCGGCAATGGTCAGACAATTTTTAGTATCTCCTGCTCGGACGATCGGTACTCGAACTCTTCCCGAAGCTTTAAGATTTATGGCTAATCAACTTGAAGATGTTGGGGATTTAGGGGGATCTAACCGTCAAGTCACCCTTACATCAGCAGATGACCTTTATATAGCAATCCTAAATGAGTCGTAAGTTTTTTACCCCACCCCAACCCTCCCCTTGCTAAGGGGAGGGAGTAAGAAATTCACAA
>NZ_NXIB02000228.1 GCF_002412335.2 Tychonema bourrellyi FEM_GT703
TCTAGATATTGTTGATTTTACTCGATCGCCTAAAAGATCTCAAATGGGTTCTATAAAAGATGGTAAATTTTGGATTCAGAGCATTGGTAACAAGTTAAGCCTGTATGGCAGTTGTCAAGGGGGTTTGAGCAGATGTTTCAAAGAAATATCGATCGGAGCCTCGCTGTCGATCGGGGAAAGGTGCAACAATTAACTTAACATTGGGCTTTCGTTGAGATTTAACAATACCTAAATCTCGATTTTCAGGCGCAGTGAAATACTCGATAGGGTCAGTTGCCTTACCTTGTTGGCGGGCTACATAAAAATGGTAAAGACCCCGGTAAATCATCTCTAATGAAATTGAATCTATTGGTAAAGAGAGTTGGTCAGCAACGGTATCACCTAAATCGACCAAGATTGCATAAAATATCCAAGTTCCCCAAATTTGAAGCTGAATACCGTTGAGAGAACCCGTCCACAAATAACTTAAACCCAAGAGTCTTTTTACGGTATTAAAAGCCTCTTCTATTCTCCAACGCCTGCGATATAAATCTGCCACGACGTAGGGTGGTAATACTTGAGGATCGAGTACACTTGTTAAATAAGAATGCCAGGTTTTACCAGAACGAACTTCAATCAGTCTTAAGGTAATAAATGGAGTTTTTGCGGTTCCCGAACCCAAACGTACTAGACTATCTTTCAGGTCGTAACTTTTGGTAAATACTTGCTTTACTTGAATTGCTGCTCCTTTTTTTAAGCGAGTAATTAAATGGATATCTCGTTCAATTAATTTGAGCCAAAAGCTAAAATGATAAAATCCTCTATCCAGTAAGAGTAAGGTTTTACTTGACACCAATTGCAGAATATTTTCTTCAAGCTTAACATCAGAAGCTCTCGGATTTTCCAGAAACCAAATATCAACAGGGAGTCTGGTCATTAAATCTATGACTGTTGCCATTTTTCCTGCCAACTGCCCTTTGGGTATATCTTCGAGGCTTTTGAGTTTACAAAACAATGCTTCGAGCGTCGAGCTATCCACTATCCAAATTCTCGAAAATTTGGTCAAAGCAAATTGAACGCTTTCTGGTAGAGGTCGTTGGTTTCTCTGATACCAAGCAGTTCTTAAACTTGGTAATAAATTTTTGAAGACTCCCTCAAATAATGTGGCGGGAAAACTTAGGAATCTTTGAGACATTGCTTGTTGAGTGACTGTTGTAGGTCGGCACCACAAAAAACCCGATCTTGCTAGCATTCTTGTGAGTTCTGTCACTCCAGCTACGTCTCGCCACAGCAAGGTTAATACTGCTGCTACCATCAAGGGTAGGTTAAGAATTCTGGCTCGTAAACCCAGTTGACGGTAGTAATTTTCTTGTGAGGTGATGGCTGGTGTTAGTAATGCCGATAGTTGCGAGGCAATCACCTCATCTTCCACCATCGGCCTTGTGGTTTTTTTGGCGTGGTCACGGTTGGTTTTTTGACTTTTAGCCATATTTACTGACCTACACAATCGCTCAATTATTTGTCAATTATATCCTTCGATAATACCAATGCCCGCAACTGTTATCGATCGCCTGTCACTGTTATCGATCGTGGTGCAACGCCAATCGAGTCCACAACTTATTAATAATGATAATCGTGCTTGGGTGAGAGAGTCCACCGCAGGCGGACTCTCTCACCCTTACCCCTATTTGATTATCATTATTATTCCCTAATATTTCTATCCCAAGAGGTATTGACAAAATCTACTCCCTTCTAACTTGTTACTAATGGTTTGCAGTGGGGTAATTGGATACGGAGGATTTACATTTTCATCAAAAATAACTGGAGTTTAGACTAAGACAGAATAAAGGGGTGCATTACTGTCAATTGAATGTACTTAAGAATGACCGAGCGAGAATTTCAGATTAAGGAGACTTTTTGTTGAGTTTTTTCGGTCGAGCAAACCCTTTTTTGACTGTGGGATATCGAATCCTGGGTCGTCGTTTACGTCCCCTGAGCCAACCAGGAGATTTACCTCGAAGTTTAGGAGGTCTAGCAGGTGTACCTAACACCGCTAAAATGCTCCCAAACGATTGAGCCACTCTTCCAGGGGTAAGTTTGACCTGAGCTTTTTGCCAAGGCAATGGGCATTGTGCCACAAGCTGACGGGCCAGCCATAATTGCCAAGTAACGATCGGCATTAAATCACTCCACCGATCGCCGAAGAGCGGGTGTACTTAACGCAGGAACAGTCCAATGAAGACGATTTTTAGCTTGCGCGATACCAACATCTTCCGGTTTAGCAACTGTAGGCGGATATGCAACAAAATATTCCCAGCGGTATGGGATGCCGTTCGTGCCGACAGTAGGGGGTAGCAGGGTGTGACCGCCGTTTCGGGCAAGCAGTTCGCCCATTCGGGATCTGTCTCGATCTAGGCTGAAGGCTGTCCAATCTGGTTCTTCTGTGAAGGCCAGGATGACTCGGTATCCGCTGGAAGGGGTGCGAAATCGAGGGGCGACATTCAGGAGGGGATAGTCGTTGAACCACTGTTCAAGGCGCGCCTCAAAAGCTTGTGGCGAGGAGAAGACTTTTTCTTTACGATCTAGATCGACAAAGGCGATGTAGTGACCTTGTATATTAGGTCCGCCGCCGAGAGTGCCGATGCCAGTGGTGCGGGCGAACCACTTCCCTAAGTTTGCCTGAGTTGGCAATTGCTTTTGATAGGGTTTCCAACTGACTTTGACTGCTTTTCCTTCTGGTTTATCCAAGCAGGCGCTTTGCCTCCGGGAACGTCGCAGTCCCCCTCGCATTCCTTGGGACTCCGGCAGCGCAGGTCGGCCCAAGCAATTGTGGAGCCAGTCGATTGTCTGGGGAGCCTGATTAATGTCGCTCATCGGTGCACCCCCAAGCGATATGAGAGGAATTGGGCGATGCCTGTTTTGACATCTTCCAAGTGCCGGCTCCGGGTTACCGAGAAGTTTTTGCTAAAAATTTGGCAATTTGTGTTGGCAAACCTCCTAATTTTGCTAAAGTTAAATAGCACCCAATTTTGCTTCCCCAGCCAAAAAGCTTGATGCGGCTGTGGATGCAGGTCAGTCTCCATCAAAAACCTCCATTTTGACCCCAATTATTTACCAATGGTAAATCTAGATTCACCCACAGTGAATTAAGGTGACAAATCTTAATGCTAATTTATGAAGCCTTCCACAATACTTTGAAACGTTATGACATCAGTGGCAAAGCCCTAGCTCGAGTTGCTGGGGTCAGCGAGAGTCTTGTGTCGCAGTTTAGGCACGGCAAGAAGGGTGTAACTGACGAAATGCTCGACAACCTGTTGGAGGCGATGCAGAAGATTGCTCCGGGAGCACGCAAACATTTTTGTTCGCTGGTAGCTGGGGAGCTGGTGTGTGGAGCGGGTGTGGAGAATGCAATTAAGGAGATTTCTGCTGAGGAGATTCCTGAATTGTTGATGGCGATCGCGCGTTGCTGGAAATCAGTTGACCATCCATCGATTTATGCAACAAGTGCGTTGATGGAGTTCCATCGCTAAAATGGTAGCACTCTAAGATAATAGATGTAGCGCCAAATTTTTAATAATTTTATACCTGCAAATTTCATATTTAATGAAAATTAATATTTAGTGTGATATGGAATTAATTTAACTACTTAATTTACCCAAATATAGCAACAAATAATGATGAATACTAATATAATTGAGTGGAAAATACCCCCAAAAGACCTAATACTTAATAGCGATGAGGTTCATGTTTGGCGCGTTGATCTGGAGATGAGAGCATCTTGCCTACAAAGCTTGCAGGAGAGTCTCTCTACTGACGAACTTAAAAGAGCAGAGCGTTTTTACTTTCAGAAAGACAGAGCGCATTTTATCGCAGCTCGCGGTATTCTCAGAAAAATTTTGGGCTGCTATCTAAATAAAAATCCTAATGAATTGCGCTTTAGCTATAACCCCTACGGAAAACCATCTTTAGTTACCGCAGTATCCGAATATAAACTTTGCTTCAATTTGTCTCACTCTCACGGAATTGCTCTCATTGCTGTGGAGCAAAATCGAGAAGTTGGCATTGATATTGAACGCATTCGTAAAGATTTTCCCTACCAGCAGATAGCCGAAAGTTTTTTTTCGCCTTTTGAAAACGCCGTATTGCGCTCGCTCCCCGAACATCAACAACTGAGAGCTTTTTTTACCTGCTGGACTCGCAAAGAAGCCTACATCAAAGCGGTAGGTAAAGGTCTTTCAATTCCTTTGAATGGATTTGATGTTGCGATTGCGCCGGGAGAACCAGCAGCACTGTTAAACTTTCTGGAAAATCCAAAAGAAGTTTCCCGATGGTCTCTGATTGAGTTAATCCCCGGTTTAGATATGGTAGCAACTCTTGCCGTTGAGGGCGATCGCTTCAAAATCCTCTGCTGGCAGTGGCAATACTCCTGCTAATAAATCCTAGAAGGGATTCTGGTTGATCAAACGCAGCCGATTTAAGCAAAGTTTGAGTACCTTCTCTCGGACCATTGGTAACAAGTTAAGCCTGTATGCCAGTTGTGAAGGGGATTTCAGAAGAGGCATCAAAGAAAAATTGGTGATTGCCTCGCTGTCGATCAGGGAAAGGTGAAACAATTAACTTAACATTGGGCTTTCGTTGAGATTTAACAATACCTAAATCTTGGTTTTCGGGCGCGGCGAAATACTCGATCAAGTCAGTTGCCTTACCTTTTTGATGAGCCACATTTAAACCCACATTCCGCACCCCCAACTGGCACATACGCGGATTGAGGGGGTAAAAGTGAA
>NZ_NXIB02000229.1 GCF_002412335.2 Tychonema bourrellyi FEM_GT703
TGCCCAATGCCCAATGCCCAATGCCCAATGCCCAATGCCCAATGCCCAATGCCCAATGCCCGAAGATATCAGCAATAATTTGTACCCACAATCGTCACAGCTATCTAGGTGCTGCGATCGACAGCTTGCTAGCACAAGATTTTCCCGACAACTTTGAAATAGTGGTAGTGGATAACGCTTCTAGCGATTATCCAAGCCCCGACAGCTCCAAAACGCGCACCCGCGAAGTCGTAGAAGCCAGACTCTCCGACTGCCGCCTCAAGTACGTCTGGGAACCCGAACTCGGCTTGTCAGTAGCCCGGAATACTGGTGCGAGAGTTGCAGAGAGCGAAATATTAGCTTATCTCGACGATGATGCCGTTGCTGAGTCCAATTGGCTCAGGGTGCTCCACAGCGCCTATCAAACCAATCAAAAACTCGCCGTAGCTGGCGGCAAAGTCAAATTGCTGTGGCCTTCTGGATTCAGCCCTCCCGAATGGCTGTCACCGGGATTGGCCGAGAATTTGGGGGCTTACGATTTGGGAGAAAGTTGGGTGTACGTGACGGCGGCTGGTTTGACTCCCAGGGGTGTAAATTACTCAATCCGGCGCACTTTTTTAGCACAAATTGGCGGATTTGATGTCAAACTCGGTCGAGTAGGCCAAAAATTGTTGTCAAACGAAGAATTGCGTGCCACAGAACTAGCATTAGAGTTAGGTTGGCAAGTAATTTATCTGCCGGAAGCCCTGGTGCTTCACAATGTCGCTCCCTCGCGCCTTCACAAAGCGTGGTTTGTGGAGCGCGGGTGGTGGCAAGGCATCAGCGAGTGTTACCGGGAACAATTGTGCGATCGAGCCGGTATTGTTCAGCTTTGGCGTGGGGGTGAAAGAATGTTGAGAGGTGTCTACAAATCTTTTAAATATATTAGAGATCCAGCGCTGCGCTTTGAAAACTTGGTTTTTGCTTGGGGTCAAATTGGTTATTTGAGTGCAGCCATCAGCGGGCTGATTTTTGCACCGAAATCGACCCGCAAGCATTAGGCTATAGGCAATATCCCTCGCTGTCTAGTGCCGATCGCACATATAGCAATCCTAAATCATTTGTGAACTTCTTACTCCCTCCCCTTAGTAAGGGGAGGGTTGGGGTGGGGTAAAAAACTTTACGACTCATTTAGGATCGCACATACTTCATCCACAACAACTCGACCGCATTCAGGTTCAAGCACTCGATTATGACCTCTAGTTCATCCAAGATTCCGGTTTCAGTTCTCATTCCGGCAAAAGACGAAGAACTCAATCTACCTGCGTGTCTGGCGAGCATTGCTAGGGCGGATGAAGTTTTTTTGGTTGATTCCCAAAGTAGCGATCGCACTGTAGAAATCGCCCTGAATAGCAGTGCAAAAGTAGTGCAATTCTACTTCGATAACCGCTGGCCAAAAAAGAAAAATTGGTCATTGGATAACCTGCCATTTCGCAACGAATGGGTGTTAATTGTCGATTGCGACGAGCGGATTCCGCCTGAACTTTGGGACGAGATTGCGAAAGTCATCCAAAACCCCAATTTTGAGGGCTACTACCTGAATCGCAAAGTCTTCTTTTTAGGACAATGGCTGCGTTACGGAGGCAGATATCCCGACTGGAATTTGCGTTTGTTCAAGCATCAAAAAGGTCGCTACGAAAATCTCGGCACTGAATCCGTGCCAAATACTGGCGACAACGAAGTGCACGAACACGTCATTTTAGCAGGTGCTGTCGGCTACTTAAAAAATGACATGATTCACGAAGATTACCGCGATTTATTTCACTGGATAGAACGGCATAACCGTTATTCTAATTGGGAAGCTCGTGTTTATTATAATATTATTGAAGGGCGCGATGACAGTGGCACTATTGGCGCTCACTTATTTGGAGATGCAGTGCAGCGGAAGCGATTTCTCAAAAAAGTTTGGGTGCGGCTGCCTTTTAAACCTATGCTTCGATTTATATTATTTTACTTTATTCAGCTCGGCTTTTTGGATGGAAAAGCTGGCTATATTTATGCAAGGTTATTGAGTCAGTATGAGTATCAAATTAATGCAAAACTGTACGAATTGCGCTCTTGTGGCGGCCAGTTGAATGTGGCAGAATCTGAGCCTACTTTGTCGCCGCCAGAGAGTGATTCGGCGGTTAAAACCGCGGCTACAAAAACGAAGTCTGCCTCCGCAGACTAAGAAATAAACGGGATATTTAAGCCGAATTTTGTATTAGTCCGCGGAGGCGGACATTGTTTGTGTAGCCGCGGTTTCCAACCGCCGGGTTTCTTCGTTCGTGCAGGCGGACATTGTTTGTGTACTCGTAAAACTTCGCGGTTTCCAACCGCCGGGTTTCTACACAAAAGAAGTACAATAATTATGGCAAAATAAGAATTACTCATTTATTTGATCGCTAAACTCCCATGATTACCGTTACCCAAGCCGAAATTGAGCAGTATCGCTCCCAACTACAAGCATATCCCGATGCTCTCAAAGGCCTTGATGTCCTTGCAGAGTGTGAAGGCGATTTAGAATATGCCGCCGAAACTATCGCAATTGAGTCAGGAGAATTACAGGACAATTTGGGTGAAGAAGACCCAAATGAGCCTAGCCAGTTAGAAAAATTAGCCGAACAATTGCGTCCTCATATTTGTACGCAAGCCTTTAAAGAGACATTCAATGACGGTTTTGCTGCTGCAATAGGTTTGCTAACACCTCTTGTTGGATTCCCAATATTACTAATATTTGTACTTATTTACATAAGTAGGAGGGGGCTGGACAAGTTTTGTAAAGATTGCTAAACACCAATCGCGGTAAAAGCAGCCCAGTAATGAGGTGCAGCAAAAGGAAGCGGCTGGCGGTTACTTGCAGCCTTCAGAGGTGCATTAACATAGCGTCTGCGTTCCTTTAGAGGCAGTTCCTTAAATGTTTGCTCGATTTGGGGTTTGAGGCGTTCCAATACAGCTTCAAGCCCCTCTGAGGTCAAATTCCGCAGCCATTGTTGTGCCTCATTGAGAGCAGCAACGGTTGACAAAGTTTTTATGTTTTCATAGAACCGAATTAGTAACAAAGTGCTGGCGAGTTGATCCACTTCCCAAAGGGTACTAACCATACTAGGGCTACCTGCTAAGAGAAAGCCAAAAGGTAAGCCGATATATTCATCGGTAGTGCTGGTTTCTGTTAATCCAGCTTCGCAGGCCGAGAGGGTGACAAGGCGACATTGACTTAGGTTGAGAGTCAAGATTTCTAACAGTGTCAAACGTTCGTTATTTGCCAATATCAGGGCTGAGTCCAGAGGTGCGTCAGGTTTAAATTTACCGTGACAACCGAAATGGGCGCAGTTAGCAAGACTAAGTTGGTCATTGAGAATTGCTTGCTTGTTGGCATTATCTCTTTGCCAGAAACTATCAGACTGGAATCCTTGACGGATGTTAGCGGCTTGCAGTTCAAGTAAATAGCGATCGCTGGTAGGATTAGCAATAGCAAATAGGTGCGAGAAGTTGGGGCGGTGACGCTTTTTGGCAAGTTGCAATAGTTGACAACTGGGGGCATAGCTGACCCCATCGGAGAATAAGTCGAGGAGGCATCCCGTCGCGGTGTAGAGTTGGCTACTTTCTTTGTTAATCTTCTGCCTTTTACTTGGCAAGGCATGAAGGGGGAACAAATGCAGATAGCTATGGGGAATCAAAACCAGTCGATCGCAGGTTGGGGGAATGAGGTTGAGGAGTTCGTCGAGATGCAAGATTTCAGCTAGGCGTTGGAGGTTGTGGGTAAGGGTTTGCTGCCACTGGGCGTTATTGTTTCGGTAATCTCCTACATATTCGTTATTCCAGTTTTCCAAGTTATTGAAATCTGCGGTTGAAGATTGCCAGACTATCGGGGCGAGGGAGTTGGGCGCAATCACGAAAGCAAGGAATTTATCTCTGGTGATGTACCACTCGATAATCGCGGTATTGTTGGCGGCTAAGGATTGAATTTCGCTGTAGGGAATGACTTCGACGCGCTGGGTTAAGTTGAAGTCATGGTCAACTATTTTTATTTGCGCTAGGACGCGATCTAGCTGTTGTTGGAGGGCGGTTAATTCACTGCGTAATTGTTTCTCGGTGTCGTCATTCGATTGAGATAGTTGGTTGGTGGTTTTTTGTCCTAAGTGACGCTGTATCGCGGGTATTTTTCGCCGCAGGTTATCGAGTTGGTCTAAAATTTCCTGGGGAATGTTGCCTTTAGGGTATAAGTCGCGAGTTGCTAGGAGTTCGACTAAGTTGCGGGCTTTGCTGCGTTCGACGGTTTCAACGGCCTTTGGCAAATTTTTGGCATTGATGCAGGTTTGCAACATTTGGAAGTAGACATCAATGGCGTTTTCTTGAATTTCTTGCTTGGCGGCTTCTGTCCCTGCCCATTCGCGGCTTTGTTCGACGGCGGTGATGGCGTTTTCATACCCGTAAATGGCGTTTTCCCAGTCTTGGAGGTTAAAGGCGAGGTTGCCGAGGTAGTATCCTGATTGGAGGCAGCCAAGGGGAGAGGCAGAAGGAGTCCGAATTTCTAAGGCTTGTCGGAAACATTTAATCGCAGTATCTATATTCTCGGCTCGGTTGCCCGTGATTCTGTCACTGTAGGCAGTAGCTAGGTTATTTTGAGTCATTGCCCATTTTTCAGGGAAACCCTCACGAGTACGGACTGTTAAAGCAGCGTCATAAAATGCGATCGCCACTTCCAGATTATCCGCCCGCGAACCGTTGATTCT
>NZ_NXIB02000022.1 GCF_002412335.2 Tychonema bourrellyi FEM_GT703
GCCCCATGCCCGATGCCCCATGCCCCATGCCCCACGCCTTCAGGCTGAGGATTGTCAAGAAATTTATCACTGGTGTGGTTGAAGAATAAATAACTGTGTTATAGTCATAAATGAACTGGCCCCACGCGATTCCAACGCCTAAACCTTGTCAGGACCGGAAGGTAGCAGCAACACGGGATGCTTGTAATAGGCGTGGTCTCCGGTTCACCTAGTCTTATGCGGTGTAGCTCCTATGCCTGGTTTTGGAGATATTTTACAAAAAGCAGTTTACCTGGGCGTTGGGCTAGCTTCCTACGCTGGCGAAAAAGCAGGTAGCAAGCTAAATGAGTTGCGCGCTGAAGCTGAAAAGCTGGCGGACGAATTGGTGAAGCGGGGCGAGATGTCCACGGAAGAAGCTCGTCGCTTTGTTGATGATATGGTACAACAAGCTCAGCAGCAGCCACCCCCAGTGGAAGCGGCTGGAGATAAAAAAAACACTGAACCGCGCCGAATTGAAATTGTTTCTGAAGAAGAAGATACTTCAGGAAAAAATACTAAAGAGGTCGGTGGGGTAGATAAGCTGCGCGAACAGGTGCAGAATTTACAAGACGAACTGCGACGACTGAAGCGAGATTAAGCTCGAAAAAGCCCGCGCGAGTCATTGAGGGAACTAGGAGTCAAGCTCTTGGGCTCCCTTTTTGAATATCTCCAGATAATTTCAAATCAGATGTGGATGGATATCGGGCAATAGGTAATAGAATTGAGAGTAGGGTGTCAGCATTTCCGATGAGGCTGTATCCACTAAGCTGTTACGCATTTAAAATGGTATTGTAGGGTGCGTAGGGGCTAAGAGAGCCATTCGCCCGTACAAGGCGTTTCCTATGTATAGTAGGGGCGAATGGCCATTCGCCCGTACAAGGCTGACGCACCCTACATAGATAGTTAGTGGTTTAAATGCTCCACAGCTTAGCCTGTTTAATATTTTCAATAGTAGGCTTGGAAATTCATGGAAGATTGGTCAAAAGAATTTTTTGAAGTAATGGAAAATGCTGCTTCTGAAGTAGAGCATTTTTTCAGCGATATGAACGAAGAGTTTGCTGAAATGGTAGACGTTTTGGTAAAGATGTCGGAAGAGTTTACACAACAAATACAAAATAATCTGATCGATGACATTGATGGTTATTTTAGTGAATTTGATGGTTATTTAAATGAATTAATAGAACCGATAATTGAAGTTTATCGGGACTTCGATTCCAATATTGGCGACATAGATTCGTCTTTTGTGACTTATGTAGACCCTTCGCCGACTCAGCACCCGGCTTGTCGGGGTTGTAGCAACTATCACGGTCAAGTTTATGGGGGAAATTTGTTGGTTTGTGCGATACACCCGACTGGTGTTGAATCTGAAAGTTGTGCGGATTGGGAATCGGACGGCGATGCAGATTTTTAAGAGTTTTTGAGGGTTTAATGGCTTATGGTAATGTTAATTCAATCTCCGTCAAAGATTTCTCTGGAAGAGTTTTTGCTGCTTCCAGAAACGAAGCCGGCTAGCGAGTATGTTGATGGTGAAATTTATCAAAAAGATATGCCCCAAGGAAAACACAGTACGTTACAATTTGAGTTTCCATCTGTGATTAATCGAGTTGGAAAACCGCAGAAGTTAGCTTATGCTTTTCCCGAATTGCGTTGTACTTTTGATGGACGTTCTATTGTTCCAGATATCGCAGTATTCGAGTGGCTGCAGATTCCTCTGAATTCTCAGGGAGAAATTGAAAATCGGTTTGAAATTCCGCCCGATTGGATAATTGAGATTTTATCGCCGGATCAAAGTTCAACTCGCGTGATTAATAAGATTCTGTTTTGTTTCAAAAATAAGACTAAATTGGGTTGGCTGATTGACCCGGAAGAGCGATTAGTCATTGTTTTTAAACCGCAGCAGGAACCTGAAATTAAAGAGAATGAAGATATTTTACCTGTGCTGGATGTGTTGTCTGGTTTGCAATTATCGGCGGCAAATTTGTTTGAGCTGTTGAGTTTTAGTTAGAAATGAGTTACAGTTGAATCAGGGTAATTTTGCATCTAATGGCATTTAAAGGTGAATCATTCAACAGCCAATAATTCGCAATTTGGGTTTCCGAGAATGCCGCCAACGCTGCAATTGCGGCAGTATCAACAAGAAGCTGTGGCTAATTGGTTTGCAAATAATGGACGCGGTACGCTGAAGATGGCGACTGGTAGCGGTAAGACGATTACTGCATTGGCGATCGCAACTGAATTATATCAAAAAATTAACCTGCAAGTCCTGTTCATAATTTGCCCCTATTGCCACTTGGTGAATCAGTGGGCGCGTGAATCGGAGAAATTTGGTTTGCAACCTATTTTAGCTTTTGAAGAGGCTCGTAGTTGGCAAAATAAACTGGTTGCGGGTTTGTATGAGGTGCGATCTGGCGATTCCCTACGGGATAGCTGCGCTTCACGGGCATTTCTGACAATCATCACTACTAATGCTACCTTAATGGGAGATAGTTTGCGATCGCAACTGCGCTATCTCCCAGAAAAAACTTTAATTATTGGAGACGAAGTTCACAACTTAGGCGCGCCCCGTTTAGGACAAAGTTTACCACGGAATATTGGGCTGCGTCTCGCCCTTTCCGCCACCCCCGAAAGGCATTTTGACGAACAGGGAACCGAAGCTATTTTAGATTATTTTGGCCCAGTTTTGCAGCCAGAACTCACCTTAGCTGATGCCATTCGCCAAAAAGCATTAGTACACTATTTATACTATCCAATTTTAGTAGAACTGACCGAAGCCGAAACTCGGAAATATTCCTACTTAACTAAAAAAATTGGCTGGGCGCTTTGGGGCGATGAAAAAGGAGAAAATAATGATGCTTTAACACCTCTATTAATGCAGCGGGCTAGGTTAATTGGGGCGGCGGCAAATAAATTAACAGCTTTGCGTGAATTAATGAGTAACCGTCTCGATACTGCACACACTTTATTTTACTGTGGCGACGGTGCAATCGAAGGAACAACCCGCAAAAATAACAACCGCCAATTAATAGAAACCGCCAAGTTACTCGGTTCAGAATTAGGCTACCGAGTTAACACTTATACTGCATCTACTCCTTTAGAAGAAAGAGAAAAATTGCGCCAACAATTTGAGAGTGGAAAATTGCAAGGTTTGGTAGCGATTCGGTGTTTAGATGAGGGCGTTGACATTCCCGCAATTCGCAATGCTGTAATTTTAGCCAGCAGCAGCAATCCGCGCCAATTTATTCAGCGCCGGGGGCGGATTTTGCGCCCGCATCCAGGGAAGGAAAGGGCTACTTTATTTGACATGATAGTTTTGCCGCCTGATTTGGGAAGGGAGACGATAGAAGTGGAACGCAATTTACTGCGAAAGGAATTGAGGCGATTTTTAGAATTTGCAGATTTGGCTGATAATGCTGGAGAAGCTAGAGTAAAATTGCTGCAAATTCAGAGACGGTACGGGCTATTAGACATTTGACATTTATCCAGGTTGGGTTTATGTTAGAGAATATATAATTATGCGATCGCAGTTTTAGTTTCTAGTTGAGTTTAGTTGCGGACGCAAAACTCAGAAACCCGGTTTCTTTTTATATTTCTCGTGACGCATCGTAAAACTCCTAGAAACTGGGTTTCTCGACTCCCATGCGTAAACTCTGTAGTTTTTAAGATTAGTTCAAAAATATGACTGATAATCTGAGTCAAAATCTGATTGTACCATTTAGATATGAAGATAGTGCGATCGCCGCCGTACCAACAAATATTTTAGCAGAAAAGCGTTCTTCTTATCAAACTCATCAGGAATTGAGCGACGTACAGGAACCAATTACTAGCGCGCCGCCCGAAGTCCGGCAAATTATCGAGCGCGTATTGGAACTTGAAAAAGATAAACTCTACATGAGGGCTCCCCGCTATATTAGCGATGACATTTTGAAAGTTATTAAGGAAGCAATTGTATGAAGTTGATTTCAATTACTCTGTGCAATTTTCGCCAGTTTTACGGCTCAACTCCCGAAATTAAGCTAGCCTATGGTGAGCGAAATATTACAGTAATTCACGGTAATAACGGTGCTGGAAAAACAGCTTTGATGAATGCCTTTACTTGGGGACTTTACGAAAATTTGAGCGGTTTTGCGGAAGAACAATTAGTAAATAAACGCGCTATTGCGGAAGCAAAACCGGGCAAACGAGTACCTTGTTGGGTAGAAATCGTGTTTGAACACGACAGCAAGCGCTACCGAGTAAGGCGTAGTCGCGATGCTTACAAAAGTCAAAATAGTGTCGAACACAGCAAAAGCGAATTGTTCATGCAGGTAGCAAAAGATGACGGTCGTTGGATGCTGCCGCCCCAGCATCCTGATGATATTATCGGACGAATTTTGCCGGAAAGTTTGCATCAATATTTCTTTTTTGACGGGGAGCGAATCGAGCAAATTGTCCGCCACGATAAAAAAGCAGAAATTGCTGAAGCTACTAAGGAATTGCTGGGAGTAGAGGTGCTGAATCGCTCGATCCGACATTTGGGAGATGCCAGAAAGTCTCTAGAAACAGATTTAAGAATGATTGGCAGTTCCGAAGTTAAGAAACTTTTGAAAGACAAGCAAAAGTTTGAGAAAGAGGTAGAACAATTTTTAGAAAAACAAGTAGAGATTGAGCAAGAATTGATTCATCAAGGCGAGTTGAGAAAAGCAGTTAACGGTGATTTACTGCAACTGGGTGGTGCTGCCGAGTTGCAAAAGTTGCGAGACGAATTGGAAAAGCAGCGCCATTTATTTAAACAACAAATTGTACAAGCAACAGATGCTATAAAGAGAGCAATTTCTGTGCGCGGTTACGCGGTATTTCTGTCGGATGCGGCGGCTGAATTTGAAGTGATTTTAGGTGGTTTGCGGGAGAAAGGCGAGTTGCTTTCGGGGATTCAGCAGCCGTTTTTGGAAGGGTTATTAGCTCAACAGCGGTGTATCTGCGGTGCGGAATTAGTGGAGGGTTCTGAAGCTCGCGAAAATGTTAGCGGTTGGATGGATAAGGCAGGAGTTGGTGATGTGGAAGAAGCGACTATTCGGATTAGCTCACGGGTAAATGAAATTGATAGACAAGTGGCTGATTTCTGGGAGGAAATTGACCGCCAGCAAGCCAATATCAGCCACGACAGAGACGAACTTTATAAGGTGGAAACGCAGTTAGAGGATATTCACAACAAGCTCCGAAATTTTCCAGACACCGATGTCAGCGGCTTGCAAAAGCGCTTGGATGAAATTGAGGCAAAAATTGGCGATTTGCACCGGGAATCTGGCTCTAACCAGCAGCAGATTGAGAGTTTGAGGGTGCAGGTGGCGGCTTTGGACAAGCAAATCGACAAGCAGCAACTGAATGAGGAAAGGCAAGTATTAGCTCAGCGCCGGATTTCTGCAACTCAAGGTGCGATCGATCGCCTAACTGAAGTGCGATCGCGCTTAGAAAAACAGTTTTGTTCTCAATTAGAACAGCGAGTACAGAATATTTTTAGTCAAATTTCTTTTACTCCTTATATCCCTAAGTTGAGCGATAAATATGAGCTAACACTCGTGGAAAATACGTCAGGAAAAGAAGCTTTGGTTGCTGCTTCTACGGGGGAAAATCAAATCCTCAGTTTATCGTTTATTGGCGGGATTATCGACGGCGTGCGAGAGTGGAGTCAAAAAAATACTTTGATGGGCCCAGATAGCAGTACATTTCCGATTGTGATGGATTCTCCCTTTGGTAGTTTGGACGAAATTTATCGAAAACAAATTGCGAATAAGCTACCGAAATTGGCAAATCAATTAATAGTTTTGGTGACAAAAACTCAGTGGCGGGGAGAAGTCGCGCAAGAGATGGAAAGTTGCACTGGGAGAGAATATGTACTTGTGTACAATTCTCCGAAGGCTGATTGCGAAGAAGATGCGATCGAATTGGGTGGAACGTGCTATGCTTTAGTTAAGCAAAGTCCGAATGAGTTTGAATATACAGAAATTGTAGAGGTGGATTATGGCTTCTAGTTCGGCAATTACGCAGGTTTTGGAAAAGGATATTTGGGTGAATGCAACGTGGGAAGAGTTTCTGGCTTTTGCTGATGACTCAACTTGGGAAAAGGGCAAGTTTTATTATTACGAACAATACATGAGGGTAGAAATGTCACCAGTAGGGCCATTGCACGGACGTCAAAATTCGATTATCCCCTATGTAATCATTCTTTTTGCGACTTTCAGAAATATCCGAGTAGTTCAGTTTACTAATACCAGTTTTCGCAAAGCTGGTATTCGCGAGTTTCAACCTGATTTAGCTTACTACATTGGTGCTGATTTGAGAGTTCCTCCTGATGATAGCAATTCTGTTGTTGATTTAAATATATACGATCCACCTAGTTTGGTAGTAGAAATTGGTGCATCTTCTTTTAATGATGATTTAGGTGGAAAACGGTTACTTTATGAAAGTGCAGGAATTCGCGAATATTGGGTAGATCGTGCGAATACGCGGGAGATTTTTGCCTTTGCGATTAATGGCAAAAGTAGCGGCAGAATTGAAAATTCGCTGGTTTTACCGGGGCTGGAAATAGCTTTGGTTGAGGAAGCTTTGAACCGGAGTCTGACGCAAGATGACGGCGAGATTAATCGCTGGTTGATTCAAACTTTTAGTCAAGGTTAAAGGAGTGTTTGAGGTGGAAAAAGAGTATTATAAGTTAGTTCGCGATCGCATTCCTGAAATTATCCGCCAAAGTGGGAATGAATGCGAGGTGGTAATTTTGTCTGAGACAGAGTATCGTCAAGCTTTGCGACATAAATTGATTGAGGAAGCTGGGGAAGTGGCGGAGGCTAATGGGGACGAGTTGGTGGCGGAATTGGCTGATTTGTATGAGGTGATAGATGCGCTGATGCTGAGTTATGGCATTTCGGGCGATCGCATTTTGGAAGCACAAGTCAAGCGCAAAGAAGAAAGAGGCAGTTTTACACAAAAAATTATGCTGTTGCGGACATCAAGCATTAAAGGTGAAAACTAGAACCTCGACTTCTTAGAGAAATCGGAGATATTAAGCAGTGTATAATAGTTATAAACTAGATATTAATTGCAATGGCTGCCAACCGAATTAGAATTGCTAAAGATAAAGCAGATTTAGTTAAATCATTAACTTCCTCGGAACACAAATCCTCACCTTTCCAGACTTACGCTGATGTCATAGCCTTCGCCGCATCCTTGGGAAATAAGCGGAAAAAACGCTTACCTTTGGGAGATATTTCTAAACGAGAACCGGGTTCAATTGATCTTGATATTTTTATATCGAGGGGTTACGATATGGCTATTAAATTAATTGCGATCGCCGAAACCAAAAATCCTCACATTCTCTCCCATCTCGATGAAAAAGTGGAAGCAGAACGCTTGCAAATTTTTGAAGAATATGCTAACGGCGGACTGGAAATTTTGCGAGAAGAGTTTCGGGGTGCGGCAGATTATACCGATCGCCTTTTGTTATTTTTAATTTCAGAAAGAGACAATCAACATCGGTCAAATGAAGAATTCGATTTAAGCAAATTCTTATTCTGAGTTAACTAAAATTATGATTCATCGATACTTAAAACTCTGAACTATAGAATAAATCAATGATATTATCGATCACTTCCGCGATCGACAACAATCAAAACCTAGCTAAGTACAGGCGGCAATCCCACCTCTTTCGGCTGCACAAACTTGCCGTTAAAACTAATAGCTTTACCCTCGAAAGTTCTCGCTTGGGCAACCGCTTGCCGCAAATGAGCGCGATCCATATCGTCCCCAATTCCCGCCACCAAATATACAATTAACTTCGCCGCCAAATCCTTCCCAGAAACTAGCATTCGCTTCTTGTTCGGATCGTACAAAATGCCGTACCACGCCGACTGAGGATTGTCCATGTGGCTAAATCCTTCATCCACATCGTATCTGCGAAGTTTATCAAAAGTTGATTTCAGCGAAAGTTTCTTTCTAAATGTTAGAATGCCTAAAGCATTAGCTAAAGCAACTTGACCGACTGGACGAAACAAAATATTGCCCTCGCCCCCTGGTTTCTCAAAACTAAATCGGCGCAATTCTGCTGTTTCTTCGCCGCTTTCAATTCTTTGATAGCTGGGCAAAGTTGCTAAATGATCGAACAATTTCTTAAACTCTTCTATTCCCTCTTTTAGTTCTTCATCTTCGGGACGCATGGGAATTAAACCTTTTCTTTCCGGCTTCCAATGGGGGAATTTGTATTCTAAATACCGTTCCGACATATCTTGCAGGGCTTGCAATGTGGTTAAAACAGTTGATTTAGCTGCGACTGTGGCGCTGTCCCAATTGACGCGGGGGTTTCTATCATCTTGCTCTTTTAATAAGGGATGAGTGACGGCAATTTTGCGGGCACAAATCGCAAATCCGTTGTCCTCATTTAATAATGCTAATTGGCCCTGACTTAGTGTCACCGCCATTAAGTTAACGTGCACAAAGATCGATCGCACCCGCCGTTGTGCTTGCTGCCGCGTTTCCCCTGCTACAGCCGCCGGAATAAACTCAATTCCGATTTTTTCGTGAGCTAAATTGTGTACTTCGTTGGGGTTAATTTGATACTCTTCGGCTAAATCTTCGAGGGTAATCGCAGCGCCGACGGCTTTTTTATTTTTGTTGTATCTTTGGAGGATTCCGGTTTTAATTAAACTCATTAAACCTTGAACTCCCATCAGCCGATGCTGGCCATCTAAGGCAAAAATTGAAACTTCTTTAGAAACATTCAATAGTCCTAAATTTTGGTTTTTATCAAAGGATGTGAATTCAGCGGCAGATTTAGTTGCTACGCCGTTTTTATCCCATTCCTCGGCTAGAGGATTGTCTACCCACGGGGGACTGACGACTACTAAAACTGCGGGGAATTTGTGCGATTTTCGGGCGGCGAGATATTGAGTAAGGGCTGCTTGACGTGACCAATCTAGGGGGCGCTGGATGATTTCGTCGATGGTTTCGTCGTCGCGGACGATGTTGTTAGTTTGAAGGTCAAATTTTTGGCGGAAAAGCGGCATTTGCGAGGCGAAACGGACGCGGGAGTCTAACCATTCTAGGGTGACTGAACCGATGTAGGCTTCGCTGTTTCCCATCTGGGTTTTTTGGACGAAAATGCGATCGTCCTTTCCTAAATAATTATCTAATAACAGTGCGATTTCTTGGCGATCGCTATTTTCTTTTTCTAAAATCTTTGTAGCGAGGTCATCCGCTGGCTGGGTGTTCATCGGCGGTTTTTATATATTTAGGGTATTTTTTCAAAAAATATCATGTATTAAACTTTATGTCAAGGGTTGTTTTTAAAAAAATATTGTGAAATACTTGATTTATATCGTTCCAGCCCGAACTTATATCATAAGCCACGTAAAAAGTCAATAGGTTTTAATTTCTAATTCCCATGCCCCATGCCCGATGCCCGATGCCCCATGCCCGATGCCCCATGCCCGATGCCCGATGCCCCATGCCCAATTCTAAATCATGTCTACTCCTTCCTTTGAATATATTCTGCCAGTAATCCGGGGAATTCAAGCAGGCCGCGAATATTATGTTTCGATGTGCCCGGTGCGTTTTCTGCCGAAATTGTTCCCCTTTGAATCGGAAGATTTGCCGCCGGAAATGCGGGCTATTCGCACTCTAAATCAAACTCGGATTCCTGAAATTGCTGACTATTTTGTCAAGAATCCTACAAGTTATACTTGTGGGGCAATTGCCGCTTCTATTGATGCGGACATTACCTTTGAAGCGGTGGGAAATGAGGCAGAAGAACGAAAAATTGGTCGCTTGCGGGTGCCGATGGATGCTAAGTTTACGATTAATGATGGACAGCATCGCAGGGTGGCTTTTGAGATGGCTTTGAGGGAAAATCCGCAGTTGGGATATGAGACGGTGGCGTTGATTTTGTTTCTGGATATTGGGTTGGAGAAGTCGCAGCAAAAGTTTGCTGATTTGAATAGTTTTCAGGTTCCTTTGGAAGCATCGTTGAGTGTACTTTATAATCACCGTGACGATGGCGCAAGGTTGGTGAAGGCGGTTGTTAAGCAGGTTGAGGTTTTCCGGTGTTTGACGGAGATGGAGAGGGGGAGTTTGAATGGGCGATCGCCCAAATTGTTTACTCTCAGTATTGTCGATCGTGCTATCATGGCTTTGCTGTCTAATATTGAGGGCAGCCAACAGGCAAAACCCTCTCGTTACCGCGCCACAAAAGAGGAAAAAGAGGCAGAACTTGCTCAAAAAATACAACTAGCGGTTAGTTATTGGAATGCGGTTAGCAGTTTTATTCCCGATTGGCAATTAGTTTTGCACAAGCAAGTTGCGGCGGGGGAAATTCGCCGGGATTGCGTGCACTGTCACAGTGTTGTGCTTGAGAGTTTGGGGGAAGTTGGGGCGAGTTTGCGATCGGCTTTTCCTGATGGTTGGGAGGAACGTTTGGCTGCTTTGCGGCAGGTTGATTGGTCGATTTCTAATCCTGATTGGGAGGGTGGGATTTTGGTAAAAGGTAGGGTTTTGCGATCGAGGGCGAGTGTTAGTTGGATGACTGATTATTTGAAAAATCGGTTGGGTTTGGGAACGGCTGATGGAGCACGGGCGGGACGCCCGTGCCACAATCAAGGCGGATAATATTGGTTAAATCCATCCCAACTCGGCTTTTGCTGCCTCGACGGCCATTTTTACAGCACTAGCACTTGCTGTTATTTTATAGGATGCTTTGGGATTCTTAGGGCTGGAGTTAGATAAAACAATATTTCCTTCCCAAACATGGCTTTGTCTAGACCAATCTAGTTGTGCCAATTCCGCTATTTTTTCAGTATCAAAATCTTGGCTGCTATCTGTGTCATAGGTATAGTATAGCAACCGACCTAAAACTTCTAGACCTACGCTTCTACCTAAGATACAGTATTCCTTAAACTTATTCACATCTTCAACCGTCAAGTCTTCAACGCTGGCTTCACAAATATGTCTAGTCTGACTACATTCTGAAAACAAATTGTTAAGACATATAGCTAAAATATTTGATGATTCAGCAACGTCATAATCTTTAAGTTCATCAATTGGGCCGTCAGTAAACGCGCAACTAACCAATTTGGCTATAAAATTAGTTGTGTATATAAGTTTCCTTTTACTGTCTGGATTAGTTTTAATTTTATCTGTTTTTCCATGAAACATTAAAACTTTTTCCAGTAAATTTTTGGTAATACCAACCCTACCTTCAAACTCACCGAATGATAAAAGCAATGATTTATCCAGTTGTTTTGTCTGCGCCATATCTCTGAAATCCGCCTGACACTGGTTAAAATCTTCCTCTAAAACCAGCGTAATCGGGAAATCATTATCACCTATTAACTCGCCGTCACCACTTTCAATTAACTCGTGAATAGCGCGCTTGCGATGCTGTCCATCAGTAATATCTAACTTAACACCACGATGAATAACTACTAGACAAATCCCGCGACCTAGTTCTATAATATCAATTTTTTCAGGATCGACATTTGCTGTCAGTGTCCCCAAAATCCAGGGTTGATCGTTTCTAGTGCGTTTAAGAATATATTGTTTTACTTCCTCAGCATGACCCTTTATCTCTGGGCGGTTTTTACCAGAATCAGGATCGTTTCCAGTTGATGGTTTCGCTTGGAGGAGGGTAGGCAAGTCATCAGCCGGGATATTTATTTGCACCATCTTTCGCTTCCCCTGCTGAAAAATTAGCCCTGGATAGCACTTCTGACGGTGGTACTTGGCAAAGTAAGGCTCTAGAACCTCATCAAGTTTCTGGATCGAGTCTGTGACTGGGTAGTTGTTTTCAGGCATAATGTGGATACAAGTTTATTTAATTATTCTAAGTTTTTAATGGTACGTGAACCAGGGATGCTATTGTGCAAAAGGGCAAATAACAAAAAAATATGGCTTGGTATGCTGTGAGGTCAATTGTATCATAAAAATAAAAAATTAGCAAGAGAGGAGTTTTAGAACATGATAGAAGTTCAGCAAATGTCATTATTTGAACCGCGGACTGTTAAGGAGTTACTCGAAGAAATAAAAGAGCTAACTAAAGAAATTCAAGAATTGTACTGTTTAGATGCTATACCTTGGTTGATCGGTTGGAGTGGTGGAAAAGATAGTACCGCAGTATTGCAGCTTATCTGGAATGCGATCGCAGCACTCCCGATCGAGAAGCGCACAAAAACTGTCCATGTAATCACAACTGATACTTTCGCTGAAAATCCTATTATTTCGGCTTGGGTGCGTAAATCTTTAGCTAACCTCAAGATACTTGCTCAAGAGCAAAAAATGCCTATTTCCCCGCATCTGCTTCATCCAGAGGTGAAAGAAACATTCTGGGTATGCTTAATTGGCAAAGGCTATCCAGCGCCTCGTAATGGATTTCGATGGTGTACAGATAGGATGAAAATTCAGCCAGTAAATCAATTTATCCGAGACATAGTTCGAGTACATGGTGAAACTATTGTTGTTTTGGGTACTCGCAAGGCTGAAAGCAGCAAACGTGCAGCAACAATGAAAAAGTATGAAGCAGGTAGATTGCGCGATCGCCTCAGCCCTAATGCTCGCTTACCTAACTCTTTAATTTATACCCCTATTGAAGACTGGCGAACAGATGAAGTTTGGCTGTATCTAATGCAGTGGGACAATCCGTGGGGAAATAACAATAAAGATTTATTTATGATGTATCGAGGTGCAACAGCAGATAATGAATGTCCTTTAGTTGTTGATACTTCTACTCCTAGCTGTGGCGATTCTCGCTTTGGGTGCTGGGTTTGCACAATGGTTGACAAAGATAAATCAATGGAGGCAATGATTCAAAACGATGAGGAAAAAGAATGGATGCAGCCTCTCCTTGATATTCGCAACGAATTAGATATAAAAAACGATCGCCCAAAAAGAGATTTCCGACGCATCTACGGTAGAGTAGAACTGTTTGAACGCAACATGGGCGACGACAAAACCTCCGTCGAACCCATCCCAGGGCCCTACACCAAATTCTGGCGAGAACACTGGCTGAGACGAGTCTTGGAAGCACAAACCCACATCCGCAAAACCGCACCTTTAGAAATGCGCGACATCACCTTAATTACCCCGGAAGAACTTAGCGAAATCCGCCGCATTTGGCTGGAACAAAAGCACGAATTTGACGACAGTTTACCCCGAATTTACGAAGAAGTCACCGGCGAACGTTTTGAAGACAGCCGCCCCGCAGCCGAAAGAAAACTTTTGGGTAGCGACGAATGGACTGTACTGGAAGAAATGTGCGATGACAAAATGCACCTGGAATTGATGGCAAAACTCCTGGATACGGAACGCCAATATTACACAAAACCCCGCCGTACTGGGGTTTACGGGGACTTGGAAAAATGCTTTGAAACCAGTTCGCGATCGCAGAAAGAAGCCATTGGTAACGCCCACTATCAACGCAACTTGAAAAAAGCAGTGGAAGATGTGAAAGCAAATCCGGCCCTGAATATTCAGCAAGTCAAAGATGCGATCGCCCAAACCAACCTTTCTGCAACCGATGCTACCGTTGATATTGCCAAACTTAAGGAAGAATTGGAAAGTAGCAGCAACGAAGACAGGCAATTATCTTGGGCGGATATTAAATATTCAACTCCAGATTCAGGAGGGGGAAATGGTAAAGATTAGGTCGATCAGGCGATCGGGGCGATCGGGCTGACCCACAAGCCCGCCGGGGATTGAAATCCCCGTCTCATAGCAAAAGTCGGTTAAAACCGACTGAACAACCAGATTTAACGATCGCCGACTTCAGTCCTCTTTCAGAGGACTTTCGCTATGAGACAGGGATTTCAATCCCTGTCGGACTATGGGACTCACCGATCGACCCGATCGACCCGATCGACCCCGATCGACCCGATCGCTGACAAATTCGGTCACAGAATGATAAATTAACCTTAAAAAAAAGGAAAAATACTTATGGCAATGTGGCGGCTGTACTATCATTTAGTTTGGGCAACAAAAGAGCGACAGCCTCTCATATCTCCCGCAAAAGAAACAGAACTTTACTCTTATATAACTGGCAAAGCAGACACCCTCAATTGCATCCTCCACGCCATCGGCGGCACAGAAAATCACATCCACTTAATAGTTTCCATTCCTCCGACACAATCGGTAGCTGAATTCGTTAAAAATATTAAAGGTAGCAGCAGCCGTCATCTCAATCAAACTTTGCAAAATTCCAATAAATTTGCGTGGCAAGAGGGATACGGAGTATTTTCTTTAGGACAAAGACAACTCGAACAAGCAGTCGCTTATGTGCTCAATCAAAAAGAACACCACTTGCAAAAAACCACAAACTCACACCTCGAACAAATGACTCATCAAGACGATTCACCCACCCGGTGGCACCCCAATTTGTCAGATAATTAATTGAAAAATATTGGCAAACTTTCCGATTCTCGATATCTCCTGCTATTCGGACTTTGGGGGGCGATCGGGCTGACCCACAAGCCCGCCGGGGATTGAAATCCCCGTCGAGAAAGCCAAAGTCGGTTAAAACCGACTGAACAGTCAGATTCCACAATGGGCGATCGGGCTGACCCACAAGCCCGCCGGGGATTGAAATCCCTGTCTCACAGCCAAAGTCGGTTAAAACCGACTGAACAGTCAGATTCCACAATGGGCGATCGGGCTGACCCACAAGCCCGCCGGGGATTGAAATCCCTGTCTCACAGCCAAAGTCGGTTAAAACCGACTGAACAGTCAGATTCCACAATGGGCGATCGGGCTGACCCACAAGCCCGCCGGGGATTGAAATCCCCGTCTCATAGCAAAAGTCGGTTAAAACCGACTGAACAACCAGATTTAACGATCGCCGACTTCAGTCCTCTTTCAGAGGACTTAAGCTATGAGACAGGGATTTCAATCCCTGTCGGACTATGAAACTCGCCGATCGACCCTGATCGCACCAACCAACTTTCATCCCATCTCAACAACATCTACAATGCAATTCCTCGAACTCGTCCTCAAAAACTTCGGCCCCTACGCAGGCACCCAAACCATCAATCTCCGCCCCGAAAAAGACGGAAATCCCTGCCCGATAGTCCTATTTGGCGGCATGAACGGCGGCGGCAAAACCACCCTCCTAGACGCCATTCGCCTCGCCCTCTACGGCGGCAGAGCTCAATGTTCCACCAGAGGCAATTTAAGCTACAGCGACTTCCTCAATCAATCAATCAACCGCCAAACTCCCCCCTTTGAAGATACCCGCGTCGAATTAATATTTGAACAAATTCAAGACGATAAATTAACTAAATTCAAAATAGTTAGATACTGGAAACCAGCCGATACCAAAGACACCTTAAGCATCCTCATATACAGCGAAGTTGTCACCGATTGGTGGGCGGACAAAGCAATTAGCAACACCTGGGATGAATACATTGAAACTCTTTTACCAGTTGGAATCTCTAACCTATTTTTGTTTGACGGCGAACAAGTAAAAGAACTCGCCGAACTCGAAACCCCGCCAGAATTTGTAGTCGGGGCGATTAAATCTCTTTTAGGTTTGGAACTTGCAGAACGTCTCGCAGTCGATTTAGAGATTTTAGCCGGCCGCAAGCGCAAAGAAATTGCGGGCAAAAAAGACTTGGCAACTTTAGAGAAAATTGAGGGAATATTCAAAGAAATTACTGCTAAAAAAGACTTAGAAACAGAAAAGCAAGCCAGCTTTAAAAACCAATTAGAGAAAGCTCAAAAAAATCAGCAACAAGCATCCGATAAATTCATTTCTGAAGGTGGAAAAATTGCTGCCGATCGCAGTCAACTAGACATACAACTAAACAACTACAAAAATCAGGCAGAAAAAACCCGTCAAGCCATGATGGAATTAGCCTCAAATACGCTACCACTAGCCCTAATTTCTCCCCTACTAACCGCAGCGAAAACCCAAGCAGAAACAGAAGCTAGCCAGCAGCAAGCAAAAATCGCCCAAGAAGTCATCAAACAAAGAAGCGATCGCCTCCTCAACTACATCGCCGAAATCTCATTAAATCCCGCACAATTAGACAAAATTCAAGACTTCATCCGCCAAGAAGACAAAGAACTCGAACAGCAAGCGGGAACAGACATTTCGCCCTGGATGAATGCCGATGACAACAGTATTCAGCAACTAGAAAATCTGCTTAGCTATCAAATTCAAGCCCAGCAAATCGCCACCGCCCAACAAATAGCAGAAATCAAAAACATCGAATCAGAAATCGACTTCACAGACAGACAACTCGCGGCCGCAGCATCCCCCGAAGCCTATGATAAACTAGAATTAGCAGTTAAAAATGCCCAAAAAGCCGTCGCAAACGCGGCCGCAGACGTAGAATCAGCTAACCGCCGTATCGACGAATTAGACAAAGAATTAGCAAAAAATCAAAAGGAACTAGAAACCTACAGCAGCGAATACATTACTATCAGAAATAGCCAACATATCATCGCATCTATCGCCAAAGCTCAAGCCACTCTCAAACAGTTTAAAGAAAAACTGACTCTCAAGAAACTCAACAAACTCGAAGTGGAAATTACCGACTGTTTCCGCTACCTTTTGCACAAAACTGATTTGGTGCACAGAGTAGCTATAGATACCCAAACCTTCAGCCTTTCCATCTATGATACTGAAGGCAAACTGGTACCGAAACACCGACTTTCCGCCGGGGAAAAACAACTATTGGCGATCGCCTTTTTGTGGGGATTGGCCAGAGTATCGGGTAGATTGTTACCAGTTGCGATCGACACTCCCCTGGGCCGCCTCGACTCCTCCCACCGAAACAACCTTGTAGAACGCTATTTCCCCTCAGCCAGCCACCAAGTCATCCTGCTTTCTACCGACACCGAAATTAGCAAAGTAGAATATGATAAGCTGCAAGAGTTGGAGGCGATCGCCCACAGCTACCTACTTAAATATGACTCTACTAAGCGCCAAACCACTGTGGAAAAAGGTTATTTTTGGTAGAATTTCAGATGGCAAATTAGAGACCTGACTTCTTAAAAAAGTCGGGTATCTAAGTATTCTATCATACTTCTGTTTTTGAACTATTAGGTGATTCATCCGACAAAAACGGCGGTAACTCCAAAGGAAGCTGACCCAAAACACCAGTTCTAAAATCATTCAACATCTGCCGCGCCATTCGTTCCACATCTCCTTGATGCCTGTCCTTAGCTATCTCGTGTAAATAATTTTCACCATTAGTAGATAAAGCATCTAATTTATATCTAGATTTAAAACCAGATACTGATATCAAAGTATCATCAGTAGCTTCCAGCCCCAGGAGCAAATCTACCATAGCCGCAGCTACTACCTGATTGTCATAAGCTGCTTCGCCAATATCTTCACAAATAGCTAACTTTAGGGCATTGTCTTGATTGTTAATTCGGGTGGGAATCACTCCAGGAGTGTCTAATAGCTCAATTTCGTCAGAAATCCGAATCCATCGGAGCGATCGCGTTACTCCAGCCCTGCGCGCACTATCTACCACCTTTCGTCCCAAAAGTCTATTAATTAAAGCAGATTTTCCCACGTTGGGAAAGCCAATCACCACCGCCCGAACTGGACGAGGAAGCATACCGCGATCGAATCTTCTTTGATTGAGTTGCACCCCAGCATTCTGTACAGCATCCGCCAAAGCATCTATTCCTTGTCCGTGTCCGGCATTAGTAAAATAAACCGCTTCACCCCTTGCCTCAAACCATGCCTCCCATTCCTGGCGCAATCGAGGCGAAATCATATCCATCCGATTAATAACTAATATTCGTGCTTTGCTACCCACCCAAGTCTGCATTTGGGGATGGTGAGTAGCCAAAGGAATGCGAGCATCTCGGACTTCGAGCACCACATCTACCCGCTTTAATTGTTCTTTTAATGCCCGTTCAGCTTTGGCAATGTGACCGGGATACCAGTGAATTTTCATTAGTTAGTTGACTGTTGACTGTTGACTGTTGACTGTTAACTGTTGTCTGTTGACTGTTGACTGTTGTTATTGGTTATTGGTTACTTGTTACTTGTTACTTGTTATTGGTTACTTGTTACTTGTTACTTGTTATTGGTTAGTGGTTTAATGACAACCGTCAACCGTCAACCGTCAACCGTCAACGGTCAACCGTCAACCGTCAACGGTCAACGGTCAACTGCCAACTGACTAAGGCACAATCAAAACGGAACAAGGAGACAGATTAATCACCCGACTGGTAACGCTGTCAGACGCCCCATCATCAGTTAAACCCATCCCTCGACAGCCCATCACAATCAAATCAGCCCCAATCTCGTCAGCCACATCGCAAATCGTGAAAGCAGGTTTGCCTTCCCGTTCAATGATTTCAGCTTGAATTCCCTGCTGAGAGAACATCGCTTGGGCATCAGACAGCAGCTTGGCCACTGCTTCGGGGGAAGCCATTGCTTCTCGTGGTGGGGACTCGCCAGCCTCGGCTGGGGGTTCGACTACCGACAGAATCACTAAACGAGCACCATAGGTTTTCACAATATTGACAACCTTTTCGGCGGCTTCGCGGGCTTCTCGGCTTTGATCTACTGGAAATAAGACTGTCTTGAACATACTGCACATCTCCGGGACACGGAGTCCGATAAAATGTTTAGGTTAAGCGAATCAGCGCCATTTGTTCTATTTTCCGTTTTTTGTAGGGCGCGATCGAATGCGTCCGAGGCCCAGTGCAAGTGACAAGTGCCACCATTTCAACGGAATTCAACAAAAAACACATATTAGGAGGTTAATCCTGTGACAAAAAAAACTCTAGCAAATTTATCGGCATCGGACTTATCGGGAAAACGGGTACTCGTGCGGGCGGACTTTAACGTGCCACTCGACAACGGCAGTATCACCGATGATACTCGCATCCGGGCTGCTCTGCCGACAATTCAAGATTTGGCCTCCAAGGGCGCTAAGGTGATTTTGTGCAGCCACTTCGGCCGTCCCAAGGGCGTAACCGAGAAGTTGCGTTTGACTCCGGTTGCTAAGCGACTGTCGGAATTGTTGGGTAAAGAAGTCAAAAAAACTGATGATTGCATCGGCGATGAAGTCGCTGCTACAGTCGAGGCGATGCAAGAAGGCGATGTGATTTTGCTGGAAAATGTGCGCTTTTATCCAGAAGAGGAAGCAAATGACCCAGAATTTGCTAAGAAGTTAGCTTCTGTGGCCGATTTGTATGTCAATGATGCTTTTGGAACTGCTCACCGGGCTCATGCTTCTACTGAGGGTGTGACTAAGTATCTGAGTCCTTCTGTGGCTGGGTTTTTGATGGAGAAGGAATTGCAGTATCTTGGTAGTGCGATCGACAATCCTCAACGTCCTTTAGCTGCTATCATCGGCGGTTCCAAAGTTTCTAGCAAGATTGGAGTCATCGAAAAACTGTTGGAAAAGTGCGACAAATTGCTGTTGGGCGGTGGCATGGTTTTCACATTCTACAAAGCTCGTGGCTTGAATGTTGGCAAGTCTTTGGTGGAAGATGACAAGCTAGAATTGGCGGAGTCTTTGGAAGCTAAGGCGAAGGAACGAGGAGTTACTTTTCTGTTACCTACTGATGTGATAGTTGCTGACAAGTTTGCTGCTGATGCTAACACTCAAATCGTCTCCGTTGAGAACATTCCCGACGGTTGGATGGGTTTGGATATTGGCCCGGATTCTGTAAAAACTTTCCAAGCTGCTTTGGCTGATTGCAAAACAGTCATCTGGAACGGGCCGATGGGCGTGTTTGAGATGGAGAAGTTTGCTGCGGGAACTGAAGGTATCGCTCATTCTTTGGCTGAAATCACTAAAACTGGTACTACCACAATCATCGGTGGTGGTGACTCGGTGGCGGCTGTCGAACAGTTGAATTTGGGCGCAGAAATGAGCCACATTTCCACTGGTGGCGGTGCTAGTTTGGAGCTGCTTGAAGGTAAGGAATTGCCTGGTGTTGCGGCTTTAGACGACGCTTAATTAAGTAGTAGGGACACGGCAATGCCCATTGGTGTCAACTTAAGCCTGAAAGCCTTGGTATCTCTGGTTCATAGCCAAGTCTAGATCCCCCTAAATCCCCCTTAAGAAGGGGGACTTTGATCGGACTCTTATCCCCCCCTTCTTAAGGGGGGCTAGGGGGGATCTAGATTTAATAGTCTTGCCAGCAATCTGTGACTAGGTTTGAGCTTAAGTTGACACTAATGGGCAATGCCGTCTCCTTACTTAATTAATTAGGACACGGCATTGCCGTGTCCCTACGGGGATTTATAAATCTGGCATATACTTGAAAAACATGGAACTTGTGAGGTTTGTTTATGAAAGTTAAAATCTTAGCGACTGTAACGACAATTTTAGCCTCCCTTTGGCTAGCAGTTCCGGTGAAAGCTCAAAATGCCGATCATGTCCGGCAATTGTTGGAAACTAAGGAATGTGAGGGCTGCGATTTGAGAAATGCCGATCTTTTCAAGGCTAGCTTGTATAGAGCTAAGTTGAAAGGGGCTGATTTAAGCGGAGCAAATCTGTATGAAGCTAATTTGATTCAAGCGGATTTAACTGATGCTAATTTGGCTGGTGCTAATTTAGTTAATGCTGATTTGTATGGTGCTGATTTGGATAGTGCTAATCTGCGAAGTGCCAATTTGTCTAATGCTTTTTTGAGTAGGGCAAATATGACGATGGCTGATTTGCGTGGTGCTAAGCTTTTTTCGGCTAATTTGGCAGAATCTTATTTGCTTCAAGCTAATTTATCGAATACGGATTTAAGGCGATCGCTACTTTTTAGAGTTAATTTAAGTCGAGCGAATTTAAGTGGGGCAGATTTGTCTTTTGCGGATGTGCGCGATACGAATTTGCAGAATGCTATTTTGTCTAATACTAGGCTTCCGAAAGCTCAATTGAGTGGTACAAATCTAGATGCGGCGAGGGATTTCCGTCAGGCTGATTTGGAACGTGCCAATTTGCGGGGTACGAATATTGGCCCGGTGGTTTGTGTGACGACTCGTTTTCCTTATTGTGTTTTGAATTTGGAGTGATCTCTTGTAGTTTGTAGGGTGCGTCAGCCGCCATATTCTGTCATCCTGAGCGTAGCGAAGCATCTCAGAGATGCTTCGCTACACTACGTTCCCAACAGATTTTATATCAATAATTATAGCGCTTTTTAATTATTTGAATGAACCGCGAAGACGCGAAGATCGCGAAGGAATAACTGCATTTCCTTCTTTCTCTTCCTTCGCGTCCTTAGTGCCTTCGCGGTTCATTTAATCTTACGGCCTATTAGTTCTGATTAAGTCCTATAGGATTTAAGAGCAGTTTTTCGCTAATAAAAACTGCCGCCAACAACATCACTCGGTTGCTAGCGGCAAAAACTGATTCACAACCTTATTTCAAAGGCTTAGTGGATTTCGCACAAAACTTTTCATCCACAATAGCTGAACTGATACTAACCGCCTGCATGGGCGATGACGGAAGAACTAAGTTTTGGGGGGCGACTACCATTTTTTTACACACAAGTTCGCTGCTACCTACAGAAGCAAAGTTCCAACTGTAAAATTCGGGGTTGCTGACTGTCGCATTGGCTGGATTCATTCCTAGTGCTGTCAGCAATACTAACTCTAAGGTCACTAAAGCTACGATCGCAAATCTCAGCATATTTTTTTCTGAACCTGAAAACTCATATGATTACTATTACCTATTATTACCTGGGTTTTCTTCAACGTCAATAGCATAGTCCTGGATGCCAAAAACCCGGTTTCTTCCAAAAATCGTCGTTTTTTCGATAAATATTGAGGCAGAAACCGGGTTTTTAGCGTCAGCCCTATAGCAGTTATTCCGCAGCCAGATTCAACTCATAGGAAATAGGCTCTGAGGATTTAGAAACTACTACGAATTCATAGTAACCTGCATCATCCAGCAATCCTGACCAACTAAGTCCTTCTGCATCTTCGAGCAAAGCCCGCGCACCTTTTGTCCGCCCTGGAGTATAAATTGACAGGAGAGTGGATTTGCGCGGAGCTTGCAAATTCACCCGCAGAGTTTGATTTTGGGCGAGTCTGGCTATGTAAGCTTTCCCTTCTCCTGGTTTGAGATTGTCTTTGAGGGTTTTGCTAGAAGCTCGGTTCTCAAATTCTATGCTTTCGATGCTTGCTCCGGCTTGTAAGGCTTCGAGGCTGTCGCTACTAATTGCTTGCCAAATTTGTCCGATCGCCAAATTAAGGATATCTCGATCGCGCCGCTCTTCTGGAAACAAATGAAAAAACTTAGCATCAGCCAAATCGTTCAGTGCGCGACTGCTCAAATTGAGCTTGTTAACTTCTGCTTTCCGGCGCGAGATATCACTGGCGTCATAACTTCCCAACCGTTTTCTAGCATTAGTGCTGATATTTTCCAATTTGTCAAGTAACTCGTCACCGATTTTTTGCCACTTTTCGCGCCAATTGCGATCGTCCTCACCTTCTTTTAACAGCCTTCCTCCCAATTCTGGGTATTTTTTATAGAAAGTCTCGTCCACAAGACTAACGTAACCATTATAAAATTTATCGTCAATTTCTAGTCGTTGAAAGCGATCGTGCAAAGCATCTTCTTGCTGACGCTTCGGGCCAGTAGCCACAGGAATTTTCTGCACTTTAGATTGCAGATTTAACAAATAATTACCCGCAAACCAGCCAACTCCCCCCATACTTGATAGCACCGCCACCACCAGCAAAACCATCTTCCAAGCCGGCAACTTTTCTTGACTCCGAATATTACTCATTGAAACCGGAATTCCAGGCAGTTTCGGGGGCGGTACAGCTATCGGCTGCAACTCCGGCGGGGCTTGTGTCACCTGTGAGGGAGGCACTGAAGGCGGATTACCAGAGAGAGCCTGCAAAACTTCGCGAGCCGAGGAATAGCGATCGCCCGGCCCGTGAGCGAGCATTTTATCCAACACCAGAGCCAAATTTGGAGAGACAGAACATTGCGATCGCCAATTCCAATTCAAGGTATAACTGTCGAGCAACTGATGCGGTTCCTTCCCTGTCAGCAATACCAAAACCGTTGCCGCCAAAGCATACAAATCGCTGTGGGGACAAACGATCCCCATCTGCATCTGTTCGGCTGGGGCGTAACCGAGTTTGCCAATCCGAGTCGCGGGGGCGGGAGTGGCGTTAGTCTCAGCGAACAGAGACTCTGCGGTGGCGGCGACTTCTTTTACCCCGCCGAAGTCGATTAGTACCGGCATCCCGTCAGACGAACGCAGAATCAGGTTATCCGGGGAGATGTCGCGGTGAATCACCCCCAAGGAGTGAGTGTATTCGAGTACGGGCAAAAGCTGGATCAGCAGTTGATTGATTTCCGCCTCGATGAACCGCGAACCGTTACGTTTGCGGGCATCTAGCAAAAAGCGGTATGTTTGTCCTGGTATATAATCTTGGACGAGAAATAGGTAGCCTCGATCGCTAATATTAACTCGAAATAGTTCACGGAAGTTCGGAATTTGGTTGTGTTTCAGCTTGTAGAGGACTCCCGCTTCTCTCTCGAAGAGTTCTTCGGATTTCTGTAAAGCGTAACTCCCTTGTACTTGGGGCGCGAATTCTTTTAAAACGCAGGGTTCGTTGAATCGGTGAGCATCTTCTGCAAGGTAGGTGCGCCCGAAGCCGCCTTGTCCCAATTCGCGGACAATGCGGTAGTGGTTGCTGAGTGTAATGCCGGGGTAGATAGGATTAGTCATTCGATTTTAGATTTTGGATTTGGGATTTTCGATTGACCCCACGGATAAATTCGGGGGCTTGAAGATTTTAGATTTTGGGTTTTGGATTGATTCCACCGATAAATCTGGGGGCTTGTACCATCAAGAACTTATTGGTCATCATTCATTTATAGGTGGATTTTGTAAACTGTCACGACTCCTGTTTGCTCGGACAATATCAAAAATATTATCCTTAATTGGTATTGAAATGCGATCGATAAGTAGTTTTAATTGATGAACTATGATGTCTGAAAAGCATTGTGTTATTGTATAATTAGGGTAATAGTTGATGGATCAGCTTAGAATATGCCAGCAAAAGACATCTACTATAATAATGTCAGAACAGCTCTAGAAAAGGACGGGTGGACAATAACAAACGATCCTCTACCCTTAAAAATTGGTAAACGTACTCTCAGCGTCGATTTGGGCGCTGAAAAACTATTTGCTGCCGAAAAGCAAGGTCGCAAAATTGCTGTAAAAGTAAAAAGTCTTGTAAGTGTTTCACCAGTTTATGACTTAGAAGAAGCTGTTGGACAGTATATTGTCTATGAAGATATTCTAGAGCAATCGGAACCAGAACGGATAATATATCTGGCAATCCGTGCAGAAGTTTATGGGGAAATTTTTTCTGAGCCCATCGGCCAGGTTTTGTTAGACAAAAAAAGATTTAAGTTAATAGTTTTTGATTCGTTAAAGGAGACAATTGTCAGATGGATAGACTAGATGAATATCGCCAATTTATTCAGAACATCTTAGATGGTTATGCCCAGATTCCTTACCAATATGGAGAAATTAAAAGCAGCGTTATCGTTGACCGCGAACAAAATAATTTTTTACTGATGCACGAAGGCTGGGAGGGTGCTAAAAGAATTCACGACTGTATCGTCCATGTGGAAATTATGGACGGCAAAATTTGGATTCAACAAGATGGTATAGAAACGGGAATTACCGCAGAACTTGTAGAATTAGGAGTGCCTAAAGATTTGATAGTTTTAGGGTTTCATCCGTATCATGTTCGGCAACATACGGGATATGCGATCGCCTAAACTAGCTTAAACAGAGGAAATTTGGCTCAAAAGCGCGATCGCTAAATTGTATCAGGATCGATGTTTAATTCTCGTAATTTAGCAGCAAGGCGATCGGCTCGTTGTTGAGCAAACTCTTTTTGTTGACGTTCAAAATCCGCCGATTCTTCGGGAGTAGGAACTAACTCTCCTGAAGCCGTAAAAAATCGTAATTTTTTCTGATGAATTCCCAGAAACAAATTAAGCTGCTGACTCCACAAATGTCCTGACGAATTCTCTGGTAGCGGTTGGTATTCGCCATCCACCAAATGAAACCCAGCAAATTCTAAAGTATATGGATCGAACCAAAAGTAGTCAGGGGTGCGAAATATGTCTTGATAGAGTTTTTTCTTGAATTCGCGATCGGTATTAGCTGTTGTTGGTGACAGCATTTCTACAATCACATTGGGATACTTTCCTTCTTCTTCCCAGACTACCCAACTTTTTCGAGGTTTGCGATCGGTTCCGTGTACCACAAAAAAGTCTGGACCCCGAAAGTCTTCCGATTTACGTTGATTCTGGCTGTAATAAATCGTGAGATTGCCGGCAACATAAAAGTCGTTTCTATCTCGCCACAGCCAATCTAGGCATTGCAGGAGCAAGATGATTTGTCGCAGATGCAGTTCAGTTTCCAAGGGAGGTTCATCACTGTATAAATCGCCTGTCGGGAAGATAACACGTTTTGGGATGTCTTGGGAAGTAGCTAATTCTGCGGTAACGAACATGGCGGCTTGGTTTGGTGTCAGAGGTTGTGCTTCTATTTTAGCTTTTTATTTTGAAGCCCGGTTAAATCAAGATAGTTTGCATCAAAAGCGCGATCGCTAAATTGTATCAGGATCGATGTTTAATTCTCGTAATTTAGCGGCAAGGCGATCGGCTCGTTGTTGAGCAAACTCTTTTTGTTGACGTTCAGAATCTTCTCGTTGTTGAGCTAATTCCTTTTGTTGACGTTCAAAATCAGCCGATTCTTCGGGAGTAGGAACTAACTCTCCTGAAGCCGTAAAAAATCGTAATTTTTTCTGATGAATTCCCAGAAACAAATTAAGCTGCTGACTCCACAAATGTCCTGACGAATTCTCTGGTAGCGGTTGGTATTCGCCATCCACCAAATGAAACCCAGCAAATTCTAAAGTATATGGATCGAACCAAAAGTAGTCAGGGGTGCGAAATATGTCTTGATAGAGTTTTTTCTTGAATTCGCGATCGGTATTAGCTGTTGTTGGTGACAGCATTTCTACAATCACATTGGGATACTTTCCTTCTTCTTCCCAGACTACCCAACTTTTTCGAGGTTTGCGATCGGTTCCGTGTACCACAAAAAAGTCTGGACCCCGAAAGTCTTCCGATTTACGTTGATTCTGGCTGTAATAAATCGTGAGATTGCCGGCAACATAAAAGTCGTTTCTATCTCGCCACAGCCAATCTAGGCATTGCAGGAGCAAGATGATTTGTCGCAGATGCAGTTCAGTTTCCAAGGGAGGTTCATCACTGTATAAATCGCCTGTCGGGAAGATAACACGTTTTGGGATGTCTTGGGAAGTAGCTAATTCTGCGGTAACGAACATGGCGGCTTGGTTTGGTGTCAGAGGTTGTGCTTCTATTTTAGCTTTTTATTTTGAAGCCCGGTTAAATCAAGATAGTTTGCATCAAAAGCGCGATCGCTAAATTGTATCAGGATCGATGTTTAATTCTCGTAATTTAGCGGCAAGGCGATCGGCTCGTTGTTGAGCAAACTCTTTTTGCTGACGTTCAGAATCTTCTCGTTGTTGAGCTAATTCCTTTTGTTGACGTTCTGAATCAGCCGATTCTTCGGGAGTAGGAACTAACTCTCCCGAAGCCGTAAAAAATCGTAATTTTTTCTGATGAATTCCCAGAAACAAATTAAGCTGCTGACTCCACAAATGTCCTGACGAATTCTCTGGTAGCGGTTGGTATTCGCCATCCACCAAATGAAACCCAGCAAATTCTAAAGTATATGGATCGAACCAAAAGTAGTCAGGGGTGCGAAATATGTCTTGATAGAGTTTTTTCTTGAATTCGCGATCGGTATTAGCTGTTGTTGGTGACAGCATTTCTACAATCACATTGGGATACTTTCCTTCTTCTTCCCAGACTACCCAACTTTTTCGAGGTTTGCGATCGGTTCCGTGTACCACAAAAAAGTCTGGACCCCGAAAGTCTTCCGATTTACGTTGATTCTGGCTGTAATAAATCGTGAGATTGCCGGCAACATAAAAGTCGTTTCTATCTCGCCACAGCCAATCTAGGCATTGCAGGAGCAAGATGATTTGTCGCAGATGCAGTTCAGTTTCCAAGGGAGGTTCATCACTGTATAAATCGCCTGTCGGGAAGATAACACGTTTTGGGATGTCTTGGGAAGTAGCTAATTCTGCGGTAACGAACATGGCGGCTTGGTTTGGTGTCAGAGGTTGTGCTTCTATTTTAGCAATGTTTTAATATCTCGGTTAGATATCCGATAGTTGTAATAAAATTGGTTGTTAGAAGGGACATCATATTATATATTTTTTTGCCACTTGTCAATAAGCTTAATCATTGTTTTATCGCCTAACCCTTTACCTTTCATGCGTTCCAACACATTTTCAAAAGATGCGAACGGCTCCAAATCTCGCTGTTTGATGATTTGTTCTATTATTTGAGCTTTGATCCCAGCATTTTTCAAATTTGTAGCCAATTTGAATTTATCTTGAGTGTTGAGTGCTTCCAACAGCGGAACAGGTTTTGGAATCCGGCTTTCAACATCTTTAACCCTCTCTATCAGCGCCTGTTTTTCCCGCGTATACTCGGCTTTCAATTCATTAATTCTGTTTTCCAATCGAGTTTCAATATTTGTCAGCCGCTGTTCAAAGCTGGAGGACTGTTGCGGAACCTTATTTGCACTTGGATTATCAATGATTGCGGTTTTTCTGTGAATTTCAAGTTGTTCGAGGAGAAGTTTTTCATTTTCTTCTTCCAGGATGAAGGCTCCGATTGTCTCGCCTTTGAGAGGTTCTATTTCCTTTGCCCTCGCCGCCGCATAGTATTCAAAGTCTCCGTCTACTATTTCGTAAGCATCCATACCGTTTCGGCGAACAATTATCGGATTAATCAATCCTCCTGACTCTAAAATTAGTCTCGCTAATCTCTCCAAATCAGCCTCTGCAAAATTGGAACGTGGCACTGCGGATGTAATTCTTTTCACTGCAACCAGTGACGGAAATAATTTTTTCATTAGTTTTTACCTATTTTTTCCAAAACTTCGAGTGCTAGCATTTCAAATTCTTGGGAAGCGATGCAATCAGGCTTAAAGTCGAGCACTGAAATGGGATCGGCGATTTCCATATTTCCCACGATTTGAAATTGTTCTGCACACTTTGCCAAATCGTCTCTCTCGTAAATTACGCTGTCCATGATTTCAAGGCCGTAGCGTTTGGGAATTGTCTCCCTCCGCTTGGGCAAACTATACTGTACAAATTTAGTATTAGTTGAGATTTTGCAAGGCAGGATGCCTAAAATTTCTAGTGGTTTCTTGCCAATTGTTTTTTTGAATCCATTAACTTTTTTGATAAATTCCTTGACATTAATCAGTCCTTGATTTGCAAAAGGTTTTAAATCAGAAGGAATAATTACATAATCTGATGAATTCAGGGCAACTCTAGCGTAAAAATTTAAAGATGGCGGCGTATCGATCAGTACGATATCATATTTATTCTGTACTTCTGCGAGTTTTTGAATTAAAATCATTCGGCTGTAATCTAGGTTATTGATTTCGGTTTCATATTGCATTAAATCAATATGAGAAGGAATCACATCTATTGTGGGATTACAAAAATTAGACTTGCGAGCTACTTCGGCGATCGAGTAACCATCTTCTGACTGCAAAACGTGAAAAATGTTGCAATCTTTCAAATCATCTTGTTCTTCGTCATCAAATTTGACTAAGCCTGTGGCAAATGTTGTATTGGCTTGACTATCTAAGTCTATTACCAAGACTCTTTTACCTTGCTTGCTGAGGGCTGCTGCTAAATTGACTACGGTTGTAGTTTTGCCCACTCCGCCTTTATTGTGGTAGACTGCAATGATTTTCATGGTATTTTGGGTTGTGGTTTGAAAAACCATATCTAATTTAATTTCTGGTTTAATTTTTAACTGAATCTCTGGCTTGGTTTCTGTATATACTGGTACTATTTCCGGTTCTGAGATTTGATTTTGATTGGGTTCTGCGGTAGCGGAATTGTCTGGTTGTACAGGGACTTCGCTAATTAACTCAGGACTAACTAAATTAATTTTATGATCTTCTAGTTCGAGATTGTCTTGATTTTTTACAAATTTCAAACTATCTCTACCAACTAAAGCGTAAATTTCATCAATTTTAGTTTCAATATCTTGTCCAGCACATTTAAAGACTAGCTGAATATCATCGGCTACTCTTTCGTAAATTCTAATTTCTTTAGCATTGGTGATCAATCCGTACCGAATGCTTAAACTTGTTAAGTAACGCTTCAGTCTCCTGATGTGGCGGTCTAAATTTTCCTTGGGATGTTTCGCCTCAATTATTACGCTCATCGGCGAGTCAGCATCGATGACTATTGGGATAGCTTGGGTGGCAAAAGATAGGAAGTCTAGGCGAATATTCCCAAAGGATATTTCCTGGTGCCAAGTATCGGGGGTATAGCCTAACTTTGGCAATAAATAACTGACTATGAGTTTTGTTTCTACTTCGCTTTCGTTGCGGCAGTTATTGGGATTAAAATTCATGTTTCATTGCGAATCGGGCATTGGGCATTGGGCATTGGGCATTGGTCATTTGTAATTCGTAGCAAATAACCAGTAACCAATAACCAATGACCAATAACTAATCACTGCTGACTAATGACTGCTGACTACTTAGTTTGAGCTTCAAACTCTTCCAATGTCAGATAACCGCCCGACGGATCGTACAGGTGACAGTTGTCGGCAATTCGCTTCATTAAAGCCCAAGAAAACTCTGTTTCGTAGAGATGATCTTGCCAGTTTTCCTTCAAGCTGCTGTGGGCTAGGCGCAAGTTGTACCAGGGAATAGCAGTTGAAAGGTGGTGGGGAATGTGGACGTTAATGTCGTGGCACAGGAACTCTACCCAGCGGGGATAATCGCAGTGAACTGTTCCCGATAGTTGGGCTTCAGCTTCGTTCCATTCTGAAGGTTCTTTGAATGAAATGTCTGGTGCTGTATGGTGAACAATGGTGAAAGTGCTCATCCAGAAATGGTAAACCATCCAGGGCAGTAACCAAAATTTGACGAATCCCCAGATTCCGGTTGTAGCAATTAAAATCGGAAATCCGATCGCAGCACCGATTAAAACTACTAACACAGAAAACCGGACTTGTTCTTGTTGTTGTTTGCCTTTGAAGCGCCACCACATGAAGTGCACTTTTGCCCAATGGGCGATCGAGCCAACCCACCACAGCCGACCGAATATTAAACTATAAGCTATTTGTAAAACCTTGGGAGCAGCAGCGTAATCCTCTGCTGTCATGGGTTGCCAAGCATTATCTTCGCCAATTTTGTTGGTGTGCTTGTGGTGATAATTGTGTCCGTGTCGCCATGCGTGAAATGGGTAAATTAATGGCAAAAATGCTAGATGTCCGACTAAATCGTTTACCCAGCGGCGGTTAGCAAATGAGCGGTGTCCACAGTCGTGCCCGATCACAAAAAAACCTGTTAATCCGGTACCTGTGAAAATCCACATCAGGGGTAGTAGAAACCAAGGCGATACTGCTATGCCCCAATAACCGACAGCAACTAGCAAAACGTTGATGATGACTTTTGTCCAAGCTTTGCGGGGGTTTTTGACGAATACTTCTCGCGGCAGGGTTTTGAGAATATCTTTGAGGCGCAAGTTGGAAGTGTCACTTGCGGATGTCAAATTTAGTGGTTTTTCGATCGATGCTGTCATAAATTAATTTCGACTCTCCGTATACCATCTCGATGGCTTAACAAAATTAGCGCCTAAAAAATCACAGTAAAGGTTCAGCTCATTGCCAGCAAGCGGCAGACGAGTTGAGCTTTAGGCGATCGCGTTTTAACTCACATCTTGCACCATTGTCAACAACGGGCAAGATGCCCGTTCCACAGTAGATGAATTTTCTTGTGGAACAGGCCGGAAAGCCTGTTCATAAAAGGCTAATTGAGAATGGTGCAACATCTCAGTTTTAACAAATGCTAACTATCGCTAGCCGCTGATTAGATGGCTAGCAGTTTTGGTTAAAAAAACAATGCGGTTAACAAAACTTTACTTTTTATACCACAGGGGTGGCACAATTAGCACGAGTTGCTACTACTAATTTTTGTTGCTATCAACAGAATTTTGGGCGATCGCAACTTGAGAGTAGGCTATAGAGCGTCGCTGTTTGACGGTTTGCACTTGCAGCAGCAAAGATTCGATTTCTGCTTGCAGGTGCAGAAATTTAACTTGATGGTCGGCTTGGTACGGGGACTTCACAGACTCTACTTTGCGGGTAAAACCGATCGCAAGGTTAGAAGAACTAGCCATTTCGGGATTGCTAGCCGTGATTTGAGGCCGAGAAAGAGTGGAAGAATTATTTGACATTAGTAATTGAGTAGACATATCTACACATTCACACCATTAAGTTACTTTAACCTGAACCGATCGTATTAAACATCAAATTAACCGATCGAGCTAAAATTGGTGTAAATTCCTTGGCCATTGCCTCAAAACCATTGACATCGTGACCCTGATTCTACCTGTAACTGACTCTGCTCATAACTCTGCTGCCCGCGCAGCGAAGCCGAAACACTACGGCTGGCCGGGCTTGATCGAAGCTTATCGCCCCTACCTGCCGGTGACTGCAACCACGCCGGTAGTGACACTCCAAGAAGGCAATACTCCCTTAATTCCAGCACCTGCGATCGCCGCTCTCATCGGTAGAGACGTGCGCGTCCTGGTCAAATACGACGGCCTCAACCCCACTGGTAGTTTCAAAGACCGGGGGATGACAATGGCGATTTCCAAGGCCAAGGAAGCTGGTGCTGAGGCGGTAATTTGCGCCAGTACGGGCAATACTTCGGCAGCAGCGGCCGCCTACGCTCGACGCGGGGGGATGCGCGCTTTCGTCTTGATTCCCGAAGGTTACGTGGCTTTGGGCAAGTTGGCCCAAGCTTTGTTGTACGGTGCGGAAGTGATTTCGATTCAAGGAAATTTCGATCGGGCTTTAGAAATTGTCCGCGAAATGGCCGTCAACTACCCCGTGACATTGGTAAATTCGGTGAATCCTTACCGATTGGAAGGCCAGAAAACGGGAGCTTTTGAAGTCGTGGATGCTTTGGGCGATGCCCCCGACTGGCTGTGCATTCCCGTCGGAAATGCGGGAAATATCACAGCATACTGGATGGGTTTTTGTCAATACCATCAAGCTAAAAAATGTTCGCGCTTACCAAAGATGATGGGATTTCAGGCGGCGGGGGCTGCGCCTTTGGTGACGGGAAAGCCGGTGTCGCACCCGGAAACTCTGGCTACGGCGATTCGGATTGGGAACCCGGCTAGCTGGACACAGGCTGTTGCCGCTTCCGAAGCCAGTCGCGGCAGTTTTTCCGCTGTTACGGATGAGGAAATTCTGGACGCTTACCGTTTGCTAGCATCCCAGGAAGGGATTTTCTGCGAACCAGCGAGTGCAGCTTCTGTGGCCGGTTTGCTGAAGGTAAAAGACCAAGTTCCGACGGGAGCGACGGTGGTTTGTGTGCTGACTGGTAACGGTTTGAAAGACCCGGATACGGCGATTAATCACAGCAACAATCAGTTTAAAAGTGGCATTGCTCCGACTTTGGATGCAGTAGCTGGAGCGATGGGATTTTAAGAAGTTAGTTGGCAGTTGTGAGTTGTCAGTTGACAGTTGTGTTCTTTGTGTCCTCTGTAGTTCATTTAAACTCATATCTTGCACCAATGTCAATAAGGGGATTTTTGGTGGGGGAGGGCGGGTTTATTTAACCTATCTACAACCAGAGAGGCTGTGGGTGAACCCGCCCCTACAGCTAATTGAGAATGGTGCAATATCTCAGTTTAAACTAAGATATTGGGCCGGCGGTCAACAAGCTGTAGGGGCGGGTTCACCAACAATATCTAACAAGTACCAACAATCTGAATAAACCCGCCCCCTGACTGTAGGGGCGGGTTCACCAACAATATCTAACAAGTACCAACAATCTGAATAAACCCGCCCCCTGACTGTAGGGGCGGGTTCACCAACAATATCTAACAAGTACCAACAATCTGAATAAACCCGCCCCCTGACTGTAGATACTGTCTTGACCTGTCAAGGGGTAGCAGTCAAATAATTAGGATCGAA
>NZ_NXIB02000230.1 GCF_002412335.2 Tychonema bourrellyi FEM_GT703
AGACTGATGCTCAAACGACTAGCGGTCGCCTAAAAGATCTCAAATGGGTTCTATAAGCTGAATGAAGTTTTACAATACCGGCCTGCGTCCGCCCCGGACTTGTGGCTCAAGACACTCTAAAAGGCGATCGCAATTGGTGGCGTGAGCATCGGGGTTATACTTGCCACCAAAAAGCGCGTGATGCGATCGGGACTAAAGTCCTTACTATCAACCTTGAACTGTTGACTCAATATCTTTAATTTGAAATAGAATTCGCCGACCTGGGGTTTTCAACCTCTGAATTTTGATAAGGGATGGAAAGATATTTAGGGCGATCGCACTTGCGCCGTAAATCTACAGCTAAAACTACAGATTTTTCACGCAAATACTTCGCCCGATCGGTACTTTTACCAAAGATTAAAATCCTCTGGTTTTCACATCTAAATTAGTAAACTAGATGAGTTTGACAGCGCGCAGACCAAACATCAGCACTGTCGCCAAGCCCAGCATTCCGCCGAACAGACCGAAATAAGTTATTATTCCGCTAAGAGTCATTGCAATTTCTCCAAAACAACCAATAAAAAGACCTATTAAGAACTATAATCTAAAATCTAATATCTAAAATACATAAATATGCAATCGGTAATTAAAGTTGACTTGGGGCCACAATCCTACAATGTTTGCGTGCGATCGGGCGGTTTAGACGAACTCGGCAGCTTGATGGGTGGGCTGAACTTGGGCAAAAAAGTGCTACTGGTATCGAATCAGTCGATTTTTCGGCATTATGGCGAAAGGGCGACGGCTGGACTAGAATCAGCAGGTTTTCAGGTCGATAACTGCATTTTGCCACCGGGGGAACAGTACAAAACTCTAAATTCAGTGCAGAAGATTTACGGTGCGGCTTTAGAAAACCGCTTAGAACGTTCCTCGACAATGGTAGCTTTGGGCGGCGGTGTGGTTGGAGATATGACGGGTTTTGCCGCGGCGACTTGGCTGCGGGGAATTAATGTTGTCCAAGTCCCGACTTCCCTGCTGGCGATGGTTGATGCTGCTATCGGCGGCAAAACGGGAGTAAACCATCCTTTGGGGAAGAATTTAATCGGGGCTTTTCATCAGCCGCGCTTGGTTTTAATTGACCCGGATGTGCTGAAAACTCTGCCAGCGAGGGAGTTTCGATCCGCAATGGCGGAAGTGATTAAGTACGGGGTGATTTGGGATGTTGAATTGTTCGAGAAGTTGGAGAGTTGCAAGCGTTTGGATCAGATGCGCTATGTAAAGGCAGATTTGTTGGCAGAAATTTTGAGCAGGTCTTGTCAAGCTAAGGCCGATGTGGTAAGCAAGGACGAAAAGGAATCTGGTGTGCGGGCGATTTTGAATTACGGACACACCATAGGCCATGCGGTGGAAAGTTTGACTGGCTACAAGCTAGTGAATCACGGGGAAGGGGTGGCTATCGGGATGGTGGCGTCTAGTCGGTTGGCTGTGGAGTTGGGAATGTGGGATGCTGAGTGCGACGGGCGTCAGTTGGATTTGCTCGCCAAGGCTGGTTTACCCACGAAGTTGCCCGCAGGTATGGATGTCGAGGAGATTTTGAAGAGTTTACAATTGGACAAAAAGGTGCAGGATGGTAAGGTGCGGTTTGTGCTACCGGTGCGCTTGGGTGAGGCTGCGGTGAGCAATCGGGTGGATGGCGATGTGATTATACAAGTTTTGAAGGAAATGCTTTAGGAAGTCAGTAGTCAGTAGTCAGTAGTCATTAGTCATCAGTTATTTGTTTGTCCTAATCACCAATAACGCATAATTCATGACTCAAAACCTATGCAGCTTAGGAACCGCTAGATTGCGAATTAATTTCTTGCAAAATTTGCTCGACTCTCTTGGCTTGTGAAACTCTACCTTGTTTGACGAATAATTCCTGAGCTTTTTTGAGGCTGGCTACTGCTTCTGCTTGCTCTTCCTTTGCCCCTTGTTGGTATAAGGCGACTCCTAGATTGTTTAAAGCATCGGGATATTGGCTGTTAATTTTAATGGCTTGTCTCCATTGCACAATGGCGTCTGGCAATTTCCCTTGACTTGCCATCGCTACGCCCAAATCGTTGTGAGCTTTGGCGTGCTGCGGGTTTACTTCAATTGCTTTTTGGAATTGGGCGATCGCATCGCTCATTTTACCCTGGGATGACAGCAAAGTCCCCAATTTGTAGTAAGCATCTCCCTGTTTCGGAAAGCGAGCAATCAGTTGTCGGTACAAAACTTCGGCATTAGCAGCGTTTCCTTGACTGTAAAGGTCATTGGCGGTTCTCAATGCCACGGTGTATCCTTTGGCTACAACTTCGCACTTTTTCTCGGACTTTCCTTGCTGCTTGCAAATCTTGAGTTCGTCTCCCTTCATCTCGTAGGATATAACTTCCCGAACAGGGCTGCGGGGGCTTGGCTGCTGTCCGTTTTGCGCTTGCAAGTTTTGGGAAATTTGCCCGGTGCTGGGTTCAGCTTGTACCACTGGTGCAACTGTCAAAGCGCCGATTCCTCCCATTCCCAAAATGCTTGGGATAATCCAGGTAAAAAATTTCAAAAGGCGAAACTCTCGATCGTTTTTCATAATGTTGTGCAAACTTATTGTTGATATCCTGGGTTTCACAAGCCCTCTGAGAGTCTGCTTTTTATGACTCTGGGCAAATGGGGGCGAACTATTAAGAAGTTATTGACAGTCGAGATATTTTAGCACTGTGTGGCATATTTTGAGTTAAATTAGAGTAGAATTCCGATCGATTCTCAGTCAACCTTAGCAGGAAAGTAGAAATGGGGCAGTCTATTCTCGCCATGCTCGTTGCGCTCATCCTCGGCTACGCTGTTAACTCAAGTGTGAAAATAGTCAGCGGTGGCGACGAAGCTTTAGTCGAACGTTTGGGCCAATATAAGCGCACTCTCAAGCCCGGATTCCACTTTATCAGTCCCGTGGTAGAGAAAGTCGTCTGCGTGGACACAACCCGCGAAAGAGTTTTAGATATTAAACCTCAGTCAGCCATCACGGTAGATAATGTGGTTCTCGACGTCGATGCTGTGGTATATTGGCGGGTTGTCAATTTGCAGAAAGCTTATTATGGAATCGATCAAATTGAAAATGCGATCGCCAACTTAGTTTTAACTACGTTTCGTGGTGAAATTGGTCGGTTGCCGATGAAAGAGATTTTCGGTTCCAGAGATGAAATGAATAAGCAGTTACTCAAGAAATTGGACGAAGCTACTGAAACTTGGGGTGTCAAAGTCATCCGGGTCGAAATTCAAAGCATTACACCTCCAAAAAGGGTGCAAGAAGCTATGGAATTGGAGCAAGCAACCAAGAGCGAGTGGCAAGCAATGGTCAATAAAGCTACTGGTACTAAGGAGTACATGAAACTCTTAGTGGAGGCTCTCGATTCTCATCCCAATAGTAAGCAAGTTTTGAATTACTTAGTAACAGAAAAATACTTAGATGCTCAACAAAAATTGGGCGAAAGCGATAACGCCAAAATTCTGTTTATGGACCCAAAAAATATGACAGAAGCTCTGAATGAGTTGATGGGTTCTATGTCTGATATTAAACCGCACTCTCCCCATGAGGACATGAAAGTTATCGATACTCAGGCTACTCAAGACTGATTTCTGAAGATGGCGTCGGCTACCTGACAGACATCGTGCATTTCTCTGACATCGTGAACTCGCAAAATATCGGCCGAATTCGCGATCGCACCTGTACAAGCCGCCGCTGTCCCCCAGACTCTTTGTTTGGCTAATGGTTGATTCAAAATCTGTCCAATAAAGCTTTTTCGTGATACTCCGACTAAAATCGGACAGTTTAAAGAACGAAATTTTGGCAACTCGCGGAGAATTTCTAAATTTTGCTCGTAAGTCTTAGCAAAGCCAATACCGGGGTCAATAATTATTTGAGATTTGTCAATTCCGGCTGCAACTGCTGCGGCAATTCGACTCTGTAAGAATTCGCCAATTTCCCCAATTAAATCGCGATAATCTGTCAATGTTTGCATCGTTTGGGGAGTTCCCCGCAGGTGCATCAAAATTATTGGTACTGCTAATTTAGCAACGGTTGACAGCATTTCTGGGTCAAAAGTAGCTCCCGAAATATCGTTAATTATATCGGCTCCAGCTTCAATTGCCACTTTCGCAACCGGCGCTCTGGTAGTATCAATAGAAATAGGTATATCTGCAAAAGTATCTGCTTTTTTTCGCAGCATTTCTACAACAGGAACGACTCGATCGATCTCCTCTGCTAAGGATATTTCCGCAGCACCGGGTCGAGTAGATTGACCGCCAATATCAATAATATCAACTCCATATTTTACCATATTTTCAGCTTGTGCTAAAGCCGATTCTATGGTATTGAAATCGCCGCCGTCGCTGAAACTATCGGGGGTGATATTCAAAACGCCCATTAAATAAGTGCGTTTTCCCCACTCGAAAGATTTATTTCTAATTGTAATTTTTTTGGGGTTATTGGTCGTCATGTTTCCTCAGTTCGATCGGCGATTGATATCCATTCCGGTGGCACTCAGACATGATATAAGCTTTGTTGCATCTAGATTGCCTATGGTATTAGAGAGGGAGAGGGGGAGAGGGCAGGGCTGTTTCATTCTCAGGTAAATCATCGTTTTGTAGGGGCGGTGCCCC
>NZ_NXIB02000231.1 GCF_002412335.2 Tychonema bourrellyi FEM_GT703
ACTCAAGAGCTTCGGAAATTCATCACCCCATCTCCCCATCACCCCGTCTCCCCATCACCCCATCAACGGAAAATGAAACAGCCCTGCCCCATGAAGAAGGGGAGAGGAAAGAAGTTATTCCGGCGCAAGGTTGGGTGATGAATTCTCAGGGGAATGTGACGCTGGTTGGGTATAATTCTGGATATACTGCTTCGGGGCGGAATCCTCGGCAGAATCCTGTTTGTTTGCCGCGTTGAAATGAGGTTTTTTTAACCGCAGATGTAGGATGATTAACGCGGATTAACGCGGATTGAGAATAAGAATTAGGGTTAATTAGTGTGTATATCTGCGGTTGTAAGCTGTTACGCATTTAAACCACTAACTATCCATGTAGGGTGCCACGGGTAGAACACTGACTATACATGGGAAACGCCTTGTACGGGCGAATGGCCATTCGCCCCTACGCACCCTACAATACCATTTTAAATGCGTAACAGCTTAATATCATTTTTTGTATATGAAATTCACCCGATCGCTCCGTCAAGCAATTCTGTTATTTCTAATTTCCTGTTTGCTGACAATTTCTATTCCTCCGGTATTTGCTCAAGTTCAGCCGACAGATGGGATGCAGCTTGTTCGACAAGCTCGTAGTCTTTACAATTCGGAACGGTTTTCGGAGGTTGTGCCGTTGTTACAGCAAGCAGCGGTGGCGTTTGAACTCAAAGGGGAAAATCTGAATCGAGCCACGGCTTTGAGCAATTTGGCTGCCAGTTTTGGACAACTAACTGAGTGGGAGCAAGCTGAAATTGCGGTCAATTCGAGTTTGTCGGTGGTGCGTCAGTTGCCGAAAACTATCGAACAGCAGGGGATTTTGGGGCTAAGTCTGAATATTCAAGGACAACTGCAATTGGAACGGGGACGGACTCAAGAGGCGATCGATATTTGGACACAAGCAGCTAAAATTTTTGAGCAAATTGATGCTAAAGACCAGTTGTTTCAAATTCAAATTAATCAAAGTCTGGCTTGGGAAAGTCTCGGACTTTATCCGAGATCTTGCAAAGTTTTGTTGGGTTCTTTAAAGCTGGAAAACAAAATTTGTGAAGTTTCAAATGCTAGTTTGGCAAGTTTGAAAAATCAGTCTATTTCTCCTGAAAGTATCCGGGGAATTAATGCTTTGGGTAGGGTGCTGCGGGTTTTGGGGAAACTCGATCGCTCTCAGGAGATACTTTCAGTAGGACTGGAAGTGGCGAAAAATTTGGGACTCAGACAGGAGGAGGCTGCAATTTATCTCAATCTTGGCAATACGGAACGGGCTAAAAGTAATAAATCTGGTTTAAGTCCTCAACAGCGGGCAGATTTGGAGCGATCGGCTCTTTTGTATTATGCTCGATCGGATGGGGCGAGCACGGGGGCATCGCCCCTACGAATGCAGGCGAAGTTGAATCAGTTGAGTCTGTTGGCCGATCGCGAAAATTGGTCGGAAGCAGGGGTTTTGTGGCGATCGATCCAACCTCAAGTTGCTCAATTTCCATCAAATCGCGCGGGACTTTATGCTCGAATTAATCTAGCAGAAAGCTCGATCAAATTGGCACAGTCCCCGATCGCAACTCCGAGTTTGAGCAATATCGACAAAATGCTCTCCGAAGCTTTGGAACCAGCACACCGTTTGGGCGACAAGCGCATACAAGCTTATATCTTAGGAACTCGTGGGAAGCTGTACGAACTCCAAAAACAGCCTTCTATGGCTGAAAATTTGACCATCCAGGCTTTGAGTTTAGCGCCGGCATTTCAGTCTCCCGATATTGCTTACCAATTATTGTGGCAACTCGGACGGATTCGGAAGGCTCAGGGCAATCTAGAAGGGGCGATCGCGCAATATAATCAAGCTGTGAATGTACTGTCTTCTCTGCGGGGCGATTTGGTGACAGTCAATCCCGAAGTGCAATTTTCGTTTCGGGAAAGTGCCGAACCTGTTTACCGTCAATTAGTCGAACTTTTGTTGGAAGAGGAATCTCCTAGTCAAGATAAATTAAAACAAGCTCGCCAAACGATTGAATCTTTACAGTTAGCTGAATTGGACAACTTTTTTCGGGATGCTTGTGCTGATGCTAAACCAAAGTCGATCGAGGAAATTGATCCAACGGCGGCGGTGATTTATCCGATTATTTTGAGCGATCGTTTGGAGGTAATTTTGTCAATTCCTGGCAAACCCCTGCGCCGCTATAGTACCAAGAAATCTCAGGAAGAGTTGGAAACTGTCTTCAGACAAGCTAAAAATGCGATCAGGCCTGCTGCTTTTCCGCGAGACAGGCTGCCTCCTGTTCAACAAGTTTACGACTGGTTAATTCGTCCTGCGGAGGCGGATTTGACTGCTAGCGGGATTAAAACTCTGGTATTTGTACTTGATGGCTATTTGCGAAATCTGCCGATGGCGATTCTGCACGATGGCGAACAGTTTCTTGCAGAAAAATACAGCCTTGCTTTGGCGCCGGGACTGCAATTGCTAGCACCGAAGCCATTGAGCAAAGTGAAATTGAAAGTGCTGACTGCTGCCCTCTCAGAGGCTCGTCAAGGCTTCTCAGCTTTGCCGGGGGTAAAGCGAGAAATTCAGCAAATTTCTACCCAGATGCCGACGAATGGGCTACTAAATCAACAGTTTGTCAGCGGGGAGTTGCAAGCTAGGATTAAAGAGGTGTCTTACCCGATCGTCCATTTGGCAACTCATGGTCAGTTTAGCTCCAATGCGGCGGATACTTTTATTGTGACTTGGGACGATCGGGTGAATGTCAAGGAGTTCGATCGACTGTTGCGATCGCGTACTGGGGAAAAACAACAGGCGATCGAGCTTTTGGTATTGAGTGCTTGCGAAACTGCTTCGGGCGATAGTCGCGCGGCTTTGGGTTTGGCTGGGGCCGCAATTCGATCGGGTGCGCGCAGCACTGTGGCGACTCTTTGGCAAGTCAATGACGAATCTACTGCTATATTTATGGCTGAGTTCTATCGCCAATTGGCTTTGTCTACAATCAGTAAAGCAGAAGCTCTCCGCAATGCCCAATTAACCTTGTTGAACAATCCACTGTACAAAAACCCCTATTTCTGGGCACCTTTTATACTCGTCGGGAATTGGCAATAATTTTAGATGGGCATTGGGCATTGGGCATTGGGCATTGGGCATTGGGCATTGGGCATTGGGCATCGGCAAAAGAGGGCATCAACTGCTGCACCCTGGGGATTGGGCATCGGGAATTGGGCATCGGGAATTGGGCATCAACTGCTGCACCCTGAGCGTAGATAGTGTAGGTTGGGTTAAGCGATAGCGAAACCCAACACCTTATAAAATAGTTGGGTTTCGCTCGCGCTCTACCCAACCTACACTATCAACGGCTGCACCCTGAGCGTAGTCGAACCGTCAACTGTCAACTGACAACTAACTCAAATACGCTTGGTTTTTTGTTAAAGTTTGTAAACTGTTAAGAGTGCTTTACGCATTTGATATTTTTCCGAGGATTTCTATGAAGCAACTTTTAATTGCTGAGCGCATCTGCCTGGTTGCCCACGTCTTATCGATGGCTTTTGGATTGGCCGGGTTATTAGTGATTTTACCCCGTCCTGAATTGGTGGTCAGCTTATCTCCGGCTGGGCAAACTTTGTTCCAGTGGGGAATGGTTGGAGGTGGAGTAGTTTATATCATTTTTGGTGCAGCAGCGGTTGCTCTCTATGCCTTTCGGACATTGGGCTTGGGTGCGACTCTGACATTTTTGCTGCCTTCGGTGTTTTTATCTTTGGGTAGCGAGTTATTGGGAACGAGTACGGGTTTTCCCTTTGGCAATTACCACTATTTGAGCGGTTTGGGTTATAAAATTGCCGGGTTAGTGCCTTTTACAATCCCGCTTTCGTGGTTTTATCTGGGATTGGTTTGTTATGTAATTGCTCGCGCTGGATTGTCTGGTGGTAAGGGCGAACTCAACTGGGTGCGCCAACTTGGGGCGATCGCCCTTGGTGCTATTTTGCTAACAGCCTGGGATTTTGTACTAGATCCGGCGATGAGTCAGACTTCTATGCCTTTTTGGGAGTTTGAGGAACTTGGAGCTTTCTTCGGGATGCCTTACCGCAATTTGGCGGGATGGATGGGTACAGGAGCGCTGTTTATGTCTGTAGCAGCTTTTTTCTGGAGAAAAACTCCGATTCATTTGGATCGCTCAGAAATGGGTTTGCCCTTAATTGTTTATGTGGTAAATTTTGCTTTCGGGGCAATTATTACTGTAACTTCTTTGGATTCTCGGTTCTGGTTCCCGACACTGCTAGCTGTGCTGCTGGGTGTAGTTCCGGCGATCGTCTTAAGTGCGATGGCTAAACCCGCAGATAAGGTGACAGAAACAATTCCACCGTATGAGGATAAATCGGCTCTCAAGGCGGAAATTCCACCTCAGCCTGTTGGTGTTTTACGCAAGTAATATCAATTTGGTTGACTGTTGACTGTTGACTGTTGTCAGTTGACAGTTGACAGTTGTCAGTTGTCAGTTGTCAGTTGACTGTTGTGCTCTGGACACTTCGACTACGCTCAGTGACCGTATAGATTGCTATATAGTCATTATGTCCGATGCCCTATGCCCCATGCCCCATGCCCTATGC
>NZ_NXIB02000232.1 GCF_002412335.2 Tychonema bourrellyi FEM_GT703
CCCTTATTAAGGGGAGGGAGTAAGAAGTTCACAAATGATTTAGGATTGCTATAGCTATTTCCCTTTACTCACTATTGCCTTTGGGTGCGTTCTGAGTTAATCTATTTTTTGGATCAGTTAAGAAAAATCTAGGAGCTCAGCTTGGAACGCACTTTTTTGGCGATTAAACCCGATGGCGTACAACGCGGACTCGTCGGCGAAATTATCGGTCGTTTTGAAGCCAAAGGCTTTACGCTAGTTGGCATGAAACTGATCACGGCGACTCGCGAATTGGCGGAACAGCACTACGGAGTCCACAAAGAAAGACCGTTTTTTGCTGGATTGGTAAACTTCATCACTTCAGGCCCGATGGTGGCTATGGTGTGGGAAGGCGACGGTGTTGTGGCGTCGGCGAGAAAAATCATTGGCGCAACCAATCCTCTGAATTCGGAACCGGGGACAATTCGTGGTGATTTGGCTGTGAATGTCGGCCGCAATATTATTCATGGTTCTGATGCTGTGGAAACTGCGAATGAGGAAATTAGCCTCTGGTTTAAGGATGAAGAATTAAGTGCTTGGACACCTTGTTTAACTCCTTGGATTGTTGAGTAGAACCGAAAATAATATTGTAGGGACACGTAGGGACACGGCAGTGCCGTGTCCTAATTTTGGCTAATAATGTGTCCTAATTTTGGCCAATAATGTGGAGTAGACAATGCTTGGAATATTGGTGCTATTCTACAGAATTATTATTGTAACGCCGATCGACACGACAGCACATTACCCCTAAAATCACACTTATGTCTGACTCTCCTCCATCCCAAATTCCCCCAGAAACCTCACCAGACAGTACCCAAGCAGACAGCCGTAGTGCCAAAACTCGCCAAATGTTGGGGATGAAAGGGGCTGCTAGTGGCGAAACTTCCATTTGGAAGATTCGTTTGCAACTGATGAAGCCGATTACCTGGATTCCCCTGATGTGGGGCGTGGTGTGTGGCGCGGCTTCTTCTGGGAACTATACTTGGAATCTGGAAAATTTGGCGATCGCAGCAGCTTGTATGTTGATGTCAGGGCCGTTGCTGACTGGCTACACTCAAACTTTGAACGATTTCTACGATCGCGACATCGATGCCATTAACGAACCCTACCGTCCAATTCCCTCTGGTATTATCTCCATTCCCGAAGTTGTTACCCAAATTTTGGTATTATTGGTCGCAGGCATTGGGGTCGCTTATGCTCTAGACTTATGGGCCGGTCACGAATTCCCGATCATGACTGTGTTGACTCTAGGCGGCGCATTTTTGGCCTACATCTACTCTGCGCCCCCGCTGAAACTCAAGCAGAATGGCTGGTTGGGAAATTATGCCCTGGGTGCTAGCTACATTGCTCTCCCTTGGTGGGCAGGTCAAGCTTTGTTTGGTAAACTAGATCCGACAATTATGGTTTTGACCCTGTTTTACAGTTTGGCAGGGCTGGGAATTGCGATCGTCAATGATTTCAAAAGTGTTGAGGGCGATCGGCAATTAGGGTTAAAATCTTTGCCAGTGATGTTTGGTATCACCACAGCAGCCTGGATTTGCGTGTTGATGATCGACATATTTCAAGCCGGGATTGCAGGCTACTTGATTAGCATCCACCAAAATCTATACGCTGTAATTCTCCTGCTGCTGATTGTTCCGCAAATCACTTTTCAGGATATGTATTTTTTACGCAATCCTCTGGAAAATGATGTTAAATATCAGGCAAGTGCTCAGCCTTTCCTGGTGTTGGGTATGCTAGTAGCTGCTTTGGCACTTGGTCATACTGGTTAAAAAAAAGTTCTGAGTTGGAAGTTGTGAGTTAAATAGTTTTTAATTCAAAATCCCTAATTCCAGAATCTGTACAATTGTATTGAAGAAGATGTCAAGTTAAAAATTAAAAATTGAAGAGAGTTCGCCTTTTTAATTTTTAATTTTTAACCGCAGTTGATTAGGTTTGAAGGTCTAAACGTGGCAGAATTTTTATCAAATATCAAAGATAAGTTGAGCAAAGTCACTAACGCAATAAGTGGCAATTTAAATCAAAAATTGCCCCAGGCTGCGAAGGGAAAAGAACTCGATTTGCCGGAATCTCAACCGGAATTTTCTACACGGACAACGGCGGAACAATCGGAGTATGTGATGCGAAAAGATTCAATAACTCCCCAGGAGTCGGAATTAGAAACACCTGAAAATCAATACTATCCAATAGTTAAGCGCGATTGGCAAGGGTTGAAGCAGTTAATAGTTTGGTTGGAAATTGAACCTCAAGTTACCAGCTTCCAAGCAAAGGGAAAAGAATTTTTGCAGCCAGGGTTGATTTGGTTGGAAGCTAAATTCCCTAAAAAATCGGAAAGTAACGCACCGCAGGAAATTAGCGAACTACCCGAAAATAGTAAACCGCATGAAAAGCTTAAAAAACTTCTGTCCCGTCGCCCTAGATTTTGGATAGGAATAGGTGTTGGTAGTATTAGCGGTGGTGCTTTAATCTATGGTTTATGGATTTTGCACACCTTAAATCAAAGTTTGCCGGATGTTAACGATTTGTTGGCTTTTAATCGCGATGGAACACTGACGATTAAGGCGGCAGACAGTACGATTTTGTTGCAGTCGGGGCCGGCAACTAGAGATAAGTTGAAACTTAAAGAAATTCCAGATTTGTTGGCTAAAGCTTTTATTTCCATAGAAGATCGGCGTTTTTACGATCATCGTGGGGTAGATTATCAAGGTATTTTGCGATCGATTGTTACTAATTTAGTGGCGCGAGATTTTGTGCAGGGTGGCAGTACAATTACTCAACAATTGGCTCGTGTTGTTTTTCTGAATCAGGAAAGAAGTATTAAGCGGAAGCTTCGGGAGGCTCTTTTGGCTCAAAAAATGGAGCGAGAGTTGGGTAAAGATCAAATTTTAGAGCGCTATTTAAATCTGGTTTACTTGGGTTCGGATGCTTATGGAGTAGCGGATGCAGCTTGGGTTTTCTTTAGCAAAACAGTCGATAAATTGACTTTGGCAGAGATAGCAACTTTGGCGGGTTTACCACCGGCACCAAGCGAATATTCTCCTTTGGTAAATCCGAATTTTGCTAAGAAACGTCGCAATCTTGTGCTCCAACAAATGCGGGAAGCGAAGGTAATTAGTGAGGCTCAGGCTAAGGAGGCGATGGCAGAACCCATAACTATCAAACCAAGTTCACCGAAGCGTTTTCAAGTGACTGCACCTTATTTTGCTAGTTATATTAAAAAGGAATTGTCGCGCTATGTTTCTCAGGATGCTTTGGAAGCGGGTGGTTTGACTGTTGAGACGACGATGGATTTGAAGTGGCAAAAAATCGCGGAACAGGTGGTAAAAGATGCGATCGAAACTGATGGCAGCCGTCAGGGTTTTGATCAAGCAGCTTTAGTTTCTATGGATAGTAAGAGTGGGGAAGTGAAGGCCCTGGTAGGAGGTGGAAATTTCAAGGAAAGTGAGTTTAATCGAGCTACTCAGGCTTTGCGGCAGCCCGGATCGACGTTTAAAGGGTTAGTTTATGCGGCGGCGATGGGGGCTGGTTTTTCGCCTTATGACAGCTATGAAGATGCGCCAATTATTATCGATGGCTATCAACCGAATAATTATGGCAAAAAATTTAGCGGTTGGCGATCGATCTCTGATGCTTTGACGAGTTCGGTGAATGTGGTGGCTGTCAAGGTGTTGATTGATGTCGGGTTTGAACCGGCAATCAAATTAGCCCACGATATGGGAATTAAGTCTAAATTGAGTCCGACTTATTCCCTGGCTTTGGGTTCTTCTGAGGTGAATTTGTTGGAATTAACTAATGCTTATGGCACTTTGGCATCCCAAGGTAATTTTGTTGAAGCCCACGGCATTAATCGCGTGATTAATCAACGGGGAGATGTGATTTATCAGGCTGATTTTAAACCGAAGCGGGTTTTGGATCGGGATAGTGCTGCGATTACTACTTGGATGTTGCAGAGTGTGGTGCAGGCGGGTACGGGAGGGCCTGCTGCTTTAGCCGATCGCGCTGTAGCGGGCAAAACTGGTACTTCGGAAAAGGTTAGGGATTTGTGGTTTATTGGTTACATTCCACAGGTTGTGACTGGGGTTTGGCTGGGGAATGATGACAATTATCCCACAGTGGGAACTAGCGGTACGGCGGCTTATAATTGGCGCGAGTTTATGAGTCAAGCTGTTAAGGGAATGCCAGTTGAGGAGTTTCCGAAGTTGCCTAAGTTGGAGGGGCGCAAAGGCAGTATTAAGGCTAAACCAGTGAAGCCCAATGAGATTATTCGGGGGATGATTGTGAATGATGATGGGGCGATCGTGCCTTACAATTCTAATCCTGAACCTCGGCATCGCGAGTGGCAAGAACCTGCTTATCAAGAGCCTGCTTATCAAGAACCTGCTTATCAAGAACCTGGGAATTATCAAGATGCGGGACAGTAAGCGGGTTTACAAACAATCGATCGAACAGCCGATCGCAACTTAATATCGGCTAAGCTGTGTTGCATCTAGATTGCCTATGGTATTAGAGGGGGAGAGGGGGAGAAG
>NZ_NXIB02000233.1 GCF_002412335.2 Tychonema bourrellyi FEM_GT703
CCCCCCTATGGTTATTCGCCCCCCTATGGTTATTCGCCCCCCTATGGTTATTCGCTGTACGGGCGAATGGCCATTCTGTACGGGCGAATGGCCATTCTGTACGGCGAATGGCCATTCTGTAGGGGCGAATGGCCATTCGCCCCTACCGTAGGGCGGGTCGTCAACAGTCAACCATCAACCGTTAACGGTTAACCATCAACCATCACTCATCATCCTCATCCTCATAGTCGTCGTCCCCCAGATCGAAATCATCATCGGCCTCGATCGCCTCCATCGCCCCATCATCCACCTGAGCCACAAAATCATCATCCCCAACCTCAACCTCCTCCTCAAAATCATCATCAATGGTCAACACCGCACCGGGCACACCAAAACCACCCTCGATCGCATAAGCACGTCGGGCAGTCCGATCGTCCAACACTCCATCCCCCGGCAAATCCCGAATATCATCATCAAACAGAGCACCATCCCCCAAAGCATCCACACCAAGCAGATCTTCATAGGCATTGAACCCAGTCCCAGCGGGAATCAACCGCCCGATAATCACGTTTTCCTTCAAGCCTCGGAGCCAATCAGATTTACCCTCGATCGCAGCTTCAGTCAGAACCCGCGTTGTTTCCTGGAAGGAGGCGGCGGAAATGAAACTATCGGTATTCAGAGAAGCTTTGGTGATGCCCAACAGCACTGGAACATAGTCCGCTGGTGCACCGCCAGTGATGGACATGGCTTCGTTGACTTGCTCCACCTGTCGCAGCTCCACCAGTTCGCCGGGGAGCATATTGGTGTCGCCCCCATCCTCTAGTCTCACTTTGTTGGTCATCTGTCGGACAATCACCTCGATGTGTTTGTCGGAGATGTCTACGCCTTGGGATTGATAGACCGCTTGGACTTCGTTCACCAACAGAGTTTGTACTTGTTGGAAGCTTTCCAGGGCCGCTTGGTGAGTTGGTTTTCGTTCTTTGAGTACATGAAAATAGACTTCCAAAATCTCGTGAGGATTGGCGGGTCCATCGGTCAGGGCTTCGGCGGCACCTACTCGCTGGCCATCGGAAACGATCGGGTTCTGACCGGGCAACAGGGGATATTCTTCAATTCGCCCATCATCTTCGACTACTCGCAGTTCCACCGCATCCCCATCGGCTTCTATTTGTGCTACCCCAGGACGCTTAGCCAAAATGCAGGCTTCCTTGGGTTTCCGAGCTTCCAGAAGTTCTTCGATGCGGGGTAGACCCTGAATGATGTCTCCTGTCTTGGCCCGCTCGAATACCAAGATGACTAGGTTGTCTCCCCGCTGCACAAGGTCTCCATCATCGACATGGAGGACGGCCCCGGCAGAAACTCGGTAGGGACGAGCGATTCGCAATGTGAGTTTTGTTGGGTCATGGGGTTCTGTGGGAGCGATGACTTTGACTACTTGGCCCGATTCTGCGAGGAAAACGCCGGTCGCGATTTCGGTGCCGGCTACCAGGAGTTGGCCGGGGCTGACGTTGGGAATGCCCGGTACTTCGAGGGTGATGGAGTCTGCGTCTCGCATGATGAGTAGGCGACGCACTGGTTCTCCGGGTTTTTCTCGGATGCCTCGGACTACGCCCGTTGCTTTGCAGAGGATTTCGGTGCGGGCGACTACTGCACCGGGGGCAATTTCTTGACCATCTGTTACTAATAGTCTGGTGTTGGTGCTGCCTTGGGTGGGGTCTGCGGATAGGTCTCGGCGGAGGGCTAGGGATTCCAGAATGACTAATTGTAAGCGGAGGGGTTTCGATCGGACCAACCCATCTTGGTTATCCAAAGTCTCCAGAGAACTCTCGGTGACGGGTGCGATCGCCTCCGTCCAAGCAGGGCCAGAACCATCAATCCCAAAGGCCACAGCCCCATCCTCATCGGATAGCAATTCAATATCTGCCGCCAGTTGTGGAGCATCTGTCCCAATTTCCAAAATCAGTTGGGTTCGCAATAGTTCCAATCCTTCGACAGATTTGACTCGTTCACCGTCTTTGTAGGGCAGTCTTTGAACTGCTTTCAGGGAAATGGATGGGTTCAAGGCTGTCTGAGAGGGTACGGGGGGGCGATCGGGCACTGGGAATTCGATGACGGGACGCAATAATAGGGCTGGTCCTTCGGGGGTTTCGATGCACTCGGCGTAGCTCAACTCGGATGCTACCAAACCGGGAATTAGTTCTTGGCCGGCGTTGACAATTTGACCTTCTCCTGGGGCCAAAAACGGGCGATCGCACCCATGCAATTCTCCGGGTTTAATGACAATCTCCCGCAAGATATCGTTCTTTTGAGTGATCTCTATGGCACCGCTGGTTTGACAAAAGATATCTTTGACTACTTCGGTCCCAGCTTCGACATATTGGCCGTCTTCCACTAGCAGCAGGGAAATATCTTTGTTTACTTCATGGCATTCTTCGGGTATCCATAGGAGGGTGCCGCCTTTGACAACTTCGTAGCCCTGTTTGGCTTTGCCTCGTTTGTGAACTTCCACTCCCGCGTATTTGACGATGCCTCCAGTTGCGGTTCGGTAGCTGTCATCAAGGAGTTCTGCTACTACTTCACCATTGGCGACTTTGCTCCCTGGCACGGTTTTGAGTGAGAAACGTTGACCGGATGCGGTTTCGATCGCATAGTGTTCTCGGCCTCCGATGGTTTGGGCTTGTACTACTGCTTGGTCTAGTAATACTTGGGCGGTGATAATCTCAATTTCGCGCTCGTTGGCAATTCGCACTACTCCACCGTGTTCCGAAATCAGTTGTGTTTCGGCGATGACGCTGTTTGCGATGACGCGATCGCCATTTCTGACTGCTGGTTCGGCACCGGGGGGCAGGTTATAGACCTCTCCAGACAAAATCCACACTAGGCCGCCTTTGCTGGCAGTGCGAGTGGTGTTTCCTTGTCTATCCGTTTTTTCTTCGGGAATGAGGTCTGCAAACTTTGCTTCTCCGGCGAGGTCTGAGGCGACATCTGTGGTGACTTTTTCGGTGGTTTTGCGAGCTGCGCGTCCGGCGATCGGTACTGAGGCCAAGATTTGACCCATGACTACTTGCTGTCCATCACTGACCATTACAGTGGAACCTTGGGCAATGGCGAGTTCTGTTTTTTGTTTGTGATTCTTTGCTCCATGTAGGGGCGAATTGCCATGTGTGGGCGAATTGCCATTCGCCCCTAGGGAACCATCACTTTCCAGGACTAATTTGCCGCCAGTTTCTGCGACGAAGGCTTCTTCGCCGTGTTTTGTCCGAAAGGAGCGGGTACGCAAACCTTTGAATTTGACAATGCCGGCAAAGGCTGCGCGTTCTTGTTTTGCGACTTCGCCGGTGAATACGCCTCCGGTGTGGAAGGTACGCATGGTGAGTTGGGTTCCTGGCTCTCCGATGGACTGAGCTGCAATAATCCCGATCGCCTCGCCCATATCGACCATTTGGGAGTGGGCGAGACTCCAGCCATAGCAGTGCTGACAAACAGAGCGGGTGGATTCGCAGGTGAGGGGCGATCGCAAAAACACTTCCTCCACCTGGGCCTTGCCAATCTCCAGGGCCAACTCTTCTGTCACTGGCTGGTTGCGAACTGCCCGCTCGTTCTCGAAGGCTACTACTTTCCCGGTGCTGGGGTGTAACACATCGGCGGCAAACACGCGCCCCAACAACCGCTCCTTCAGGGGAATCAATACAGTAGCCCCATCCACCATTGGGCGGACTTTGATGCCGCGCTGGGTGCCGCAGTCAAATTCTCGGACTATGACATCCTGTGCGACATCCACCAATCGACGGGTCAGATAGCCGGAATCCGCTGTTCGCAGGGCGGTATCGACCAATCCTTTCCGAGCGCCATAGGAAGAAATGATGTATTCGGTGACGGTCAATCCTTCGCGGAAGTTGGTTTTGATGGGTAGGTCAATAATCTGTCCTTGGGGGTCTGCCATGAGGCCTCGCATCCCGACGAGTTGCCGAACCTGGGAGATGTTGCCCCGTGCTCCAGAGAAGGCCATCATATAGACGGAATTCAGGGGGTCTGTGGCTCGGAAATTCTTGACTACTTCGTCTTTCAGGTCTTCTGAGGTGCCGTTCCAGGTATCAATGACTTTCTGGAAGCGTTCGACTTCGGTGATTTCGCCTCTGGTGTAGCGTTGTTCGGTGATGCGGATTTCTTCTTCGGCGGCATCCAGGAGCGATCGTTTGGAGGGCGGCACTCGCAGGTCGTCTACGCTAATGGAAACTCCGGCTCTGGTGGCGAATCGGAAACCAAGGTCTTTTAGGCGATCGGCCATCTGTGCAGTGCGGGATGTGCCGTGGTGTGTGAAAAACCAGGAAATCAGTTTTTTTAATTGACCTTTGTCAACTACTCGGTTGCGAAAAACTATGCTGTTATTATTGGAAGTCATTTGTGCGATCGTCCTTTTATTAGTTCAATGTTGATGGGGCATTGGGCATGGGGCATGGGCCATGGGGCATGGGGCATGGGGCATAGGGCATGGGGCATGGGGCAT
>NZ_NXIB02000234.1 GCF_002412335.2 Tychonema bourrellyi FEM_GT703
GGGCATCGGGCATCGGGCATCGGGCATTACCAATTACTAATTACCTATTACCAATTCTCGACCGAAATATCCTAATCGCCTTGGCGGTTGCTATAATTCTGAGAGGGTGCGATCGCGTCAGTATTCGCCGAAAGTCAGCAAGTTCTGGCAAAATTTGCAGTCAGGAGTTGCCAAGAGAGCTAACTCTCAGTAAAATTATCGAGATGATTTCGACCATTGACGGGACAAAATCATCTCGAACTGCTTAAATGAGCGATTAATTTATCACGTTTCGCTAAACCGTGAAAGCTTGCTGAGGGATAGCCGCTCCCATGCTCCCGATGAAGCAAGAAGCAAATGTCTAGACTTGTCTAGTATTTGCATAGCAGAATATGACGTTAAGAACTTAATGTGATTTAACGTTAAATTTAGACCCAATTTCTGAGATTTGAGCTAACTTAACTCATAAAGCCCCCTGTTGCACTACTAAGCCCGCAACGCTTCATTTGGGGTAATCCTCGGCCTCTAATCCAGAGTGACCGACTCACAAGTAAAGTTCGTAAGCTTTATTTGATCGCGCATTGAGCATGATTCAATTCAGGGAAACAGAGTAAAGATGAATGCATCTACACGGATTACAGCCGGAATTCCGGCAAGTCAAAAACTTTCTGCTCACTGTCTGGACGGCTACGCCGCACCCGTTCACCCAGATATTCGCAGAAAACAACCCGGATCTCAAGTTCCAAAGTTATTGTGGACGATTCTGAGGATTTAACCCAGGCAGCCATTAGTCCGTATTGTTAAGCTAAGCTGACAAAGTTTTCCTCGTTCTTGACAAAGAATCGAAAACAAGTTCCATTTTTTGTGAGAACGGCTACAATCAAAAAGGTCTTTGCAAGATCCAATACTAACTATTTGGTGCTTCAACCCAAAACTTTTGCATTTGGTAAAACAAGCGCGCATCTAGGGTGGCAAAAACTAGCCGTGCAACTGTGATATCTGACAATTGCTCGTGAAAGCAGCAGGCGAACCAAAAGTTCTATCTGTGGCAATCATCGCCACAAAATGCCTCTTAAAGATCGAGTCTATATGTGTCCCGACTTTGGACATAAAAAGAATCGAGATTTAAATGTGGCCAAAAATATCGATCGTTGGTTTGAGGAAATTTTTATTCCCAAGCGTTCTGATTAAACGAATTCAACGGAATTCACTTGTGTCTAAACTACAAACAGACATTATTCGACTGTTATTTATTCTTCAATTCAGGAGCATGAGGAAGGCGGCATGATCCAGGCAAACACCGTACTTGAAACCAAAATCAAATCCCAAATGGAAACTATCGATTTGCTTCGGAAGACCGAAAGCGTTCTACCTGAGAGCGAATTGGAACTCTTTATCGACGAAGAAGATGATCGAGATGACTTTTCAGACCCTCAATCCGAGGAAGACGATACTAAGTCTGCTAAAGGTGTCAAAGCCCGCCGTCGGGCTCAGGCTAAGAAAAAGCACTATACAGAAGACTCTATTCGGCTTTATCTGCAAGAAATAGGTCGAATTCGACTGCTGCGAGCTGATGAAGAAATTGAACTCGCACGTAAAATTGCCGATTTGCTACAATTGGAGCAAGTCAGAGAGCAACTGTTAGAGGACTTAGACCGCGAACCCAAAGACAATGAATGGGCGAGTGCTGTGCAAATGGCGCTACCAGCATTTCGTCACCGACTTCATGTGGGACGACGGGCTAAGGAAAAAATGGTGCAGTCAAACCTGCGTTTGGTGGTATCGATCGCCAAAAAGTACATGAATCGCGGTTTGTCTTTCCAAGATTTGATTCAAGAAGGCTCTTTGGGCCTAATTCGGGCGGCTGAAAAATTTGACCACGAAAAAGGTTATAAATTCTCAACTTACGCAACTTGGTGGATTCGTCAAGCTATCACCAGAGCGATTGCGGATCAATCCCGCACTATTCGCCTACCGGTTCACCTTTACGAAACCATCTCGCGGATTAAGAAAACTACCAAACTGCTTTCTCAAGAAATGGGTCGCAAGCCCACGGAAGAAGAAATCGCTACTAAAATGGAGATGACGATCGAGAAGTTGCGCTTCATTGCCAAATCCGCACAGTTGCCAATTTCTCTAGAAACTCCGATCGGTAAAGAAGAAGATTCGCGTCTGGGAGACTTTATTGAATCTGACGGGGAAACACCGGAAGATCAAGTCTCGAAAAATTTGCTACGCGAAGATTTGGAAAGTGTTTTGGATACCCTCAGCCCCCGTGAACGAGATGTACTGCGACTCCGGTATGGATTGGATGACGGAAGGATGAAGACCTTGGAGGAAATTGGTCAAATCTTTAACGTCACTCGCGAGCGAATTCGGCAAATCGAGGCGAAAGCTCTACGGAAGTTGCGCCATCCCAACCGCAACAGCATCTTAAAAGAATATATCCGCTAGAGTATTTTTCTAGCATCACCCAAAAGAGTGATTTGGATTGTTTCTGGTTGACGGTTGACTGTTGACTGTTCACCGTTCACCGTTGACTGTTGACTGTTCACCGTTGACTGTTCACCGTTCACCGTTGACTGTTGACTGTTGACTGTAACTCGAAAATCGTTCTCAACAAAAAATTTGGGAGTGTCGAACAGAACTCCCAAATTTTTAGGTTTCTGAAACGGATTAGCTAAAAAACTACATCAGGCCCCAGAAGTGGAGTACGCCTTGACCGGAAACTAATTCGATGATGACAGCAGCAGAGAAGCCAATCATCGCCAGACGACCGTTCCAATTTTCGGCTCCTTCACTAAAGCCCCAGTTCCAAGCGTTGCGTTTTGGATCTTGCATGATGCGAACTCCTTTCGTTAAGTTTTGTAAGCCTACATAAATATATATAACAAACACTTGAAAAAAGTGCAACTTTCTGACAATTATCGGTCGGCTTAACCAAAAATAGCTAACTCAGTATCGGGGTCAAATAGGTGAATTTTCTCATGGGCGATCGCCAACCAAAGCTCCTCCCCAACTCTGATCGATCGCTCAGGAGGAACACGCACTTGCAACCGCACGGCTGGTGCATCCGTTAAACTAACTTGCAAATAGGTTTCGTGTCCCAAAGCTTCGACAACATCCACTTGAACCGAAAGATTTTTCGTAGCAGGGGGGTGAATAGTCAGGTGTTCTGGCCGGATGCCCAAAATCAGCGATTTACCATCATATTTTCGTAAAGTTTTGGCCCAAATATCTGGTAAAGTGAAACGGAACTGCGGGTGAGAAATCAACAATGGAGCCGTAAACTGCACAGGCAAAAAATTCATCGGTGGAGAACCGATAAACTCAGCTACAAACAAGTTAGCCGGCCTGTTGTAAAGTTCTAGAGGTTGAGCTACTTGCTGAACTTGACCACCATTCATAATCGCAATGCGATCGCCCATAGTCATCGCCTCAGTTTGGTCATGAGTCACATAAATAGTTGTAGTTCCCAACTGTCGCTGCAATTGCACAATTTGCGATCGAGTTTCTCCCCTCAATTTAGCATCCAGATTAGACAGCGGCTCGTCCATCAAAAAAACTTCAGGATTTCGAGCCATCGCCCTACCCAAAGCTACTCGCTGTTTTTGTCCTCCCGAAAGTTGTTTCGGTAAACGATTTAACAGAGATTCTATTTGCAGCAATTGAGCAACTTTCATCACTCGTCCTCCCACTGCTTTTTCCCGTTCCGAAAAATAGCGCAAACCCTTCGGCAAATTGCGAGTTAATCCTACTAATAAATCCTCTAATAAAGGCCTAATAATAGGGATTAGTGAATCCATAAAAACCCAACTATTGTTTTTGTTAATAATCTCTTCTTCCTTCTTCCCTCTTCCTTCTTCCTTCTTCCCTCTTTCCGATCGCCGCAATCCAAAAGCCAGATTATCATAAACTGTTAAATGAGGATAGAGAGCATAATTTTGAAAGACCATCGCAATATCTCGGTCTTTAGGAGGCAAATCATTCACGAGCCGATCGCCTACCCAGATATTACCAGCAGTCAGCGCTTCCAAACCAGCGATCGATCGCAGCAAAGTGCTTTTTCCACAGCCAGAAGGCCCAACCAACACCATGAATTCCCCATCTTCGATAGTCAGGTTAATCCGTCGCAAAACCGTGTTAGACGTTGAGTGAGAGCTATCTGGTGAAGCATTTTCTGCGGTATTAGCCTCTTTTTCCGGTTCTCCTGGGCGGAGTGGAAAACTTTTGTAGATATTTTCTAGTACAACTTTAGCCATCAGACAATTTTAAAATTGGGCATGGGGCATGGGG
>NZ_NXIB02000235.1 GCF_002412335.2 Tychonema bourrellyi FEM_GT703
GCCCCATGCCCCATGCCCCATTACCAATTTCGTAGCAGCTTAACAGAGCCGTGATATCCTAGTTGTGCAAGTTTGTTACCCAACACCTGTAACCGTTGACATACGGTCGAAAAATCCCCAGTCAACTCGGTACTGAAGAAGGAAAATTAAGATACACGCGATGTCCTCATCCCCATACCGCAAAGAAAATGGCAAATCCGACCCAGTTTCCGTCACCCTGACTGACGAATTTGGACGATCGCTGACTTGCAACATAGAATATTCTATGGACTTAGAAGGTCAAGAATACGCTTTACTGCTTCCAATTGACTCCCCAGTAGAAATTTTTACTTGGAACGAAGACGACGCAGACGAAGCAGCCATTCCAGTAGAAGACGAGACCGAAATTGACAAAATTTTTGATACCGCTAGAGTTGTCCTGCAAGAGCAGAACTTGAAACTCCGGCGCACGGCCGTTACTCTGACAGTGATTGGCGAATTGCCAGATTTTCCCGACGAGAATTTGGAGCCTGATGCTGATCCAGATGAAGAATCGGATTTCGAGGAATTGATGTGGTTGACCAGCTTCTATCACGAAGAACAGGAATATGCCATTTATACGCCTCTCGACCCATTCTTTATCTTGGCTAGAATGAACGACGATGGTAAGCCAGAATTGCTCTCGGAAGAAGAGTTCCAAAGGCTGGAACCCATGTTACCGATGCTAGAAGACCAGTTCTTTGACGAGCTTGATTAGATCTTAAATTGAAGGCAGAAGGGACTATGGATCAAGAACAACTGACAAAAGACAGCGCGCGCCAGAGCCGAAAAGGTACTCCGCAAGTTTCTAAATGGTTGTTTTATCTGGCGTTGCTGCCGGCAATTTGGGGCGTTTGCGCTTGGCAGGGCTGGGCTTGGTGGAGCTGGGCTTCCGCGCCTCCTAAACTAGCTGCTGAGTCAACTACCCCATCAGATGCAACTGCTGTTTCTATCCAAATCCCCGAAGGTACTTCCAGCCAAAAAATCGGGCGGGATTTGGAAGCTGCGGGGTTAATTCGATCGGCCTCGGCATGGAATATGTGGGCCCGCTGGTTGACTCTGCAAAACCGCGAGGGAGGTTTTAAAGCAGGGACTTACCAATTGTCTCCGACTCAGCCCCTGGGCGCTGTTGCTGACAAACTTTGGAAAGGTGAAGTTGTACAGCAAAGTTTCACAATTCCCGAAGGGTGGTCACTCACCCAAATGAGCACTTATTTTGAAGCACAAGGTTTTTTCCCAGCTAAGAGTTTTATGGCGGCGGTGAGTCAAGTTCCCTACGCTGAATATCCTTGGCTACCGAGCGGTTTACCTCATTTGGAAGGCTTTTTGTACCCGGATACTTATCAGCTAGACGGGGATACTGTCACCCCGGAGGCAGTGATCAAACAAATGCTCGGTCGTTTCGAGCAGGTGGCTCTGCCGGTTTATCAAAAAAATCAGAAGAATACTAAGCTGGATTTGAAAGAGTGGGTCACTTTGGCGAGTATTGTGGAAAAAGAAGCTGTGGTTGCAAGTGAGCGCAATCGCATTTCTGGGGTGTTCAACAGCCGCCTGAAAAAAAGTATGCCATTAGCTTCCGATCCGACAGTTGAATATGGTCTCGGCATCAGGCAAACTAAGGAGAAACCTCTGACTTTTAAGCAGGTGGAAACCCCGTCTCCTTACAATACTTATATAAATGTAGGACTACCACCAACTCCGATCGCAGCTCCGGGAATCGCCAGTCTGGAAGCAACTCTGGCTCCTGAAAATACTGAATATCTGTATTTCATGGCGCGGTATGACGGGACTCACATTTTTAGTCGCACTTTGGCGGAACACAATGCTGCTGTGGCTCAAATTGACCAAAAAGTGCGATCGGGTCAATAGCAAAATATGAGACAATTGGCAATGGGAATTGGGAATTGGGCATGGGGAATTGGGCATGGGGCATTGGTAATGGGTAATACCAATTTAATGGGTCGTTGCACATATTTCGATCCCCCTAAATCCCCCTTAAGAAGGGGGACTTTGATTTAACTCTTGTCCCCCCCTTAAGAAGGGGGACTTTGATTTAACTCTTGTCCCCCCCCTTAAGAAGGGGGGTTAGGGGGGATCGAATTCTATGCAACTTCATAAAAAATTGGTATAGGTAATTCTCACAAACAAATAAGAAACAATAAATAACACATTCCCAATGCCCAATGCCCAATGCCCAATGCCCCATGCCCAATGCCCCATGCCCAATGCCCAATGCCCAATGCCCAATGCCCAATTCTAAAATCTAAAATAATTATGTCTTGGGGTAAACTACTACAGCCAGATTTAGTTCTCGGCACTGCTGTCGTGAATTTAACGGCTGATATTCTTGAGAAATATCAGATAAAAGGATTAGTGTTAGATGTCGATGAAACTCTCGTCCCCATCACAGCAGCAAATGCTTCTCCCGAACTCAGTTTGTGGGTGGAAGAGATTAAACCGGTGGTATCAGTATGGTTAGCAAGCAATAATTTAAGTCAGAATCGGATTGGTCGAATTGCTGCTTCTTTGAATCTACCTTACATCACGGGTGCTGCTAAACCATCGCGCCGCAAGTTGCGAAGAGCACTGGATGCGATGGATTTGCCCGTGGAACAGGTGGCGATGGTGGGCGATCGACTTTTTACCGATGTTTTAGCTGGTAATCGTTTGGGTATGTTCACTATTTTAGTAGAACCAATGGTGGATGCTGGGGATGCGGTGCGGAAATATCCGGTGCGCTCTTTTGAAGTTTGGGTTTCTCAAGCTTTGGGAGCATCTCTCAAAATCAAAGATTAAAATTGGGCATCGGGAATTGGGCATGGGGAATTGGGCATCGGGAATTGGTAATTGGTAATTGGTAATTAGGAATTGGTAACTAATGGCAACAGACAACAGTCAACAGTCAACAGACAACAGACAACAGACAACAGTCAACAAACAACAGTCAACAGTCAACAGACAACATACTAAAACTATTGTTGTTAAAATAGGAACTTCGACACTCACGCGATCGACTACGGGAAACTTAGCCCTTTCAACCATTGCTACATTAGTCGAAGTTTTGGTTAATTTGCGACAACAAGGTCATCAAGTAGTCTTGGTTTCTTCCGGTGCAGTTGGAGTTGGCTGCGCGCGCTTGGGCTTGACGGAACGCCCGCGAAATATTGCTCTGAAACAAGCTGTAGCCGCCGTAGGACAAGGGCGGCTGATGCGGGTGTACGATGACTTGTTTACTACTCTACAACAACCGATCGCCCAAGTTTTGCTAACTCGCCGTGATCTAGTACATCGCAACAGCTATGTTAATGCTTCCAATACCTTTGGGCAACTGTTGCGATTAGGCGTTATTCCGATCGTCAACGAAAACGATACTGTAGCAGTAGACGAACTAAAATTCGGCGATAACGATACGCTTTCAGCATTAGTAGCCAGCTTAGTCGAAGCAGATTGGTTGTTCGTGCTCACAGATGTCGATCGACTCTACTCAGCCGATCCCCGCAGCAATCCCGACGCACAGCCGATCGCCCTAGTCCAAAGTATGGCACAACTCACAGAATTTCAAGTACAAACAGGAGATTCCCGCAGCGGTTGGGGCACCGGCGGAATGGTCACAAAAATAGAAGCAGCCAGAATCGCCACAGCATCAGGAGTCCGCACAGTCATCACTGACGGCTGCTTTCCCGCCAACATTGAAAAAATCATCAACGGAGAGTCCATCGGCACTCAATTCGAGCCTCAACCGCGCCCTGTAAACGCTCGGAAACACTGGATAGCCAACGTGCTAATTCCCGCTGGCAAACTGTACTTAGATGCGGGTGCTGTCAACGCCATTGCTCAAGGTGGAAAATCGCTTTTAGCCGCCGGCATTTCGCAAATAGAAGGAGAATTTAAAGCAGAAGATGCCGTGCGATTGTGCGACACTGAAGGGAAAGAAATTGCTAGAGGACTTGTGAATTATCACAGTTTGGAATTAAGACAAATTCAGGGTTCCAAGTCGGATAAAATTGCGGAGATTTTAGGTTATGCAGGTGTAGAAACTGTGGTACATCGAGATAATTTAGTGATTGTTTAAGTTGCACCATCAGGATAGAGGACACGGCACTGTCGTGTCCCTACACTTTGGTTTTTCAATTAATGCTATAATTTCTTGCATATAGCAATCCTTGCAGGAGTCGTAAAGTTTTTTACCCCACCCCAACCCTCCCCTTATTAAGGGGAGGGAGTAAGAAGTTCACAA
>NZ_NXIB02000236.1 GCF_002412335.2 Tychonema bourrellyi FEM_GT703
TTTTTAAGCTTTTCAGTCATCCCTCCGATTCCCCTTCTCCCCCTCTCCTTCTCCCCCACTCTCCCCATCATTTGACTTTTTTGGTGAGAATGAAACAGCCCTGGGGCTAGGGGGGATCTAGATTTAATAGTCAAACAGCCATCTCTGACTGGGCTTGAGCTAAAATCTAGAATCGTCAACCCTAACCCAGAGTCTATAATGGATGCCAAAATTGCTCAGATACTAGATGGTAAAGCTTTAGCGACAAAGATTCAAGGCGAGCTGGGCGATCGAGTTCGTTCCATGCAAACCCAGATTGGCCGTCTTCCGGGACTTGCGGTGCTCATGGTTGGGGATAACCCAGCCAGCGCGGCTTACGTGCGTAATAAAGAACGAGCCTGCGCTAAGGTGGGCATAGCTTCTTTTGGTAAGCATTATCCGGCAAATGCAACTCAAGCCGAACTGGAACTGGCCATTCATGCACTCAATGAGGACGATCGCGTAGATGGCATTTTAGTTCAACTTCCACTTCCAGATCACTTAGATGCAATTTCTCTACTTTACCAAATTGCTCCTGACAAAGATGCTGATGGACTCCACCCGATCAATTTAGGCCGCCTGGTGCGGGGCGAACCCGGTTTACGCAGTTGTACTCCTGCGGGAGTGATGCGGCTGCTACAAGAATATCGGATTGATTTGAAAGGAAAAAATGCTGTAGTTTTGGGACGCAGTATTTTGGTGGGTAAACCGATGGCGCTCATGCTTTTAGAGGCTGATTGTACTGTTACTGTAGCTCATTCGCGATCGCAAAACCTAGAATCGATTACTAGCCAAGCTGATATTTTAATCGCCGCTGTTGGCCGCACTGAAATGATTACAGCTAATATGGTTAAACCCGGAGCAGTAGTCATCGATGTCGGTATCAACCGTGTTGTAAATCTTGATGGTACTAGCCGTTTGGCTGGAGATGTGGACTTTGATGCTGTTAAAACACTAGCTGATTTTATCACACCGGTGCCGGGAGGAATCGGGCCGATGACTGTTGCTATGTTGTTAGAAAATACCGTTTCGAGTTATATCAAGACAGCAGAAAAAATAGGGAAAAATTAAACAAAGTAATTATATCAATTCCGGTTGCACCGGAATGATATAGGGGACACGGCAGTGCCGTTTCCCTACCCAAAAAATATTGTAGGGAAACTGCACTGCCGTGTCCTAATTTCTAAGGATTAATTACTGACTCATTCACCTGTTTAGGTTTACCAAAATAGGCTTGAAATACCTGTTTGGCGATCGGGGCCGCCGCCACCGAACCAAAACCGCCATTTTCCACAACCACGGCGATCGCAATTTCCGGTTTCTCCGCAGGCCCATAGGCGACATACAATGAGTGATCTTTTTGTCCGATGACCTCGGAAGTCCCAGTTTTGCCACCAGTCAACGGAATCGAACCGTCATTTAATCCCCGTCCCGTACCCTCTGTAACCACCGCCACAAGTCCCTGCTTAATCACTGCAATCGTTGAAGGTTTCATCCCCGTAGGTACCGGTTTCGTCTCAGGTGTGCCAGTCATAGAAGCCAAAAGATGGGGCTTGACCCGATCGCCCCCATTGGCGATCGAACTCACCATCACCGCCGCCTCCAAAGGAGTCACCAATACCAAACCCTGCCCGATTGCCGTTGTCACCGTATCCCCCACATACCAGGGTTCCTTATAAATTTTCTCCTTTTCCTCCGGCGTCGGGATTTGACCATGATCCCCGCCACCAAGTCCCAAAAGCTTCAAATCCGTATCCTTGCCAATTCCCAAGAGGTGTCCCCACTTAGAAATTTGCTCCGGCCCAACACTCATCCCGATTTGATAAAAGAACGTATTGCTGCTGAAAGCCAAAGCATCCCGAAAGCCGATGTCGCCGTAACCGCCACTGTGTTCGTTAAAATTAATTCCCCCCACAGTAATATAAGATGAAGTGCCGATAATTGAGTCTGGCGAAAACTTGCCCGATTCCATACCAGCGACGGAAGTCACGATTTTAAAAGTGCTACCGGGAGGATAGCCTTGCATCGCGCGATTCAAAAAGGGATTTTCGAGGCCTTGAAGAGTTTCCCACTCCTCCTTCGTGATTTTTCGTGTAAACAGATTGGGGTCAAAAGTGGGGTGGCTGGCTAAAACTAATACCCCGCCGGTTTTCACGTCCAAGGCCACCACTGCCCCCCGTCGATTTCCCAGGGCCTTTTCGGCAGCTTTTTGCATCTCCAAGTCTATAGTTAGCTGCACGGACTCGCCCGGTTTGGGCGGTGTCTCTCCCATCAGCCGCAATTCTTGATTTTGGGCATTCACTTCGATCAGTCGATCGCCCCAAACTCCCGCAATCTTGCTGTTAGAACTCGCTTCTATGCCCATCTGACCCACAATCATCCCCATCGGATACTCCGGGTGAGCTTTGAGGTCTGCTTGGGTAGCTTCGCCTATATATCCGAGAACGTGAGCGGCCACACTGCCTTCGGGATAATAGCGTCTGGCTTCGGGGCGCACTTCTACTCCCCGCATTTGTCCCACCTTTTCTGACAGTGGCACAAACACTTCTGGCGGCATTGCTTGCCTGAGTCGCACCGGTCTGTAGGATAGAGGATCGACCTGTTTTATTTTTTCGAGAATTTCCTTGGCTGGGATTTTCAGCAGTGGACTCAACTTGTCGGCTGTGACTTTCCACTGTTCCGGCGTTTGTTCTTTCGGCCACAAATATATCGATCGAGCTAGATTGTTTGCAGCTATTAATTTACCTTTGCGATCGATAATGTGTCCCCGATTCGCAGGCATTGGCACTAGGCGAACCCGATTATTTTCGGCTCGTTCCCGGTTTTGTTTCCCTTCCACCAGTTGCAATTGCACCAGCCGACAGACGTGCAGACTCAGCAAGCCCGTTGCAATCAACATCAACACGATCGCCCGCTGCATCGGACGCGACTGTTTCTTAGGAGTTTCCCCCAGGGTTTGGTCAGAAGAGCGAAATCCAGATATCGAATAAATTTGTCGCTGCATTATTTTATAGATAGATGTCCTAGATATTAGATGACGAACTGTTAACGAGATCAAGAGCGGGGGGGCAGACCCTTGGGGGGTCAAGCAATCCCGACCAACGCATCGTAATAATAACAAACTTTTGTGAATAAGGAACTCAGCACTAAAAACAATGCTAGAAGTATCCAAACCACTCTCTTTTGTGGACTGTTAACTTTTGAATTGTCAAGTATTTGGTGATTCGGTTTACACGATCGGCAGGTATCTTCCCCCGTCCGGTAAAATAAAAAGGCGTGTTTAACCAAAATTGGTAACTCCGAAAGTGCTAAAGACCCTTAGAGCTGACTTCAGTATAATTTTCGATCGAGACCCTGCTGCTCGCAACTGGCTGGAAGTTTTGTTTTGCTACCCTGGTCTTCAGGCCCTGGTATTCCACCGCATCGCACACTGGCTATACTTACTGGGACTTCCCTTCATCCCCCGCTTGATTTCCCACATGGCTCGCTTCTTTACCGGAATCGAAATTCACCCAGGGGCCACCATCGGCAAAAGCGTCTTCATTGACCACGGGATGGGAGTTGTCATCGGCGAAACAGCGATAATCGGCGATTTTGCCCTGATTTACCAAGGTGTTACCCTCGGCGGTACTGGCAAAGAAAGTGGCAAGCGCCACCCCACCATCGGCGAAAACGTAGTTGTCGGTGCCGGCGCCAAGGTACTCGGCAATCTTCAAATTGGCAATAACGTCCGCATCGGCGCAGGTTCCGTCGTACTCCGGGACGTACCATCTGATTGTACAGTGGTAGGGATTCCCGGCCGCATAGTTTATCGATCGGGAGTACGAGTAAATCCCCTAGAACATGGTAGTTTACCAGATTCTGAAGCCGTCGTGATTCGTTCTTTGGTCGATCGCATCGAATCCCTCGAACAGCAAATCAAAACTTTGCAAACTCAACAGCCTATATCCCTAACATCCGATCCCAATTCTCACAATTTCCACTTAGTATCAGAAGCTTTAAACCAAGCCAGAAACGTAGCAGTAGCCGAAAAAATTCAATTAGCTGTTGCTAACACTTGTCAGTTAAAAGATAAAGCAATTCAAGAATTCTTCGACGGCAGCGGCATCTAAGCAATTGGGAATTGGGCATTGGGAATTGGGCATGGGGCATTGGGCATTGGGCATGGGGCATTGGGCATGGGGCATTGGGCATGGGGCAT
>NZ_NXIB02000237.1 GCF_002412335.2 Tychonema bourrellyi FEM_GT703
TGCCCTATGCCCTATGCCCTATGCCCTATGCCCTATGCCCTATGCCCTATGCCCGACAGTACCTCATCTTTCTGATAAATGCTATATATCCATAAGATTTAATATTAAGTTTGTTTAACAACCGCCTGACTTTACATTAACTTTAAAAATTGAGCTCAATTTTTAAAGTTAATGTAAACAAATGGTAAAGATATGTTGTGAGTTTTGCCAAGCTCTAATCAGTTAAGATTATAGTTGTAATAAGATTTTGTTTGTAGAAAAAGTTCCGATAAGGTATATTTTTCAACCAAAGGAGCCAAAAAAGTGAATATTGCATCTAACCCCTCAGAAGTATTTAGCAAAGCCGAAATCATCGATCGCATCCAACAGCTAGTTCCCCCCGGCTCTGGCGAACCGAAAGATCCTGAAATCCTGGCTGCTTTACAAACTTTGACCGCCCAGTTAATCGCAGCCTACAAAGCAGACGGGAAATTAGAAAATGATCCTTTTGACGACGTGCGCGATCGCACCGTTCACCTCTACACCACCGCAGTCATTAGCAAACTCAAAGGCAAAACCATCCTAGTCACCGGCGGCGAAGGATGTGTCGGCAATTTCTTAATTGAAAAACTCCTCGAACTAGGCGTAAATAAAATCATTTCCGCCGACAAAGCCCGATGTCAAAACCTAGAAGAAACCCACCCTACTTTCGAGCGAAAAGGTGCTGTCACCTTCTATGCTGCCGACATTCGCAACTTTGAAGCCCTAAAACACATATTTGAAGTAGAAAAGCCAGATATTGTCTTTCACCTAGCAGCTCAACGCTCCCCCGGACTAGCTGAAATCCAAATCAGAGAAACAGTTACAACTAGCCTTTTGGGAACCCAAAACGTCATCCAACTCTGCGAAGAATACGACATAGAAAACTGCATATTTTCTTCCACAGGTAAAACATCTCGATATTTTACCACCGAAGTTTACGCAGCTTCCAAAAAGTTTGCCGAATGGCAATTTGCCAGAGCAGCTCAAGCCGGAAACGTCACTTACGGAATGGTTCGCTTTACTCATATGTTGGAAAACAGCTTGTTCTGCGAACAAATGTCCAACAAAGTACAGCAAAGTAAGACTGTCAACGTTCACGCTCCCCACCGCTACGTCACCGCTCAAAATTTGGTCGAAGCCGTACATTTATTGCTGAACGGACTGGTTTTATCAGTTCCCGGAAAACTCAGATTTCTGACAGTCCGAAATCTCGGTTGGCCCACAGAAACTTTGGAAGTAGCACTCTACAAAATACTTGAGTCAGGCAAAAATCTCCCGATTTATTTTCAAGGACTTTTACCAGGCTATGAAGAACCATTTTTCATGGGACAGTTTGACTGGAGCAAACCTACAGAAATTCATCTGCTAATTAATGTTCTGGAAGACCCTTTTAGAATGATTGAGGATTGTGGCGATATAGTGAGTGCAGAAGTGGCTCCTTTTTCTTTGCGGGTATTCGATCGACAAGTGTCCCACCTGGAAAACTTAATTAGTGATCCTGATTTCCCAGAAGCACAAATCAAACAAGTTTTGGTGGCGGCAGAAAAAGAAGTGATTTCTTCATCTTTTGCGTGGAGTTCAGCCACAGATTTGTTGAAAATTTTGCAGTGGGGAATCAACCCGAAGAAATTGCAAGGTTACGGAACAGATATCTCTAGCTACAGCGAGATTATAGAGCTACTTCTGCAAGGAATGTACGGCCGACTTAATCGAGAAGTGTTGCACAGTGCTGGAGTTACTGCTGAGGAATTTAATCAATTAATGGAAAGTCTTTCAACAGTGGATTCTATGCGATCGGAGGTGCAGTATTTGCGATCGGTATCCAAAAGTTCCAAAGAATTTAAAGAACCGTCACAATTAACTCAAAAATCTGACATTGTTCTCCTCCTCGATGCAGCTTAGGGCATCTTTTCTTGCCTATAGCTGTAGGTTGGGTTAAGCGTAGCGCAACCCAACAAATCTACAAAAAATGTTCGGTTTCATTCCTACTGGGATTGGATAGAAATAGGGTAAGCTGTTACGCATTTAAACCACTAACTATCCATGTAGTGTGCGTCAGTAGGGGCGAATGGCTCTCTTAGCCCCTACTATACATGGGAAACTCCTTGTACGGGCGAATGGCTCTCTTAGCCCCTACGCACCCTACAATACCATTTTAAATGCGTAACAGCTTATATCAATGTATTGGCAAAATTTACATAATATGCTACCTTGGATAGAAATTAGGAGACGGCTTGGCCTTAGTCCCTACAATATTATTTTGTGTAGGGACACGACACTGCCCATTGGTGTCAACTTAAGCCTGAAAGCCTTGGGAAATCTGGTTTTTGCCTGAGTCTAGATCCCCCTAAATCCCCCTTAAGAAGGGGGACTTTGAGAAGAGTCTTGTCCCCCCCTTCTTAAGGGGGGCTAGGGGGGATCTAGATTTAATAGTCAAACAGAAGTCTCTGACTGGGTTTGACCTTAAGTTGACACCAATGGACACTGCCATCTCCTCTGTATCATTGTTGATTAGATTCTGCTCATAACCGTAGGAAGTAAAAATAAAATTAAGGTGGTAAATTTGTGCAAATTAATCAGCTAGCGTTCCTATTTATTGATGTAATTCTATTTGCGATCGCGCTAATTCTCCTAATTCCCGTCGCAGTTCTATTTCTAGAATGCACGGCCGCCTTATTGTCAGGCCCAAACCAAACATCCGAAACTAAATCGCCCCGTCCCAAAATAGCAGTTCTAATTCCCGCTTACAACGAAGCAGCAGGAATTGCAGCCACAATATCCACAATATTGCCGCAGCTAACACCAGACGATCGCCTTCTAGTCATCGCAGACAACTGTACCGACGAAACAGCAGAAATTGCCCGTAAGTGTGGCGCAAGCGCGATCGAACGCCAAGACACACAACGCAAAGGCAAAGGATACGCCCTAGACTTCGGCTTAGAGTCGATCGCCTCCGACCCCCCAGAAGTAGTAATCATGGTTGACGCAGACTGCATCTGTGGGCCAGACGCCTTAGAGACATTAGCCAGAGTTGCAGTTGCTTCCCAACGGCCAGTCCAAGCAACTTATCTCATGGAACAGCCACCCAATCCTACTCCGAAAGATTCCATTTCTGCCTTAGCATTTCTAGTAAAAAACTTAGTCAGACCCAGCGGCTTAAAACAATTAGGATTCCCATCATTACTAACAGGAACTGGCATGGCTTTTCCCTGGTCAATAATTCGATCGGTTTCCCTAGCTAGCGGCAATATTGTTGAAGATATGCAGATGAGTTTGGATTTGGCGATCGCCGGAAATCCAACCATGTTCTGCCCCGAAGCCAGAGTCACCGGGTGTTTACCACAACAGCAGCAAGCAGCCACAAGTCAAAGAACCCGATGGGAACACGGTCACATACAGACATTGTTAACTCAAACTCCCCGACTCGCAACAGCTTCCCTACAGCAAAAACGATTTGACTTATTGGCGATCGCCCTCGACTTATCCGTCCCTCCCCTATCGCTATTAGTCGCCATCTGGCTAGCAGCTTTTGCAGCCTCATTACTAGCAGCAACCTTCGGAACATCGCCAATTCCCGCTATCTTTTTTGCAGCAGAAGGACTACTGATTTTAATTTCAATAGTCGGGGCTTGGGCTAAATTCGGGCGGGCCGATATTTCCGGTTCCACTCTGTTATCCGTACCATTTTACATCCTCTGGAAAATCCCTTTATATCTGGGTTTTATCCTGAAGCGCCAAACCAAATGGGTACGCACAGAACGCGATGTTTAAAAATTACAGGAATCAGGCAAGTAGCCAAAATTAGGACACGGCAGTGCCGTTTCCCTACCGAAAATAATATTGTAGGGAAACGGCACTGCCCATAGGTGTCAACTTAAGCCTGAAAGCCCGCCAGGGAATGAATTCCCTGTCTAATAGCGAAAGTCCTCTCAAGAGGACTAATGAGTTCTTCAGTCCTCTTAAGAGGACTTTCGCTTTGAGACAGGGGTTTCAACCCCTGTCGGACTATCGGTTTTACCTGATTGTTGACATTAATGGGCACTGCCGTGTCCTCTATAGAACCCATTTGAGATCTTTTAGGCGATCGAGTAAAATCAACAATATCTAGA
>NZ_NXIB02000238.1 GCF_002412335.2 Tychonema bourrellyi FEM_GT703
ATCGGACTCCTGTCCCCCCCTTCTTAAGGGGGGTTAGGGGGGATCTGGCCTTAATAGTCAAACAGCATTCTCTGACTGGGTTTGACGTTAAGTTGACACCTATGGGCACTGCCGTGTCCGACTTTGTGATAAACTTTGTGAAATTTTTCTATATCGGAGAAATGAGTAAAATCATGACAAACCAGCTTACTTTAGAATGGACTGAGGCTGGGGTGCGTCAAAATCAGACAATTCAAAACGGACAGCCAAGCAAAAATCAGGGAACAGTCAGAATTGGGCGTGACCCAAGCAAATGCGACATCATTTTATCGCATCCAACGGTATCGGGGCTGCATATCGAAATATTTTTTAATCAGGAATCACAGGAGTTTGAGGTGCGGAATTTGCGCGGCGAAAGCAATCCGCCACTGGTAGATGGGAAAATTCTCGTCCAAGGGGAGGCAAAATTGAGGTGTGGTAGCCGTCTCTATTTGGGTGAATTACAACTTGATGTGGTTTGGGTGTCTGTGACGGAAGTTGAGATTCCGCACAAGGTTTTGGTAGTCGAGGAAAAGACTTTAGGTTATTCCTCGCCGACGGGGCCTTCAAGATATGGTTTGCAGTGTCCTAAGTGTCTTCGCATTTCGCCCTATGCACAATTGAGTGCGGGGTGTCCGTGGTGTGGCACTTCTTTGGCGGCGGCGGCTAGTGTGTTTCTTTCGCCTTGATGGGAGCCTTCGACTTACAGCAAATTTCAATCAGATATACCACAAAATAAATTATCTAATCGGTTCTAAAAATAGAGCACAATGATTAAACCAGTTGAGAGTATTTACATCACAAATCTAGGCCTAACGTTGGGTTTCGTGACTCAACCCAACCTACGGCCTGATGTAGGTTGGGTCAAGCGTAGCGCCACCCAACAAATCTAGGAAAAACGTTGGGTTTCGTTCCGGTTCCTGAGCGGAGTCGAAGGGCAACCCAACCTACGGGGATATTGATAGTTTAAAGAATTGCCAATGCTACGATCGCAGATGTTGCAAAAATAATAATGAATCCTCAACCTTGGCGCTTGCGACTCACTTGGATAGATACAGTTACCGGGGATCGGCGCTCCCCAATATTTGACTTACCTATCGCTTTAGGACGAGTTTTTGAGGCGATGCCCGCTACCATCAACAGTGAGCGAGTGTCTCGAATTCCCCTCAAAAGCAGTCAAGTTTCTCGATTCCACGCGGTGATTACCTCCGAAGCCGACAGCAGTATCGTAGTCACTGATACGGGCAGTAGTAATGGTACTTTTGTCAACGGGATTAAAACAAATCGGTGCGTGTTGACAAACGGGGATATGCTGCAAATTGGGCCCTATGCGATCGCCATTTCTTTTGCTGTTAATTCCACAGAAACACCGCCTGTCAATAATTCTCACATTTTCTTTAACCCGCAGACAAATCGCCCAGACTCCGCCATCAAGCAGCCTGCGGTATTGCCACCTTCTCCAAAAATTAGTACAGGGGAGTTTCCGCCGATCGCATTTTTGCACGCTTCTGAGGTGACAATGCGATCGATCCAATCAATGGGAACGCCAGTGGAAGAAATGGATTGGGCGGCGATTGGAGGCGGTTTGGGCAGCTTTATTTGGGTGGATTTGCTGAGAATTTGCGGGGTGAAGGCCGATCGCATTGCTGTTTTGGGCATGGAAAATCAGCCTTACGCGCGTTACCGTCAGTTGTGCCTGAATTCTCAAATTCCGCTCTACGAACGCCTACGATCGAATTCAGACTCTTGTCCAGACAATATTTGGGGTTGGCCTCCCTATGCCGTGCGGGAAGCTTGGCAGGAATTGCGGAAAGGGCGGTTGGATGTGTCGCTGAAGTTGATGTGGCAGGTGTTTGCTGAACCGACTTTTGCCGAAACTTATACGCCTCGCGCCGAGAATGTTTTTGATTCTATCGACAGGGAAGTCTCACGAATCGGGTGGAATCAGATGTTTCGCTATGGTAGGGTGCGGGGAATTCGCAAAACTGATGACGGTAGGTACGCGATCGCTTATTCTCGATCGAATTCCCAGCAACGCGAGCACGCTTTTTTGATCGCCAAATACGTGCATTTAGCCACGGGCTATCCCGCCATTCAATTTTTGCCGGACTTGCAAGCTTATCGCGAAACTACCCAGGATTTTAAGTCCGTTGTGAATGCTTACGAAAACCATGATGAAGTTTACCAACAGTTGGAAGCCCGTGGTGGAAGCGTGTTGTTGCGCGGGCGGGGAATTGTGGCTTCGCGGGTGGTGCAGCGACTGTATGAAGCACGACAGCAAAACCGTAATATTCAAGTATTGCATTTGATGCGATCGCCCAAACCTGTAGGCAACAAATTTAACTTCGCAGAAAGAAGCGTCGAAAATCATTACGAATTTCAACCGTTCAATTGGCCAAAAGCTTGCTGGGGCGGGGAACTGCGAGTAGTTTTGGAAAATGCGTCGCCGGAATTTATTCCACAGTTGCTGACAGATTGGGGCGGCACTACTACTGCCAATCGTGGCGACTGGCGGCGTATGGTGAAAGAGGGTTTAAGTCAGGGGTGGTATCAGATTACTTTTGGGGAAGTGGAGCGAGTTGAGCGCGACAGTCAAAACCGCACGGTGACTTACATTCGGGAGAAAGAGCTCAAGGGACAAATTGAGTTAAAGGCTGATTTTATTATTGATGCTACGGGTTTGGATGCTAAGGTGAAAAACAGTCCTTTGCTGGACGATTTGGTGGTTCAATATAATCTTGATCTGAATAGGTTGGGGCGTTTGAGCGTGGAAAAGGATTTTGAAGTTCCCGAAATGCGGAATTCTTCTGTTAGTAACGGAGATGGCCGGATGTACGCTGCGGGTGCGATTACTTTGGGTGGTCATTATGCGCCCGTGGACAGTTTTTTGGGTTTGCAGTATGCTGGTTTGCGATCGGTTGAGAGTCTGGCAAAAGCCAAAGTTCCTGGTGTTGGGAAATTGAGCATTTTGCGATCGTTAATCCAATGGCTAAAGTGGATTTTCAATCAATCTCCAGGTTGATTGGACAGTACCCACAGTCAGGACACTGCACGTGCCCATAGGTGTCAACTTAAGGTTCATTCCACAGCCCGACAGGGGTTGAAACCCCTGTCTCAAAGCGCAAGTCCTCTCAAAGAGGACTGATGATGATGAGTTCTTGAGTCCTCTTTTAGAGGACTTTAGCTATTAGACAGGGGTTTCAACCCCTGGCGGGCTTTCAGGCTTAAGTTGACACCAATGTACACGTGCCCATTGGTGTCAACTTAACGTCAAACCCCTTCAGAGACTACTGTTTGACGATTAAGGCCAGATCCCCCCTAACCCCCCTTAAGAAGGGGGGGACAGGAGTCTTCTCAAAGTCCCCCTTCTTAAGGGGGATTTAGGGGGATCTAGACTCAGGTAAAAACCAGATTTCTCAGGGCTTTCAGGCTTAAGTTGACACCAATGGCACGTGCCGTTTCCCTACAATGCCTGTAGGGGCGGGCGATGCCCTGCCCTTCGACTACGCTCAGGGCGACGCTTCGCTCAGGAACCGCGTAGCCGAAGGGTTCGCCAAGATATTTGCCACCCATCGACAAATTATCTAAACCCGCCCCTTGTTCACACCATTTTATTAAATTTGGCAGGAAATTTAATCTATCTTGTGATGACATTCTTCATCTATTTTGTGCTGCATTTCTTCCTTGAATTGTTCTACAGCACGCATAGTTTTAGCATTTCCTTGTTTCTGCTGACCGAGAGCTTTTTCGGTTTGCTCACCGAGTAATTCCTCTTTGGATTTTGGTAGACTGACTTTGTTGCTGCTGTCTGTGACGGTTGCGTTTTCTTCAATATTCATTAGCTTTCACCCTTTTGTTTGCAAAAAAATATTTTATATGTGGTTACTTCAAATCTAACCATAGATTAATACTAAGAGAATTAACGGGTGTGTCCATCTGTCTGAAGGGAGATTGGGGAAAAGATTCGATCGCGATCGAGCTTTTACTGTCCAAGGCTGCAAATATAGCAGTCCTAAATGAGTCGTAAACTTTTTTACCCCACCCCAACCCTCCCCTT
>NZ_NXIB02000239.1 GCF_002412335.2 Tychonema bourrellyi FEM_GT703
CCCCATGCCCCATGCCCAATATTACCTTCTACCCCCAGCACCCAACTCTGCCATCATCCTCTCAACTTGACCTGATACTAGGCGATCGGGGTCATTTTGCAGTCTAGGTAGCAATTCTAGCAAAGCCTTGGGCGAGGCGATTTTCAAATAGGCTAGCACTGCTTCGCGGACAAAACCCGTAGGATGGCGCAGACAGACTAAAGTTTGTTGAGCAGTGAGAGTCCAGCGGGCTTCCCTCGCCAAATGAAAACAACAAGCTAATGCCCAATCCGAAAGGAAGTGACGCAATTCTAGCAAGCGCCGCAAACGATCGCTAGGGGCTAGAGGTTTGTAGACCATCAATTCCGAGAGGTTGCTCAGTTTTTCCCTTTCCGAGTGGTGATCCAATAAGTTAATCAGCGATCGCTTATTCGCTATATCAACAGTATTGTCCAAAATTTCCAATCCCCTAGCAATCAAAGAAGGTTGGCCCGAAGCGATATTAAAAGCCGCCGCTTGTACAGTGTCTAGCGGATAAAGAAACTTCATCAGCAAAAAACATCGATCTGTAGCATCCGATTCTAACCCCGCCAGGGCACGCCGCAACAATTGAGTCGCATCCGCAGCAGGTTCATCGTCGCTGTTTGGATCTTCCGTCGGGAAATTGCCGTAGGTTGTTACCGAAGACAAATCCACCATACCTGCGTAAATTTGACCGATAAACATTAATTCCTGTTCAATGAGAGTTTCCAAGCCACTGCGTCCGATGCGGTCTAGAACCCCTTCTATGCCCGCTTCTGAGGGCATTTTCAACAGGATGCGGAGGATATTGCGCCTGGTAGTTCCCCAAGAAGTGAGCAAGTTACTGACCAGAATGTCGATCGCCTCTACACTACCAATTTGACCCAAAGCCGTCCAAGCCTGCAACCTCACCAAATCCGATTTGTGGATATCTTCTGCCAAGTGGACGAGTAGGGGAATCGCGTCGTTGTGAAGTTTGACGATCGCCCCTAAAGCAGATTCCCGCGTTGATTTGTAACCAAGTCCGCGTATCAGGGAAGGATAATATTCTTCCAAATGAGTAGCAGAAATCACGTCCAACAGAGCACACCGCACCCGCAGAGATTCATCTTGCAACAGATTGGGTATGTACAGCCGCAGTCCTTGGAGGTAGTCAGCCTCCCCCAGGGCCCGCGTCCCCATCACACGTTCCCGCTCTTGCTTGTGGGTGAGCATTTGTCGCAGAGTATTAGTAGCTTCTGCCTTTTGCTGGCGATCGCCCCTTCTCATAATTAAAGCAGCAGCCGTCCCCCGTACTACCGCGTCCACTGTCGGCTGCAAATACGATCGCAAACTCTCAATATTCGGTTCCGCATCCGTCAACCAGACGTAGCGCAGAGCCAAAGCCAGCACTTCTGGGGGCAATTCTTGCTCGCTCAGGTGGCGAACCGCCTCCAAATATGCAGGGTTGGGGTGTTGAAGCATAGTTTCCAGGCTTTGGCGCTGCAACGCTGGCGGCAACGATTCCAGAATCGGGGCCAAAACTTCTCCAACATTTTTGGGGTCAATTTGGGTTAGCAGTTCTATACAAGAACGCTTATCATCTTCCCCACCCGGTTGTTCCAGAGTTTCTACTACCGCCCGTTTCAAGGCTTTGAGGTCTACATCAGTGACACCCAAGCGCCCGCGTTCAGCACTTTTGACCAACAAACCCACGTATTGCGATCGGATCAGCCAGACTACGAACAACCATACTAGGGATAAAAGAACGATGACAGCAATAAATACCAAGCTTTGCCGATCGTGAAATTGATTTTCGCTTTGGTGAGGCAGTATGTACTTTGTGATCCACAGCAGAATCAGGATGCCAACTCCTGTCACTCCACAGGATAAAGGTTCGCCGACACCGTTGACCAAAGTTTGAATTCCCGATCGAATATTATCCGGGATAGGTTGGAACAAAACCGGGCTCACAGTTTCCAACAGCGTGTAGTGCAGCAGTTCGTCTAAAAATCTCAGCAATACCAGTCCTATGAAAACTGGTACTAACTGGCCCAGAGACGATCCCAGCGTCAGCACTCCCAGTATCGCTATCCCCGCCGGCAGAATCATCGCTGTCACGAATACTCCGATTCTTTCTACCAAGCGGCTGGATGCAAACCACTGAGTCCCCACTTGAAACAAGCCTTGAATGCCTTCGTAAATGCCCAGAAAGCTAGCAATCTTACTAGCTACGCTAACTCCCTCCTCCGCGTTTTTGTATTCTAGCTGGCTGTAGAATTGGAAATCTATTAAGACATAGAGGACTTCTGCAAGGACGAAGAAGCTGACTAGAGGTACGGCGTATTTTTGCAGCGGGCCTGTAACTTTGCGGGCGGTAAATTCTTGATTGTCGTCGTCTTCGTCATCATCATCTGACCAATGGGCTGTTTCTGGGAATGCTTGGCGGTATTTTTCGGTGAGATAGTACAGCAATATCGAGCCTGTGGCAACCATTAACCCCGATACCAGGGTGACGTTTTTGAGTCCTACTACGTGTAGCAACACCGGTAGAGAAAATCCGCTGACTACTCCAGCTACTAAATAGCCACTGCTGACTAGGGGATAGGTACGTTTGATTTCTCTGATGTTGAAGAGTTGGTTGGAGGTGATGGAAGTGTTGAGGTCATTAAGCACATAGCAAGCTTCCACCCACAGCCACATCAGGAATATCGTAATGAAGGCGATGCTGATACCAGCTATCTTGGTATCCTCGTAGCCGATGCCGAATCGAAACAGGAATAGGGGTACCGACATCATTGCTAGAACCACGACGATGACGCGGCGCAATGGCAGGATTTTTTGCATCCAGGAGTAGACGAAGCCTAAACCGGAACCGATGAAGGCGCTGGCTATGTAAATCCAGGGCATTTTGTCGGCACCAAATTCGTCTAGAAACAGACCTACTGTGCTGAGTTCCAGCCAGATCAGCCCTACGGAGGTTAGAGTGTAGACGAGGAACATCAGTACGGTTCGTTCTAATTCTTCCGATCGCAGGTTTAGCGATCGAAGCATCCCTTGTCTGACACCCCCTGAACCGCTGATTTGAAAATTGTCCATGCAGCGTTGATTTCCCTATGTGGTAGCTTATTCCTGACGAACTTCGGAACTCATCAACAATCAGTCACCAGTTTAGGGCCAATGACTGATGACTAATGACTATCTATCTATACTTTCTTCGGAGATAGCAGCATCATCATACTGCGTCCCTCTTTTTTCGGGGATTGTTGCACTTCGGCGATTTCTTGCAAATCCGTGGCCATGCGTTTGAGCAAGTCTTCTGCTAGGTTGCTATGTTGGATTTCCCGACCTCTGAACATGATCGTGGCTTTTACTTTGTCCCCAGATTTGATAAAGCGGTCTGCTAGTTTGAGGCGCACTTGATAGTCATGTTCTTCAATTTTGTAGCGCATCTTCACTTCTTTCACGTCAGCAGTGTGCTGCTTCCGCTTTGCTTCTCGCGCTTTTTTCTCTTGCTCGAATTTGTACTTCCCGTAGTCCATCACTCGACATACGGGTGGGTCAGCTTTGTCGCTGACAAGTACCAAGTCCAGTTCTTTTTCCTCAGCGAGGCGCAGTGCTTCTGATGGTGTCAATATCCCCAGTTGTGCGCCGTCGGTATCGATGACCCGGATTTTGGGGTATCGAATATTTTCATTAATCTGGGGGAGGTTACGATTTTGTCTTCTTTCAATCACAGGCATGAATTGTTGTGTAAGCAGTAGTTTATTGACGAACTCCTCGGCGAGATCGCGCGGGGATTCTTAAATGATTTTACGAAGCAGGCTTTCAATCGAGAAGCTCTGAGGCTCGTCAGTTACTCTCGAAGGAGTAATGCCGGAAGCCCCTCGCTTTCAGGCAGGGTAAAACATTATAGTTCCAATACTTGCCATTCTACTCACTCTGGCTAGGTTTTTGCTTAGTTTTATTTTAACTTCACACACTGATGGGGGAATTGGGAATTGGGCATTGGGAATTGGGAATTGGGCATTGGGAATTGGGCATTGGG
>NZ_NXIB02000023.1 GCF_002412335.2 Tychonema bourrellyi FEM_GT703
GTGACAGTGACAGTGGCAGTGGCAGTGGCAGTGGTACTACTGAGTTTTTATGTTGCTTGGCGTGCCTTAGCTGGAGATGAAAAACAGAACTTTGTCCGCAAAATAGCCGTTTTCTTTGCCTCGACAGGTGGCACCAACTTTTGCAATGCCAATTTAACCGATGCAGACTTTACCGGAGCAACGCTCAAATGCACTAAATTTACAGGTGCAAATCTCACTCGCACTCGCTTTTATGAAGCGAAAAAAATTCTCCTAGCTAGAGTTGGTAAATCCATCTTAGACCCCTTACCCATTCGTACTTTACTTGTTACTGGCAATGGTCACAATAAATCCTATCTTAATGCAAATCTCAGAGGAGCAAACTTGATAGGTGCAGACCTCAGCGGTGCTAATCTTAAAGGAGCAAATATAACTGATGCCACTTTCCAAGGAGCGAATTTAGAAACGGCAAATTTAACCCTCACTGAAGCAATTGGTACTGACTTTACCAGTGCCCAAATGACAGGTGCTTGTGTGGAAGCCTGGAATATTAGTAACACGAAACTGGATAATGTCGATTGTCGATTTATTTATCTTTTAGAATATCCCAAACCCGGAACCGATGATCGCGAACGCCGTCCTAGCAGTGGCGACTTTGACCCCGGAGAATTTACCAAACTATTCCAAGAAGTTCTCACGACTGTTGACTTAATTTTCCGCAACGGCGTTGACTGGAAAGCCTTTACCGCCGCCTTCCAAAAAGTGCAAGTTGAGAATGAAGACACCGAACTCACTATCCAAAGTATTGAAAACAAAGGTGATGGAGTTGTTGTTATCAGAGTCAGCGTTCCTCCCGATACCAATAAAGCAAAGATTCACAGCGAATTCACCCAAAATTATGACCGGGCGCTGAAAGCCATAGAGGAAAAATATCAATCCAAAATTGAAAGTAAAGATGAACAAATTACCCTTTATCGCCAGCAGTTAGAAGACTCTCGCCAGCGGGAAATTCGGCAAAATTCCAATATGGAAAAAATCATTGATATCCTAGCTAATACAGCCGCCAATGTTCCCGTTAACGAACGGGAAGTTAAAGCTATAGCCGATCGCCAAACAGCAGTTAATTTAGTTATCCTCACACTGGGAACTGGCGATTTTAATCAAGGATTTCCCTCTGTAAATGCTCAAATTTGGACTGAGGGTGAAAGATTGCCAATTCAACCAAATCCTGGTGAATTGCTGCCAGCACCAGAAATAGTTGAATTTTATCATCTTTGGCAGTCAGAATATAACCGTTTTATAGATCCTCTAAAATCTAGCCGAATGGATAAAATACAAATTTATGTAACCAATGTTTCTAAAGTAGACATTGATAAATTAGCTGAAGAGTTAGAGGAAAAACTAAATAAATGGCTCAATGCCGAGCAATTTCTGGCAATTGATAGAATCTTGCGCGAGAGATTCAACCGTTCTGACGAAATTCAGGTAATCATCCAATCTGAAAATATTGATGTGCGCCGACTTCCTTGGCATCTGTGGGATTTTCTCAAGCCTTATCGCAAAGCTGAAATTGCTTTAAGTTCACCTTTTTATGACCGAACTTTAAAAACTGCTGTCACTAGAAACAGAATCAGAATTTTATCAATTTTGGGTGATGATCAAGGAATTGATATCGACAAAGACAGACAGTTACTCGCCAAAATTGATGCAGAAACCGCCTTTCTTGTCAAGCCTAACCGCCAAGAATTAAATGAACAATTGTGGTCAGAACAAGGCTGGGATATTCTCTGTTTTTCCGGTCACAGTTCTAGCGAAATGGATGGTAGCAACGGTTGGATTTATATTAATGATACCGATAAATTAACCATTCCTGACTTAAAAAATGCTCTCAGCACAGCCATTGAAAGGGGTTTGCAGATAGCGATTTTCAATTCTTGCGATGGTTTAGGATTAGCCAATCAACTCGCATCTTTACACATTCCCCAAATTATTGTTATGCGGGAACCAGTACCCGATAAAGTCGCACAGGAATTTTTAAAACACTTCCTCACCGCTTTTGCAAGTGGTAAATCTTTCTATTTATCGGTGCGAGAAGCGCGGGAGAAATTGCAATCTTTAGAAGAAGATTTTCCCTGTGCATCTTGGTTGCCAGTTATTTGCCAAAACCCGGCTGAAATTCCGCCTACTTGGGATTCATTACACCATACCTAAACCCCCAAAAACAATTGGCCTCAAGAATAGTAGATATTCCTGAATGGGCGGCTGATTATATAGCAATCCTAAATCATTCATGAGGATTTGTAGGGGTAGTGCTACCCCTACTCCCCGTGCCTACCCCTATCTATCGGGCAACCACGGGGCCAAGAGCCCCTACAATAATTATGCAAATCATTTAGGATTGCTATATTGTGTTTCTGCAAACGATGTCACTGAGTCAAAGCTTTGAGAAATGTCTGCAATTCTGCCATAAAACCTTTCTTTTTTAGCGGTTTTGCAGGCGCCGTGGAATCTGGATCGGCGGTTCCCAAGGCTTTAGCTAAAATCCGCTCTAAATCGTCTCCTACGGGTTTTTGGGCCGTTTCGGAAATTAGTTCGTATTCGTCGTTTGTTTCTAGCCAAACTTGCCAGGGTTGAGGGTAGCAACGGAATAGCGCTGCATCTTCTAGGGGTCTGATATAGTAGCAGGATTCGATTTTGTTCAGGAATCGATCGCGCAATTGGCGGCCAGCATAGCCTATACCTATAGTAGCAACATCTTCCAGCCGGGGGTTGAGTATAATTACTGGGCGATCGCCCGCAGCGATGTACAGTCTTTCGACTTGAGCAACTTCCACCGCTGCGGGATTGATCAACAAAAAAAGTTGGTCATCCGGTTCTATTTTATCTTCAACGGGGGTGCGGCTACTGCCCAAATCTGTCACTTTAAACAGTGTTTTTCCCCAGTCGCGGCGTGCGAGGGCGGCTGCACCGGTATCGGGAAATAAGACTTTGACACCGGAGTAGATTTGTTCAAATTCTGGGAGGAATTGTTCGGCGATAGACTGTGCTTGGAGGGCGATTTCTGGGAATACTAATTCTACTTGCAGTAGAGTTTTGCCGTCTGAGAGAGCGGCGGCGGTTGCAATGCGGGATTGGGCGATCGCCTCGTTGAGATCCTGTGGCAGTTCGGTCATTAATCTGATTTTTTTACTGAAATTCTATCAATCTAATTTTACAGCATTAAGCCACAAAAGCTAACACCGATACCGGGGAGCCGGAACCTCCTAAAAGTCGCAAAATTCCGATAACTAAAGTGATGTCGGCGGCTGGTAACTGGTCGAGATTAGCCAGATTTTCCAGGACGATTCCCTGATGTTCTAACACCTGTTTGTTGACAGCGAAACTTTCATCTTGTCCCGAATCTACTCCGTGAGTATCGGTGCCAACTCCTGCTATTAACCGTTTTTCTAGCAAAAATTGAGTTACTGCTTCGCCAAATCCGGGAAAGTGGCAAATCCCGTCATTATCTCGATTAAAAAAACTTTTTTCATTCTCCCATTTTTCCTGCCATCCGGTATATAATATAATTAGATTTCCTGGTTCTATAAATCGGTGTTGCTGTTCCCAATTTAATACATCGTCGATTGTTAAAGTGTAGTCTGGGTTGGCAAGACTTTGGTCGCGAATGTCGATCGCAATTGCCGGCACAACTAGGGACTGCGGGGGATAATTATCAATACTCGCGCCTCCTGAATCAAAGCTGTTGGGTGCATTGATGTGAGTCCCAGTGTGTTCACCCATCGAGAATTTCCGCAGGAAATACCCGGATGTTTCTATTTGAGCTACTGTTTCAAATTCTACCGGAGGATCTCCGGGCCAAATTGGAATATTTGGGTGGATTTTATGGGTTAAATCTACAATTTTGCTGTAGGCGATCGTTTTGAGATTATTTGAATTTAATTGGTTTGTCATCAGGTAAAATGTATCTATTATTTATCAAACACAGTTTATTCAATTCTAAAATCTAAAATCTAAAATCTACAATCTAAAATTCGATTAGTCGATCGAGCGTTGCAGCCATCACATCTTTTGTTTGCCCCGAAACAGTATACACCAAAGCTTCTCGATAAACCCTCCCCGCTGGGTGCATTTGGCCGTTAGCAGCACCGCTGGAAACTACCACCGCCGCGTGTCCACAGCGCACCGCTAAATCAATGGCTTGAGCTCGCAGCGCTAGTTTTTCGGCTGTGGAGCTATACTGAGATTGTGGGAAATTCTGTTTTAGGCGATCGAGCTGATTTTCGAGTCTTTGACAAGCATCCGCGATCGAATCTGAATTTTTAGCCTCAGCTACCGCTTCAATTATATCCAATCCGGCTCGAATGCAACCAAAAGTAGCTGGTACAAAATTCAGTACATTTTTGCGATCGTTTTCCACAATCCAGTCTTTGGGTTTAACTGAAATTATTTGCGATTCATCCAACCACCAATTCGTTAGATTTACCGTCACAGTATTAGTCGAATTCATCGCAATTAATGGCATAATTTCGCCACAGGCAATTATACCAGATTCTGATGCAATATTAGCCAATGGTAGCAAACCAAAAACAGCGCGATCGTCAGGAAGTACAGCAGCAACAATAAACTTGTGAAACAATCCAAAACCTGTTACCCAAGGAACTTGCCCCGACAGTAAATACCCATCTTTTGCGGGTGTTGCGGTGACAGCAGGATTGCCCGTTAGCGAAGCCCTCGAAGAGGATCGCCTTAAATGCGAAAACCCAACGCCCAATCGCAACTCTCCAAGAGCGATCGCACACAGGCATCTACTTTTTAGCAGTTCATTATCGCTGTTAGCAAGCATCGAAGTTGCGCTGTGGTGTTGAGTTTGCAGAAAACCTAAAGCACCAGAATACCGCGCTGTCAATTCCTGATATTCATAAAAACTTTCTGCATCCATATCAACACCGCCCCATTTTTGGGGAACTCGCAAAGCTAAAAGCGATCTTTCTTCTAATCCTACAAATGCTTTTTTCAGCGCTTCGGAGTCGCTGTCAATAAGTTCAGCATTGGCTGCAACGGAGTTTTTTAGGTACGTTTCTGTGCTATTGAGAATATCTGAGAAATCCATTTTTTGCAAAAGGAAGAAGAAAGTTTGGCAACGGATTATGTGACGGATTTAAGGGATGTTAGAAAGAATGGGAGAATGGGAGAGTGGGAGAGTAGGAGAGAGGGAGAAGGGGAGAATGGGAGAGTGGGAGAAAAGGGAGAATGGGAGAAAAGGGAGGAGAATGGGAGAGTGGGAGAGTAGGAGAGAGGGAGAAGGGGAGAATGGGAGAAAAGGGAGAATGGGAGAGTGGGAGAAAAGGGAGAATGGGAGAGTGGAGAAAAGGGAGAGACAGCTACCAATGCCCTATGCCCTATGCCCTATGCCCTATCCCCAATTCCCAATGCCCTATTCCCAATTCCCAATGCCCTATGCCCTATTCCCTATTCCCAAACTTTCCAAGGAGCTTCTCCCCGATCCCAAAGTTCATTTAAATACTTGTATTCTCGAAAAGTATCCATCGCAAAAAAGAAGCCATTGTGACGGTAAGCCATCAACTCTCCATCTGCCGCCAAACGCTGCATCGGCTCCTGTTCTAAGATACAATCATCTCCCCCCAAATATTCAAATACCCGACGGTTAAATACCATATATCCAACACTAATCCAGCCATCTATTTGAGGTTTTTCACTAAATTCTAGTACGCGCCCTTGACTATCTACATCTAAAATTCCAAAGCGAGAAATCGGACGAAACGTCGTCACAGTTGCCAGCTTACCATGAGCTTTATGGAAAGCGAGTAATTCTGCAACATTTACATCAGCAACTCCATCGCCATATGTTACCATGAAATTATCGCGATCGATATATTTTTCGATCCGTTTTACCCGCCCTCCCGTCATACTTGCCAAGCCAGTTTCTGCCAGGGTAACATTAAATTTTTGTTCTCGATATTCCTCCTGATAAGTGATACTATTTTTGCGACCTAGGCAGATAGTAAAGTCATTGTTCATGGCTTCATAATTGAGGAAATATTCTTTAATCATGTTACCGCGATAACCCAAGCACACAATAAAGTCTTGGAAGTTGTAGTGTGCATATATCTTCATGATGTGCCAAAGAATCGGATACCCGCCCACATCAACTAAGGGTTTGGGACGAAATTCTGTTTCTTCTCTGAGACGAGTACCAAGACCGCCCGCTAGGATAACTACTTGCATTTTTTCAAATTTTTAAAGATAATCAACTAACTTAGCATCAATCACTCGTCATTTTGTCTAAGAATTATTAACATATTCTCATAGTTAGTTAAGCTTTGTAAATAAATTCAATCTAAGAATTTTTTAAATAGACACAGCTATACTGAATATAAGAAAGATATCAAACCCTCATGAAAACTCAACTCGATCGCTGGAAAAAGTTTTTAGGTATCCTGTGCGCGATTGCCTCAATAATAGTCTTATTTCAATCGGCAATAACTCCTGTTTCTGCCCAGCAGATTGTAAGTATACCTGGACAAACCACCGTAGCTTTTGCACCGGGCATACCAGGTGGCGGATTAGACTTTCACGAAGCAGCAGGAGGACACACTTTAGAGAAACACGTTGGTAAAACAGAAGCAGAACTCGCACAGCGACTCGCCAGCGATCAGAGAATTTCTGCCGCATCTTCCTTTACCTATCGTTCCGTCGCCGAATCCGCGATTGCGGAAGCAATGGAAGAGAAGAAAAGTGCGATCGACTCCTGGGTAAAAAAGGGAACCAATCGTTATACGATCAAATACGATACCCATAAAGTAATTGGCATTACTCTCAGACGCGGTGCCTCTAAAGCAACTTCCACATCTCGCCTGAAAATCATCCTTCAGCGTAGCACCAAGTTATCTCCCGGATACTTTATTTTGACAGCTTATCCCGAATGAACAATCAATTTCCTAATTTAACCCAATTTTTCAGTTCCTACTTTCATCAAGACTGGCCACTAGAAGCCAGCAATGCTAGCGAAGTAGTCAAAAATTACCGCCATAGCGAATCGCCCGAAAGTGTTGAAGCTGCATTAGCAGAACTCAATAAACTGCTAGAAATGTCCATCGCCCCAGCCGATTTAGAAACATTTATTCTGGAGGAATTGGGGTGTTACTACAACCCCGAAGCCGATAATCAAACAGTCACAGAGTGGTTGCAATCGGTGCAACATTATTTGAAAAATTTAGCCAATTAGTCAGTAGTTATTGGTGATTGGTTATTGGTTATTAATTACTTGTTGGTGACAATAATTAATAACCAATGCCCAAGGCCCAAGGCCCATAAATATCATTTACTAACAGTCAATAAATAACCTTCATGTACATTGAAGTTAGGAATAACATAATTCAAATCATTTCTAACAACAGACACACTTTCTTCTTTGACAGTGACAAGCTTTTGCACAGCTCTTTCTTGATTGTTAGGAATTTTCTCTAATTTGAGACGGATTTTTTGACCGCTTTGGATACCTAGCTGTGGCAAATTTCTGAGGTTTAAAGTGACGGTTGTTGCTGAGGAATAATTGCGATCGAAATAACCCAAAAGCACCTGCGCCTTGCCTTCAGGATTTGACTTGCTGGCCAAAGCGACAACGCGATCGTTATCTGACTGACTCAGCACCCGTGAATTAACTCCATCAGCATAAGCTTTGTAAGCCCACCAAGCTGCTCTAGGCTCAAAACTATTGGGAGTCACCATCCCACTCAGCGTATTGTTGAAGCAATTGCTAACTTTTTTGGCTCCTGTTGTATCCCAACAAGCTCTGCAAGCACCGTCGGCTTTTGCATATTCCAAGTTATACAAATAACCTAAGATTTCCCCTGGTTCATATTGTGCTAAATTCCCAACAATCTCGTTGACATAAATTTTTTGCAATTTCAATTCTCTGTAAGAAGCACTTTGTTGAAAATTGCGCTTAGCATCAATGACATGATCGTCAACAAATAAAATATTGTTGTCGTTGAGTTCGTGCCACGACAGGAAATTTACTTCTAGTTTGTTGGCTTTACAATAATCCAGAAAAGCCGTGAGATATTCTTTGTTGTAGTTGGTGATGCTCGGCCCACCAATCATGGCTGACGGCCCCAATTCTTGTCGCAATATTTTGTAAGCCCTTTTGTAGGTTTCAAAAAATTGTTCCCTGCTTCCATTCCAAAACGGATTTCTTAAATCTGGTTCATTCCATACATCCCAAATAATTTTTTTCCCTTTATTTTGTTGAGCTAATTGCCGTATGAATGCTTCCCATGCAGGGTAATTTTGATAGGGCCAGCCTTTGGGATTGCTGCCGTAGCCCCACAAGTCGCTGACTAACAGTTGAAACTGGGCTCCGCTGGCAATTACGCGATCGTAAATATCAAGTCTCCCAGCCCGCCAAAGTTTCGGCTGCAATGGTTTGATCAAGTTATCTGGGGGTTTTGTGGGGTCGATTCCGTGTAGAATGCCGCTCATGGAAATTGTGCCGGTTGCTGGGCTTCCAAAATCTATTGTGACGTTCGATCGCATTTGCGCGATCGATCTTTGCGGCCCCAAATATATAATTAACAGGACAGTAACAATAGCTAAGCAAATTGGTAGCAGTTTATGAATAGATGGAAACTTGAATGTAAATTGCATATCTTTAATTTTCTTGATTTTTTGTGGAACGGGCATCTTGCCCGTTTACTGGTTCCCAGGCAGAGTATAGGAACCAGTTTAAAAATAGTTTTAACGAACAGATAAAAGCACTTCAAAACCCTGTATTGATTCTATCAATTGTTGCCATGCTTCTAATTTTGTGAGCGCATAAGTATCCAGTTGAAGGTCTTTCTCTGCATAGAAATTAGCAAAACTTTTTAGCCAATTCAAGATTGTTTCTGTTGTCAAAAGAGGCGTACAGGTCAAAGATGACTGCAAGTTTTTCACCATCCCGGAAATATCCCCCCGGTCGTAAGCATACCAGGCTTTCCACACTAAATAATTGTAATGTAGGCATTTGTCTACTCGCTCCATTTGTTTTTGCACTTTTGGATTGATATAGAATTCATCGCTATGATTGTCAACCAATAAAACTTGTTCGATGACTTCTGAGTATTCCTGAAGCATTCGTGCTTCTGCGAACAATTCTTGAGCTCGCGCTTTGCAACCTTGTCCTGCAATTTGTCGCAATTCGGGATTTTCTGCCCATATTTTTATGGTTTCAACCAACTCTGTTACAGTACCTTTTGGGTCTATTTGAGGATTTGGCAACAATCTTCCAGTGTCTCCCAACTCTTCAGGAATACCACTAACTGCTGTGGCAATTACGGGCAATCCTTTCGCCATTGCTTCCATAATTGCTAGGGGCATTCCCTCGGCTTCGGAAGGTAAAATAAAGATATCGCTGGCATCAAGCCAATCGGCAATATCCCACCGCTGTCCTAAGAATTTAACCTGTTCATTTACTCCCAATTTGCTCACATTTGCTCTCAATTCAGGCTCCATATTGTCGTGAGTTGCAGAACCTGGGCCAGCCCAAACGAAGTAGAGTTGTGACCAAATTGGCAACTGTTTGAGTTGTGCGATCGCCTGCAATTGATACTGATATCCTTTAATCGGAGTCAGTCTCGCCGCAGTGAAACAAACTATAGCATCTTCGGGGATTCCTTGTTCTTGACGTAAGCGTTGGCGAGTTGAAAGATTCGGCGGTTCAAAGTAATTTTTTGGTCTGCCGTAGTAAATTACTTTTCCTTGTTCTAGAGGCTGTTTAAACAGACTTTTAAACAAAGCTAAATTTTCATGGGAAACTGCCACTGCTGCTCGCGACAAACCGTACTGATAGGACACTGCATCCAAATAGGGAATTTCATCGCCACGCTGGAATATTTCATAAGTGCGATCGACATAGCCGAGAGTAATTATGTACGGTATTTTTTGCTTAATAGCAACTTCTTTGGCCGCAAAATTTGCCATCGGCCAACCATCGCTAAATATAATTAAATCCGGCTGAGACTGAGCATAAATCTTTTCAGCATCGGCTAAATTGTAAGCAATTCGCGAAAACTCTTTCATCGTGTCAAACTCTAGCCAAATATGTTCGATACCTAGCTGTTGTTGTTCGGTAATTAAAGGGTTAGAAGTTTGGGTTTGAACGCTGGTAACTCGGTAGCCATCGGCTGCTAATCTGCACATCAGCGAGTGGTTAAACTGAGCCAAACCTCCTACTCCGTGGTCTTCTGCGTACAGGAGTACGCGCGCTTTTTGCGGTTGGTAAATCGAAATAGATGCAGGTTGAAATTGATAAGGATTGTTGACAGCTAGAACTACGATGTCTTGCCATTCCTGTAAATTGGTTAAGGCATAAGCATCAAAGTTGTGACCGTACTGTTCTGAAACTCCCTTAAAGGTTTCCAACCAATTAAAAACAGTTTCAGTACCTGTCAAACGAGTATAATGCAGAGATTTTTCCAGACTTTCGACCATTTCTGGCAAATATCCGTCGCGATACATTCGCCACGCTATCCACACTAAACATTTGTAACGTTCCGCCTGTTTTAAGTCACGAATATGCTTGGGCAAGTCCGGCCGCGCGAAGAATTGTTCCATCACAATTTCCATATTTTTCATCATTTTTGTGCCACCAGACATGAGATTTGTGCTGTGCTGACGATAGCAGGTTAATATCTCTTTTAACCAAACTGACTTGCAGCCTTTTAAAGCTAAGCGCAAGGCAAAATCTAAATCTTCGGTTGGGGGAAAGCGAGGGTCAAAACCTCCCAGGCGTTCCCACCACTCACGCCGCAGCATCATGGCGCTGGGACGCACAAATTTGTACAAAACTAAGGTTTCTAAATCTAATTTATCTACTTCTTTCCAAGGCATGATTGGGGAGATATCTTTGCCGTTTTCATCGACTATGAGCCACCCGTTTTGTACCATCCCTAGAGAGGAGTCAGCATCAAAGCAAGCTACCTGTTTCTCTAGCTTTTCTGGCAGGAAAAAGTCATCGGCATCTAGAAATGCTAAAAATTCACCTTTGGCTAGTTCGCAAGCATGATTCCGAGCTATTGCTGCTCCTTGATTTTCTTGATAGACGTATTGAATCAAATCAAGGTAAGGTGCTAAAACTTTGCTAGTGGTGTCTGTTGAACCATCATCGACAACTATAATTTCCCAGTCTTGATAAGTTTGTTTGATCACACTTTCTACTGCTCTAACAATATAGCGATCGCAGTTGTATGCCGGGATAATTACGCTGACGCGCACTGTTTTTTGGGGAAGTATATTAGACATTAACTGTTGCCATTGTGGTAAGTTTCTTAAAGATTGCAGATCGATGCTAAATCCATAAGCTTGAGAAATATAAGCTAGACGATTTATCCAATCTATTACGGTTTTTGTAGCAGAGTAAGGAGTATATGGCAAAGATTTTTGGTAATACTCAACTGCGGCCACCGGATAGCCGCTATAGTACAATTGCCATGCCATCCATGTCAATGCTTCGTAGAAAGCAGGATTTTTTAAATCGCGGATGGGCTGTGGCAAATCTAGTTTATTGAAGAAATTATGTTTTAATTTAATAAACAGATTTGCTTGTTGGAGAGCTTTTTTGATTGACACATTTTTGTCATGCTGGCGATAACAGACTGTCACCTGGGGTAGCCAAGCAGCTTCGCAGCCTAAGACAGCTAAACGGATGACTAAATCGGCATCATCTACGGAATCAAACTCTGAATTAAATCCCCCTGCAATTTCTAACCATTTTCGCGAAAACATCATCGCGCTGGGAAGTACGGGCATCTGTACTATCCAAGTTTCTAAGTCTAATTTGGGAAAATATTGCCAAGGTTCTATGTCGGAAATAGCGTTACCTTGCTCGTCAACTAAACGCCAACCACTATTCACAATTCCTAATGAAGGTGATGAGCGAAATAGCGCTACTTGTGCTGCTAACTTATTTGGAAAAAAGAAGTCATCTTGATCTAAAAAAGCAATTAAGTCACCTTTCGCTTCTTTAATTCCTCGGTTGCGGGCCGCTGCTACTCCTTGGTTCTCTTGATATATATAGCGGATTCTGTGAAGATAAGGCTCCAATACTTGATGCGTCTGATCCGTGGAACCGTCATCTACAACGATAATCTCCAAATCAGTAAAAGTTTGGGACAGCGCGCTCTCCACCGCTTGCACGATGTAGCGATCGCCATTATATGCAGGTATAATTACGCTTACTTGCGGTGTCTGACTGGCTGTTGACATTATTTAGCTCGCTGTTAACCTATGATTATCTAGTTTATATGAATGTTGCGTACATTGAACACTATTTGCAGGCTGGTCGGTGTACTTACATGAATTTGAACTTTGGTAAGTTGTAGTATATAATCTTACAAGTCATTATTACTCGATAGGAACACAAAAAGTGAATTCAGAAATAGTAACACTTGATTTCCAGCAGCAGGCAGAACTTTATTTAGCTGTAGGAAAGTTGGATGAGGCGATCGCACTTTGTCAACAAATTTTGGCATCCGATCCCAATTCCGCCGAGACTTGCAAAACCCTAGGGAAGGCGCTGCAAGCTCAGGGTAAACTAGAAGACGCAAGATATTGGTATAAAGTTGCGATCGCCCTGAAACCCGATTTTCCCGAAGCTTTTGCCAACCTCGGCACTCTCTGTGCTACTTTGGAACAGTGGCACGAGGCGATCGCCTGTTACCAAAAAGCCATCTCCCTGCAACCAGAATTTGCAGGATTTTACCGCAATTTGAGCCGCGTATTTACCCAAATTGGCAAAGCCGAGGAAGCGACTGACTGTTGGTATCAAGCACTCATGGTTGCACCAGTAGAAATACCCGAAGAATACCTCGATTTAGGCAATACTTTGTTAGCACAGAACAAGCTAAAATTAGCATTGATATGTTACCATCGTACCATTTATTTAAACCCCAGTTTTTGTGAAGCTTATGATAAACTAGCGGACGCTTATAGCGAGTTACAACAGTGGAAAGAAGCTATTACTAACTACCGCAAAGCTATCAAAATTCAGCCAGACATTTCGGAGTTTCATTACAAATTAGGAAATGCTTTGCAAGCCAGCGGACTATTGCATGAAGCTGTCGCAGCCTACCGCGAAAGTATTGAATTAAATCCCAATTCTTTTTCATCTTACTACAACTTAGGCAGCGTTATGCTCAAATTAGAAAATTGGCAACAAGCAATCATTGCCTACCGCACAAGTGTTGAAATTAACCCGGATTTTTCTTGGTCTTACTACAGCATCGGTGAAGCTTGCGATAAATTAGAAAAATGGTCAGAATCCGCCACAGCTTACCAGCGTGCTACTGAATTAGACCCTAATTCTTTCGCAGCTTTTCACAAGTGGGGGGATGCTCTGTGTAAACTCGAAAAATGGTTAGAAGCTGGGGCTGCATACGAAGGGGCGATAGCACTTAATTCAGATTCATTTTGGTCTCATTATAACTTAGCTTTGACTTTAGTTAAACTTCAGAAATTTGCACCAGCAATAATCGCTTATCAGCGAGCGATCGCACTCAATCCAGAATTTTCTTGGACTTATCACAATTTAGGAGAAGTGCTATTGAAAAGCCAACAGTGGAAAGCCGCAGCTACCGCTTACCAACGTGCTATTGAACTCAATCCCAATATTTCTTGGTCTTATTACAATTTAGGCGATGCTTTGACTGAACTTCACGAGTGGAACGATGCTGTTTCCGCCTACCTTGACGCACTTCAACTTGACCACTCTCTCCCCAATCTTTACACAAAGTTAGGTGAGGTGTTAACAAAAAGAACTCCGGTAAGTTTAGACTTAGCAACTAGCTACTATCATCACGAAATGCAGCCACTATACTCTTCTGAATTTTACTCTCAAGTAGCGCAAAAATTTGCAGATCGCGATCGGCTTGATGCAGCCGCAGCATTATACCTGATGGCATTAGAAGTCAGACCAAAAGATCCAGAAATATCCCAAAAATTAGAGGAGATTTTAGAAAAACAGCGTCAAACAGGGGAAATCAGTCTATGATTAGAGTTAGAGGCTAAGGATTGACAAATATCTTTTGTTGAAACAGGAAAATCATCCCATGAATAATGACAAAGAGAAAACCTCATTAGAAAACATTATTGATAACTAACTATTATGAAAGCAGTTTTAAATTTAGCTGTACATCCTACCTCTTTTAAAGTTTTGTTGGTTGAAGACAACGCTTATGAAGCTGAATTGATTGAAGATTTGTTGTCAGGAATTAGCGGCGAACAGCAGATATCACTGACAAAAGTAGAGCGCCTTAGTGAAGCGCTATTGTGTTTGAATCAAGAAAATTTTGACGTCATTTTATTAGACCTGTCACTGCCAGATAGTTGGGGAATTGAGACAGTAGCTAGGGTACAAGAGTACGCGGGAAATGTGCCGATTGTGGTGCTAACAGGTCAAAATGATGAGGAACTGGCACTGAGGTTAATCTCGGTGGGTGTACAGGATTATTTAGTAAAAATAAAAATAGATGGCGAACTTTTAATGCGATCGCTCCGTTATGCGATCGAGCGTCAAAATAGCCAAGAGGCTTTGCGAAAAAGTGAAGAAAAATATCGCTCCGTCGTTGAAAATTCTCTGATCGGAATTGCCATCATTATTCCAATTATTGAACCCGTAATTATTGAAAATTGCAACTGGATAGAAGTTAACGATGCGTTGTGCCATTTGCTGGGCTATCAACGTGATGAACTGATCCAAAAAAATTGGCTGGATTTGACTCATCCAGAGGACTATAGCAGTCACATTGAACAATTGTCTCAAATTTTAGCAGGTACTGGTGATGGCTATATCTCAGATAAAAGGTGGCTGCGAAAAGACGGAGAAATAGTTTATACGCGAGTTTCTCTGCGCTGTATCCGTCGTCGGGATGGGTCGATCGATCGGATGATTAAAGTAGTGTTGGATGTGAGCGATCGCTACCGCTACGAATCTCAACTAAAAGCATCCGAGCAATTTTTAAACCACACGATCAATGTCATTCCCGACCCAATTTTTGTCAAAGACGAGCAGCACCGCTGGATGATATTAAACGATGCTTTTTGTCAGTTGATCGGGAAACCGCGATCGGAACTCATCGGCAAATCAGATTATGACTTTTTCCTGAAAGCAGAAGCCGACTTTTTTTGGGAAAAAGATGAAGAAGTATTGAATACGGGCATTCCTAACGAAACAGAAGAAAATTTTACAAACAGCCAAGGAAAAGAATATATTATCTCCACTAAAAAAACTGTTTTTCAAAAGACAGACGGGAGTAAAATATTAGTAGGTACTATTCGAGATGTGACTGAATACAGACACCAACAAATAGCCCTTGAACAAAGCGAAGCCCGATTTCAAAAACTGGTAGCCAACCTGCCAGGAGCAATTTATCAATTCCGACTCTCAGCCAGCGGAGAAATATCTTTTCCTTATGTATCTTCAGGCTGTCGCGAAATCTACGAATTAGAGCCTGAATTAATAGAGGAAAATGCCGAAATAATCTTTTGCAAAATTCATGCAGATGACATCTTAGACCTAGAAGAATCTATTGCAATTTCGGCGGCAACTATGCAGCATTGGCAGCAGCAGTGGCGGTATATCTTGCCATCAGGAAAAGTGAAGTGGCTGCAAGGAGCTTCGAGACCAGAAGTGGTGAATAATGAGACAAAAGCGGGAAATCGATCTGATATTATCTGGGACGGTTTAGTGATGGATATTACTGAATTGAAGCAGGCACAAACAGAGCGCGATCGCTTTTTCACCATTTCCTTAGACTTGCTTTGCATTGTGGATTTCGATGGCTATTTCAGACGCTTAAATCCCGCTTGGTCAACAGCTTTAGGTTACAGTATTGCAGAACTTTTTGCTAAGCCTATGCTGGAATTTGTTCATCCAGACGATCGAGCAGCTACGGTAGCTGAATGGAAAAAGTTAGTAGGTGGTACGGCCAGTATCTGCTTTGAAAACCGCTATCTTTGCAAAGACGGTTCTTACAAATGTCTGCTGTGGACGGCATCACCATTTAGCGAAGAAGGCTTAATCTATTCAGTCGGTCACGATATTACCTCACGGAAACAAGCAGAGTCCACACTCCAGCGACAAGCAGTAGCAATGGATGCTGCTTATGACGGCATCGCTATCCTCAATGCTCAGGAAGAATATATTTATTTAAATTATGCTTATCTCAAAATCTACGGTGTTGCTAGTCCGTCCAACTTGTTTGGCAAAAGCTGGAAAATGCTTTATGGCGAAGCAGAAATTACAATTTTTGAACGAAATATAATACCTGCCCTGAAGAAAACAGGGCACTGTAATATAGAAGCAATAGGTCAGCGCTGCGATGGTACTCTGTTTCCTCAAGAACTGTCGATGACGATGCTTGCAGGTGGGGAGATAATTTGTATTGTTCGCGATATTACTAATAGAAAACAAGCAGAATCAGCTCTGCGCGAAAGTCAGCGTCGCTACCAAACTTTAGCAGAAGCATCGCCAGTTTGCATATTTCATACTGACTTATTGGGAAATTGTCTTTACGTGAATCAACGGTGGAATGAAATCACGGGAATTAGTGCAGAATTAGCAGCAGAAATAGGTTGGTTGAATGTTATACATTCAGATGATGCGGAACGGGTGAATGCTGAATGGTATCAGGCTGTAATTGATCGAGTTCCTTTTAAATCAGAATATCGCTTTTTGCGTCCAGATGGTGCTGTGAGTTGGGTGATCGGTCAAGCAGTAGCGGAAATCGGAGATGCTGGCGAAATTAAAGGCTATGTTGGCACTATTACTGATATTAGCGATCGCAAACAAGCAGAATTAGACCTACTGCGCGTTACTCAAGCCGTGGAAAGCACCAGTGATGCGATCGTGATTGGTGACTTAAAAGGGCGATCTATTTATCATAATCAAGCCTTTATTCAGCGGTACGGCTACACAGCAGCAGAACTCAACGCAGCAGGCGGAGCAATGGTTATCTACCCGGAAAATAAAGTGCTGTTAGAAATGTTTAAAACCCTTCGCAAAGGCAAATCTTGGCAAAGCGAACTCAAAATCAAAACTAAAGCTAACGAATTGGTAACAACTCTATTTCGAGCCGACTGTATTAAAGATGAAACTGGCAATTTAATCGGGCTTGTGGGAGTAATTACTGACATCACTGAACGCCAACAAGCCGAGATAGCCTTGGTACAGCAATTAAGACGAGAACGGTTGGTAGTCGCGATGCTCGATCGCATTCGCTCTTCCCTCAATTTAGAAGAAATCTTGACAACTGCTGTCGAACAAGTGCGACAATTGTTGCAAACAGACCGCACAGTTATTTACCGCTTTAATCCAGACTGGAGTGGTGTTGTAGTTACGGAGTCCGTTGCTAAAGATCGGATATCGCTGCGGAATTTAAACATTGACGACCCCTGTTTTGGACAGAGGTTTGTCGATCTTTACCAACAAGGTTGGGTTCGATCTGTGGAAGATATTTACAGTGCTGACTTGACCGAATCTCATATTAAATTTCTTGAACAATTTGAAGTCAAAGCTAACTTAGTAGTTCCGATTTTAAAAGCAGAAAAAAGTATTTCCAGCCCTCGTTTGACTACGGCAAATCGGCTCTGGGGACTGCTGATTGCTCATGATTGTAGTGGGCCGCGTTCTTGGGAATCTTCAGACATAGAATCCCTCAGACAATTGTGTGTACAGTTAGCGATCGCAATTCAGCAATCCACACTATTTCAACAGGCGCAAACTGAAATAGCCGATCGCAAACAAGCAGAAGCAGCCCTCCAAAAAGCCGCATTAGTCGCAGAAACCGCCAACCGAGCAAAAAGCGAATTTCTCGCCAACATGAGCCACGAACTCCGCACACCTTTAAACGGCGTTTTAGGTTATGCTCAAATCCTCAAAACAGATAAAACTTTAAACCCCGATCACCAAGAAAGCCTCAGCAACATTCAACAGTGTGGTCAACACCTGCTGATGCTGATCGAGGATGTTTTAGACCTTTCCAAAATCGAAGCTAGCAAAATGGAACTCTACCCCACAGAGTTGAATTTTACTAACTTTATTAAAAACATTGCCGATCTCTTTCAAATGCGAGCATCCCAAAAAGACATTGCATTTAGTTACGAACAAGTATCTCCCCTGCCTAACTGTGTCTATGTTGATGAAAAAAGATTGCGCCAAATCCTCATAAATTTGATCAGCAATGCTGTTAAATTCACTAATAGCGGTGGAGTAACTTTCAAGGTTGGGTATGTCGGCACAGAAGCCTGGATGCGGGGACAAGAAGAAAGTTGTGAATTCTCGATTTTGAGTTCTGAACTGAAACAGAATTATATGCGCTTCTCCCAAAATGGAATGTCAGATAAATATACTCTCAAAATTCGTTTTCAAGTCGAAGATACTGGGACGGGAATAGATGAAAGTAAGTTAGAAGAAATATTTTTGCCATTCCATCAAGTAGGGACAAACAGATTTGTTGAAGGTACAGGTCTCGGACTTTCAATCAGCCGAAAATTAGCAAAACTGATGGGTAGCGAAATTCGCGTTAAAAGTACCTTGGGCCAAGGTAGTATTTTCTGGCTGGACTTAGAGTTGCCCGCACCCAAACTGTATTCAGAAGTGCTTCCTTTACAGGAAAGACGCTGGCTGGTCGGTTTTGTGGGCGAAAAACGCAAAGTGCTAATCGTGGACGATAATCAAGTAAATCGCTCTATGTTGTGCAGGCTGCTTTCGAGTTTGGGATTTGAAATTGCCGAAGCAGAAAATGGTCAAGAATGTCTCTACAAGGCAGTTGAATTTAAACCCAATGTGATTTTAATGGATTTGCTGATGCCTGTCATGGATGGCTTGGAAACTGCGAGGCGAGTGCGACAATTGCCTGAATTGAAAGATGTGGTATTAATTGCGCTTTCAGCTAATGTTTTTGAGAACACGCAACAAGAGAGTATTCTCGCAGGCTGCGATTATTTTATGTCTAAGCCGATCGAGGCTAATCTCTTTTTAGAACAGTTGCGTTTGCATTTGGGACTAGAATGGATTTACGAGGACTATTTGGACGGTAAAAAGAGAAAAACAGCAAGTTTATCACCGAAATCTGAGTTACCAAATTACTCTTCTCTATTACCTCCGGTTGCTGAGTCAGTCGTGAAAATGTTCAACTTCGCAGCTATGGGCGACATCGAAGGAATTTTTGATGAGGCGGTTAAGCTTGAAGGTTTAGAGCCGAAGTTAATGTTGCTAATTACTCATGTACGCCAATTGGCTAAGAAGTTTGGACTCAAACAAATTCGGACTCTTTTAAAGCAATATATTGATGGTTAGTAGTTATTGGTTATTCGTTATTCGTTATTGGTTATTTGTTGTTAGTTCCAATTCCCAATGCCCAATTCCCAATTCCCAATTCACAATTTGCATCTTTTTAATGCGGCATCTAGTAAGCGTTCGTAGGTTTCTCGATCGGCCATTTTCCAGTTTTTTTGCTGCAAATTGTCGCGGAGTTTGCGGTAGTCTACATTGCGATCGCTTTCTAGGGCGACTCCATTGAGTTTTTGGGCAATATCGCCGGATTGTTCAGGTATCTCCGGGCGCCCTGGGTTGGCGGAAGCAACGGGTGCGATCGAGTCTGTCGGGCTATTCGACTGCATTTTCAAACCCAGCCAAACCACGGCTCCAGCAAGGCTAAATAGCCCCAAAACGAGGAGGAAAGTCAGGATCAAAGCTGGTTGATTATTCTTTTTCATATTGGTCTGTATTGTCTGATATCTGGGTATTTTATTGTTTTACTCTAACAGCCAACCAAATAAATCTCCTACTGTCAGTTGAAATTCCCCGGCAAAAGATGGCATGGGCAATAACTGTTCTGGTTCGTCAAATACCTCCGTTGATTGAGTCGGGCGATATACAAAAACCGACTGCTCCTCTGGATCAATTAACCAACCCATTTGAGTTCCGTGTTTGAGACAATGTAGAATGTTTTTAGTAACTTTAGTTTGGCTTTGGTCGGGGGAGAGGATTTCAATTGTCCAATCCGGGGCGATCGCAAATATATTTGCCACGCCACCATTTTCTTTACGGGGAATACGCTCCCAAGTGAATACTGTCACATCTGGAACGATCGCGCGATCGCCAAAAATGCACCGTAGTTCTGGAAATGCTCGCGCCACCTTTTGAGGTTTGAGAGCAGCATTAGCAGCGCTTGTCAACTCGCCTTGAATGACACTATGTTCTCCTTGAGGCATGGATTTTTGAATGATTTGACCGTCAATGTACTCGCTGGCGGGTTTAGTTTCTGGCAACTTCAGAAACTCTTCGAGTGTCAGAGATTTTGGCAGGGTTTGTACCATCCGATTTTACCTCTAAAATAGGAGTTTCACCTGCTATTTTACCAAAAATTGCTAAACTCGCACGGGTCTACTTACTTCTTTCTGCCGCTACATAGCAGTTCTCAAAAAAATGAGCTATGTCCAATGCCCAATGCCCAATGCCCGATACCCAATGCCCGATAATATGAGAGAGAGTTTTTGAGAGATTTGGGATTGAAAATACTTTGCCTCAGTAACGGTCATGGAGAGGATGCGATCGCCCTTCGCATCTTACGAGAACTGCAACAGCAGCCACATCCCCCAGAATTAGCCGTCCTTCCACTTGTAGGCGAAGGGCAAGCTTTCGCTCAACTGGAAAACGCCCCCGTCATCGGCCTGGTGCAACGGATGCCTTCTGGTGGCTTTATTTATATGGACAGCAGGGAGTTGTGGCGCGATGTCAAAGGTGGTTTGCTTCAATTGACAATTGCTCAATTTAAGGCTATCCGCGCTTGGGTGCGATCGCACAACGACTCAGCAAATCAGAACGCCGTGATTTTAGCAGTGGGAGATATTGTGCCACTGCTGTTTGCTTGGCTGAGTGGCGCGCCCTATGTGTTTGTCGGCACCGCCAAGTCTGACTATTATTTGCGAGACGAAAACGGGCCTCTAGCTAGCCAATCACGGGGCATTAGTTTGGAGGCTTGGTCGGGCTCAGTTTATTTGCCTTGGGAGCGCTGGTTGATGACCAGAAAGCGCTGTCGGGCTGTTTTTCCCAGGGATGCCCTGACTGCGGAGACTTTGGAAAAGTTGGGAATTCGCGCCTATAATCTCGGAAATCCGATGATGGACGAACTGGAACCGGAAAACCCAGCCCCCGCTTTTTATGGAGATGACGCGGGGTTTGGGAAAAGGTCGCGATCGCTCGTCATCACCTTGCTACCCGGTTCTAGAGCGCCAGAAGCCTACGCTAATTGGCACTTAATTTTAGAGGCAGTAGCGGGGATTTTGTCTACTTTTGGCGATCGGCAATTATTATTTTTGGGGGCAATTTCCCCTGAATTAAATTTAGAAGCTTTGCGCTCTATTCTAGAATTTTTCGGCTGGAATCAAGATGGCGAAACTATAAGCCAGCATAGAGAAGGAAGTATTTTGCGACCTCCTATATCTCATGCCCAAGAAATTCAACAAGATTCTCCTAATTTCCGATTGCCTTTGACCTTTGTCCAGAGAAAGACCACCATGATTTTGAGTCAGCACAATTTTAATGATTATTTGTACGAAGCCGATTTAGCCGTGGCGATGGCCGGCACTGCTACCGAACAATTTGTCGGTTTAGGAAAACCTGCGATCGCAATTCCCGGTGCCGGCCCACAATTTAATCCTGCTTTTGCCGAAGCTCAAAGTCGCCTCTTAGGGCCATCCTTAATTTTAGTGAAACATCCCGCCGAAGTTGCCAGCGCCATCCAATTGTTGTTTCGAGATTCCAACCGATTAGAACTAATTGAGGAAAACGGTCAGCGCCGCATGGGAGAACCCGGTGCAGCGCGACGGATTGCTAATTGTTTAATTGAGCGGTTCGCAGACAGTTTTTAGTCAAGATTTTAGTCTTAATTGCTGCGTTTTTTATGGTTTGTTTTTTACTAAAACACCCAGTTCTCGCTGAATTGGCACCACATCTAAAATATCGGTTTGCGCGCAATACTTCAAATCTTCAATCACCCCTAAACGGAGGAGTCTCTGCCCGTGACTGGCAGATTCTAGCAATTGATGCAATTGATTTTGCCACTGAAGATACAGGGCAATTGCTGCAAATACTTCATCGTTACCAGCAAAATCCGTAGCAGGAATACCACTTTCTGTCAAGAGGCTGTGGGCGATCGCCCCAGCACACACAGTATCTTCCAACGAATAACTCCCTTCCCAGCCAGAACCAACTATACCAATAGTTTCCGGCTGTTTACTTAACAAAAACTGTACAACTGCTTTGCGATTAATCAAAGCTGCTGTCAAAACTATTCGACAAGTTTCCACTCTTTGCAAAGCGCGAGTACCATTAGTTGTACTAATGAAAATTCTCTTACCTTCGATGTTTTCCGGCGTACAATCGAAAGGAGAATTCCCCATGTCAAATCCGTCAACTTTTGCGCCACCGCGCTCTCCCGCGCGAATCCGCTTGTCTGCCGGCCATTTTTCACTCTCGGCCATCAGCTTATCTAAGTCGCTGAAAACTTGGACAGCTTCCGCCCCATTGTTGAGGGCAGTCGCCATTGTCGTAGTCGCCCGCAGCACATCAACTGCGATCGCACACACAGGCAAATTGTCCGTTGGGGTAAGTTCCGGGGTATGGTAAATAAAAAGCTTCACTTTTGGGGCTACCTGCAATAAATCCTCATAGACAATAATAATAGAAAGTGACACTCCTAGATAACTCAAGTTCACATCTTCCACTATTGCCAACAACAGGCTTTTCGGTCTGTTCCACAAAGAGTGAATCTTGTTGTGAAACAGGCCGGAAAGCCTGTTCATAAAAGTCTTGTTGAGAATGGTGTAAGATGTGATTCAAGCCAACTTCCGTGACATCCGTTAAATCCGTTACATAATCCGTTGCCGAACTTCCTTCCCCATATGTCAAATCAGCTCAATTCAAACCCCCCACACCCCATCATTAGCGCCCCCATCGGACTTCTTGCAGGCTTCACCTATCCTGTTCGAGCTTTCACACTGCTTTCGCAAACTCCCAAACTCTGGGGTTATGTATTAGTTCCAGTCGTGCTAAATTTTATAATTGGTATCGGTCTTTATTTGGGCTTGCTATTTCCAAGTTTATCAGGAATAGACATTTTGGTTGCCGATTTATCCCTTCGGTTTAATACTTTAATCGCTAATTTACCAGCTTGGCTAAGTTTTCTCGCCGTGTTAACATTAGCTTTCGGCTGGCTGCTGCGAATCCTTTTAGTAGCAGGACTTTTGCTGATAATTGGATTTTTGTTAGTGCAGTTTGGGGTGATTTTGGGTTCACCTTGGTACGGTGAATTGTCGGCACAGTTGGAACTCCTGCGAAACGGTCAGTTACCACAAGAAGAGCCGATGAATTTGAGTAGTATTTTTCAGGATATCAAAAGAGCAATCGCTTTTGAATTCAGAAAATTGCAGCTTTTGTTGAGCTTTGGAATACCCCTACTATTGCTGAATTTTATCCCTGGTGTCGGCTCTATTGTTGGGACTCTGGGAGGCATAGCTTTGGGAGCAACTCTTGTTTGTTTCGACTTTTTAGATGCACCTTTGGAGAGGCGCAGGCGGCCTTTTAAAGAAAAATTAGAAATAATTCGGGGAAGTTTGCCCGCTAGCGGCAGTTTTGGTTTGGTTTGTTTTGGTTTGGTGAGTATTCCGTTGTTGAATCTGTTGGCGATTCCGCTATGTGTGACGGCGGGGACTTTGTTTTTTTGCGATCGCATTTGGCCGACTTATTTTGCCTCACAGGAACAAACTAGCGATACAGCAAGTCAGATTAGAAGTTGAAAAATATCAATAAACAATCAATGGGAGAAAACTGATGTACTTAGAATATGAAGATATCAGAAGAGTCAGCGTAGAAATTACCTCTCGGTGCAATGCAGCTTGCCCGCAATGTCCCCGCACCGACAACCAAATTTTGCCAGCAGCAGAATTAAAGATGGAGGATATTGAAAGAATTTTCCCCAAAGAGTTTTGCTCTCAGTTAGATTTGATATATATGTGTGGCAACTACGGGGATGCTATGACTAGCAATACTACCATTCCCGCGATCGAATATTGGCACCGCATGGGAGTTCCTCAAGTCGGGATGTACACTAATGGTAGCGGACGTAATCCTGACTGGTGGCAAGCCCTGGCCAAGGCGATGACAGGAGAAAACGATAGCGTAACTTTTAGTATCGATGGTTTGGCTGATACTAATAGTATCTACCGCAAAAATACCAACTGGGATCGGATAATGCAATCGGTTAATGCTTTCATTCAAGCTGGGGGAAAAGCTGTGTGGCATTACTTGATTTTTGAACACAACCAACATCAAGTAGAATCAGCTCGTGCTTTAGCGGAAGAATTAGGATTTGTCGAGTTTGTACCGAAAGCAACTTCTCGTTTTGTGGCGCAAGAACTGTTTACAAAACAGTCCGCAAATCAACAGGATCATCAGGTAGAAAACTTGCAGGTGAAAGCCAAGATCGATCGCCCAAATCAACCACCAACAACTAACCTCTCAGCCCCTCAAAATCAAGCACAGAGGGCTGTTGAGTTGCACCGACAAGCGGAGGACTGTTTGAAACAAGGACAGCTCTCAGAGGCGATCGCAGCCAGCCAACAAGCCCTGAAAATTCAACCTAATTTTGCACCAGCTTACAAAACTTTAGGCAACGCTGTTCAAGGCTTGGGGCGGATGCAAGCAGCAGCAGACTGTTACGCCAAGGCACTGCAAATTCAGCCGAATTTTCCCGAAGTCTATGCTAATGTCGGCAGTCTTTATGCTCAACAGCAACAGTGGCAGCCAGCTAGTGCTTATTACCAAAAGGCGATCGAGCTTAAACCCAATTTTGCTGGCGCTTATCGCAATTTAGCTAAAGTTTTGACGCAGTTGGGACAACCAGAAAAAGCAAATTATGCTTGGTGTCAAGCTATAGCTATCGAAGCCTCTCAAGCACCAGAACCAACTCAGTTTATCCCATCAAAGCCAGCCAGCCAACAACTCCAACCCCCATCCCTGGAACAATACCAAAATCCACAGGGAGAGCAATTTATGCAAGCTGTAGAAACTTACGGCGGCTTAAATAATTACTACCGCAATGTAGAAATTAGCTGTCAAACTCAAGCTAGTAAAGATATTTTCATCAGTTTTGAAGGGGAACTCTGGCCTTGCTGTTGGGTAAGTCATACTAAATACGCTGTTTATAATGATACTTACAGGCCGCAGATGTTAGCTTTACTTGAAAAGTATGGAAATGACTTTAATTCTCTCAAAACTCAATCAGTGAAAGATATTCTGAAAACTGATTGGTTTCGCCAAGACCTCACAGCCAGTTTTTCCTGTTCCAAAAGGTTGGATGTTTGCGCTCATGAATGTGGTAAAACTTTCAATTCCACGGGTTCGCAGTATATTTAAGAAGGAAGTTAGGCAAAGGATTTTGTAACGAATATAACGGAGGTGAACCAGAAGGAAACGCTGGACTCAATTGGTTGATTGTTAAACATTTTGTTGAAATATCCCAATTTCAGCTATAATAAAGAAAAAACTCCAAAACCACGAGGACTAACAGTGGAAATTCTAGACATCAAACACGGTATTGAAACATTGTGCGATCGCCTGGGTAAAACTCAGGACTATCTTTGACATCCCCGCACTATCCGCTAAAATCCAAGACTTAGAGCAAATTGCAGCTCAACCAGCTTTTTGGGACGACCAAAACCAAGCCCAAGAAACCCTCCAAGAACTGAACGACTTCAAATCTCATTTAGACCAATACCACGGCTGGCAAACGAGTTTAGAAGATGCTAGAGCTATCTTAGAATTGCTAGAGTTAGAAGCAGATGAATCTTTATTTCAAGAAGCAACATCGAGTCTTTCTCAGTTAACTCGCGAACTCGATTCCTGGGAACTCCAACAATTACTATCGGGCCCCTATGACCAAAGTGGAGCCGTTTTGACAATTAACGCCGGTGCCGGTGGTACTGATGCTCAAGATTGGACGGAAATGCTGATGCGGATGTACACGCGCTGGGGAGAAAGTCAAGGTTATAAGGTACATTTAACCGAAATTTCTGAGGGAGAGGAAGCTGGTGTTAAATCTGTGACTTTGGAAATTGCCGGCCGCTATGCTTACGGTTATTTGCGATCGGAAAAAGGCACTCACCGCTTAGTTAGAATTTCGCCTTTCAACGCTAACGATAAGCGTCAAACCAGTTTTGCTGGTGTCGAAGTGATGCCAATTCTCGATCGCAATGTCAAGCTGGACATCCCAGAAAAGGACTTGGAAATCACGACTTCTCGCGCAGGCGGCAAGGGCGGGCAAAATGTTAACAAGGTAGAAACCGCAGTCCGCATTGTTCACATTCCGACTGGTTTAGCCGTGCGCTGTACCGAAGAACGCAGTCAGTTACAAAACAAAGAAAAAGCTTTGACATTGCTCAAGTCTAGGCTATTGGTGATTGCAAAAGAACAGCGGGCTTCGGAAATTGCCGAAATTCGGGGCGACATGGTGGAGGCGGCTTGGGGCCAGCAAATTCGCAATTATGTTTTTCACCCATACCAAATGGTCAAGGATGTGCGGACTGGAGTGGAAACAACTGCGATCGTAGATGTGATGAATGGCGAATTAGACCCATTTATTCAAGCTTACCTCCGCCAGGAAAATCAGTTAGTCGCCCAAACCTCTTAAACCCGTACCCGCAATCAAAGGATTTCGTAGTGAGGATTTACATAATGTAGGTTGGGTAGAGCGATAGCGAAACCCAACACCTTATAGAAGAGTTGGGTTTCGCTATCGCTTAACCCAACCTACACTATCTACATTTTACCTATGAAGGGTATTACCCTTTCTTGATTCGCCAACAGTCTCATTAATTCCGATGCTACACAACCAAAGTCCGCCTGCGCCGACTGAAGAGAAAGAGTTGTAATCGCAGCGGATTTAGTGTACTATTGCAGTTTTGGGCGATCGCGCTACCAAAAAGCTTGATATGATAAAACCTGATCTGACAAACACTAAGGAGAAAGAATGACCCAAGTTGTAATCGGCGAAAACGAAGGGATTGAGTCAGCCCTGCGACGGTTCAAGCGACAAGTTTCCAAAGCAGGGATTTTCCCCGACATGAGAAAGCACCGCCACTTTGAAACCCCGTTGGAAAAGCAAAAGCGCAAAGCAATTGCTAGAAGAACTAAAAGACGCTTCCACCGCAACAACAAGCCCTAGAATTAGTGGTCTATTGATTTGGCAGATACAACTCCTTGGGCTTCTAATACCGCAGCGACTCGGAGAATCACCGCTTCGCTGTAGGGAGTACCAATGATTTGTACCCCCAAAGGCAAAGAAAGGGCGCGCGCGCGATCGGATTCCGGTATGCTGACAGTTCCAAGCCCCCCTATTTTCGGGGGGTTTGTTGTTGCTTTTTCCGCTTGCACACCACAATTAAGCACATTTGTCAAGGCTTTTGCAACTATTTCTACTGCATCCATTGCTTCCGGTTCGGTCCATGTAGCGAAATACCCGTCAGCAACCGCATCCGCCTTATCTAAAAAAACATCTGCGTTCATCTGCGTTCATCAGCCCTCATCTGCGGTTTAAAATCTAAGATTAAGATATAAGTGCGATCGATTATTGTATTGTAATCGCGATCGGGCTATCAGTTATTTTCGAGCAGCTTTTTGTATTCCTCTGATTGTCTGATATCATCCAGAGGCGATTTTTGCTCTAGCGGTTCATCAGGACAAAATTTTATAGATGTTTGCGTTTCCCCAGACTTTATATTTTTATTGACTTCGATTTGAACCTTTCCTTTTTGCCAACCCTTGGAACCTATTTTGAGAATTTGACAATCAATTCCTTCTTGAGGCGAGTTCCAGTTTATATCCCCTCCCATAATTTTTGTTTCTTCATTAATACACAGTTCTGTCATCCAATAATATATTGATTGCTTCTGAGACTCCTTTTCTGCTTTCAAAGAAAATAGCATATAATGAAACTTGCTAGTGGCTAGCTCTTTCAAGTGACGAATAGTAAAAGTAGCTTTACCCAATAACAAAACATCATCATCGCCGTCTAGAATTTCATAGCTTGTATTGATTTTAACTTTTTCGTCCATTTTATTTCACCAAATTCTGCTGCTTTATATTTGATACCATTTCAAGCTATCTTAGTCAAGATAGTTAACAAAATAAATTGACTGTCGCACTTTTCCCACTCAAACACTGACAGTTTCCCGCAACTTCTCAACAGCCACATCCAGCGGAGGCAAATCAAAATCCTCAGCATCCATCAATTCCTTAACCTGATCAAAAATCTCAACCTCCGCCTCTTCCTGATCCGTCAGCTTATCATAAAAATAAGGATCGGTAAACCACTGTTCAAACGCTATCATTAACAATCCATTGGGCGAAAGTTCAAACCGCCAATACTTAGAAACCCTGCTGTCAACCACTTCAAACATCGGTGCCGGATTATGGATAGGATAATAGCTGTAATTATCATTGCAGATGTAGTACCAAATAGTCCCTTTCCATTCTCGGATAGCATAAACAACATATTCCTTGCCTATAGTTAGTGGCAACTCAACTTTTCTAGTATAACCGCGTGGCGGATCTATATATTTTTCAGGGAGAGATTCACCCGTCTTAGCAATACAACGAATTTTCATAACTTGATTACCTACAAATTTTTAGGGGCTGTTTTGGGATACTGTCGCTTGAACTTAAACTCGACCTCTTGAAGAGTCTGACTATTCCGAAACCAATGGACTTGTACGGAAGCTCCATTAATTTCAAAAGCCTCAATGCTTGTCATTTTATCCCAATCTTCAGAATTCCCGCCATAAAGAGCAATAAGTCTCCGTACATCTCCCAATAATCTATCTGTACCGCAATGAATTACTATACAATTGCCAGCCTTAGCATCTTGCAGGAGCAGTTGCTCTAGCAAATTTCTCGGATTCTCATCGGGAATAGCACCTTGATTCATAGTTTAACAGTTTCAAATATTGTTTGTCAAAAATAATAAAAACTAATTTTAGCAGGTTCAGTTTCTGCCAGCAACTTTCCCCGCGAAATCACATACCGAACCAGAGCGCATCTCCTAATTGCATCATATAAGATAAATTAGATAATTTCAAATTCCAGATTGTGCTTTTTCACAAAATCAAAACTAAAATGATCGACCACATTCGTATCGCTCAATTCAAGATTATAAAAATCTACAAAGTCCGCATCAAAATAAGGCCCAGCGTGCCAAGTACCCACATCTAACTTAATAAAACAATTGCCAGGAATCCGAAAAGCAACAATATCCTCTAAACTAGGTTCATTACTATCCCCAGGAGGTGCAACCGCCATCAACCAATCCTTCCCATCCAAAGAACCCAAACACTGAGTACATTCAACGTGTCGCGTAATTTTGCCAAACTTGCGACATTTACCTTGCAACCGCATAATGTAAAATCTAGGAATGCCATTGTCCAAATTTAACTGAGCATCCTCAGCATCAAAAGACTTACCATCAAAACTCGCAAAAATAACTTGACCATAACTCCGAAAATTCTCCGGTGTCACCCATTGCGCCAATAACCGCTTAGTCGAAATTGATTCACTCATAAATCCCTACAGAAATTACGCATCTTCCCTTCATCTTCTTCCTCTCTTCCTTAGCGCCCTTCGCGTCTTCGCGGTTCGTTAAATAGACTCCAATAATTAGCCTTACAATCACGCATCAGCACACCGCTGCAAAAACCTAGCCGGAATATCAGGCCTCGCCCCCCAATGCAAATGCAAATAAGCAGCATGAACTTGATAAACTCCCCATCCTTCACCAACCTGCTCAACTTCCCCCCGCTTGCCGTATCTCCAACTATGATAAACTGGATTAGTCGGTTCTACACTCAAGTGCGATCGATGAAACTCATGTCCACAAACCTCATCCCCCGCAACTAACACACAACTGTCTCTCAGGGCCACAGTTTCTCGGTATCCCAAAGTCAAACGCTTTCCCATCTCAGCATTAGATTTCAACACTCCCACCCCTTGCCAAGAATTGCCCTCGAAGTCTACAATCGAATCGCACAGATACATCAAACCCCCGCATTCGGCATAAGTCGGCATTCCCGCAAAAATAGCACTTCTTACCGCATCCCGAATTACCACATTACCGCTCAATTCCTTAGCAAAAACTTCGGGAAAACCACCACCAAAATATAACCCTTGCACATTGTCGGGAAACACAGCATCATCAACCGGACTCCAAAATACTAACTCCGCACCCAACTCTGCCAATAAATCAAGATTATCCTGATAGTAAAAATTAAAAGCCCGATCGCGCGCAACTGCAATTCGCACCCCAAATTTCCCCTCCAAACTGTTGACAACATCATCTTTTTCAGTTACAATAGTCGAAGGGGGACTGTATCTACCTAAAAGTTGCTCACACCCCTCACCCCCCCCATTTGAATTTACAGCCAGCATTGGCAAAAGTTTTTCCCAGTCAAAAGCCACAGCAGCCAAATCAGCCAACTTATCGATCGCAGCCTCAAGATTCGGCAACTCCTCAGCAGGAATCAGGCCTAAATGGCGATCGGGAATAGTCACAGCCTCATCCCGTCGCAGCACCCCCAAAATCGGTAAATCCAGCGGTTCCAGAGCATTGGTAAGCAACTCCAAATGTCGATCGCTCGCCACCCGATTCAACACCAAACCCGCAAAATTAAGGTTTTTGTCAAAAGAGCGAAAACCGTGGGCGATCGCAGCCACAGAACCAGAAAGCCTACTGCAATCGATTACTAACAGTATCGGCAAATTCAGCAAAGAAGCAACATGAGCCGTAGAAGCAAAAGAAAAATCATAATTGTCTTCTTCTTTTCCTTCTGCCTTCCTTCTATCCTTGACATCCGTTACATCCGTTACATCCGTTACATCCGTTACAAAATCCGCTGCCGAACCCTTCTTCCTTCGATTTACACCATCAAATAGTCCCATCACCCCTTCAACTAAGGCATAATTCACATCTTGAATATGACGATAAAAGCACTTCTGCACGTAAGATTCAGAGGTCAATATCGCGTCTAAATTCCGACAGGGGCGGCCGGTCACAAAAGCATGAAACATCGGATCGATATAATCCGGGCCTACCTTAAAAGATTGCACATTCAAGCCATGACGCATTAAATAAGCTAAAAGGGCGATCGTGACAGTCGTCTTTCCGACACCGCTGCGTTCGCCCGCAATTACTAAAGCCATAGTTCTAGATTATTCACAAAGAATACATATTTAACGAACCGCGAAGACGCGAAGGGCGCGAAGGAAGAAAAGAGAAGAAGAAGCAAAAGAAAAATCATAATTGAACTCTTCTTTTCCTTCTTCCTTCTTAACATCCGTTACATCCGTTACAAAATCCGCTGCCGAACCTTCTTCCTTCAATTAGCTAACTTTAGCAATTGAGCCGTGACTGCCAAACTTTCTTCGTAAAGCACGTCGCGGCCCCAACTCTGTAAATGCTGTCCCAGCAACTGTTCTGTCACCTGATCTAATAGGGGAGTTACTTGGTTAAAGCGATCGGTTTGAGCGCCACCCTTCGTTTCCATCCGCATACAACCGCCAGCTTCCGAACACAGCACTGTACCGCAGTCAGCATTCTCGTTTGTAGAATTCAAACGCAGAGCAATCAAATCCCCAGGGACATCGCCTGTATCAGCAGTTGGAATCGCAGCTAATTCTGCTTCGATCGCCCGCTCATCAACACCGGCGAATTTAATCCGTTTGATTTGGTAATCGCCTTCTTCCTGCTTGAAAGCAACCGGACGCCACTGAAGCCGACTCGCCAGCCAGCCCAAATACATCAGCGCTTGAGTGGAATTACCACGCTCGTAATCGATCGTCACGCGATCGATTTCCCCAATTGCAGCGCGACGTGATGGCGGATCGAAAGCCTCCGCAGCTAACTCCTGCCACGCAGCTAGTCGGCGCCAATTCAGATCCGCGATCGGAATTCCTTCCTCAATCAGACTTTGCATCAACAGTAATTCAGCTTGGGGTTCGGCAAAACAGCTAGAGTCAATAATCACCGAACTGCTAGTTGCAGCTAATCGCTGAAATAAATCGCGATCGGCATCAGGAGTCGCTTTCCACCATAACAGGGTCGGCAAATCTGCGATCGTCAGCGCTGTCACGATACCGCTGACCCGTTCCAGAGCAGCTTCGGTTCCCCGGAGCGTAATGTACTCACAGCAGATCAAATTGCCAGTGCCACCCTTGTGAACGGGACAATAAGCAGCGACTTGAGCCTGTACACCCGTATCTTCTCCGATCGTTGGGCAAAGAGCAATAATCCGGCAGGGATTAGCAGCGACTATCGCGTCAGCTACAGCGGAACCTCCTGAACCGAAACCCGTTGGGCCCAACTTGCTGCCACTGGAATTTTTCTTAGCCACTTCTTCCCGCAAAGTTGCCAGCAATTCAGCATTAGGTTTGCCAGTTCTCGGCAAGCCGTAAGCTTTTTGAGCCGCCCTGATGCTAGATGCGGTCATGGGTCCGGTAATACCATCGATCGGACCATCATAAAAGCCTACATCTGCCAATAACCGTTGAGTTTCTTCGGGTTCGTAGACTACAAAAGTAAAAGTTGTTGCCCTAGTGGCGCTCGGAAAATCGCCCTTTGACCCTGATTCTCTGTAACTTTCCCAAATTTTAGCTAATTCTGCCTCTATTTGGTCGATCGAAACATCTTTCGGACTTTGCAACGAAACTAGAGGTGGAGCTTTCATCGGTGTCATAATCATCGGTTTTTTCTCCTTTTTTATTTGACTGTTGACTGTTGACTATTGACTGTTGACTGTTGACTGTTGACTATTGACTGTTGACTATTGGCAGTTGTCAATCGAGATTTGAGCCGCGGTAATTGGTAATGGGGAATTGGTGATTGGTAATTGATGATTGGGCAACTCCCCCATGCCCCATGCCCCATGC
>NZ_NXIB02000240.1 GCF_002412335.2 Tychonema bourrellyi FEM_GT703
CCGATGCCCGATGCCCGATGCCCGATGCCCGATGCCCCATTACCCTGTACCTCACCTAACTAAGAAAGGCTATAGATATACCTAAAATTGAGTAGCAATCTATATGATTTCAAAGTTATTTGAGCCAATATTCAGGTTATTACCTACCTTAGCGACGATCGATATTTGACCGTTTTGATTGCGGTAGTACAGCAAACCGTCAATGGGGTTGTAGATGAGATTAGCCGCGCCAGCCGCCCCAGGAGCGTTGGGATTGAAATTGGGGACAGTAGTAAATTGGTTTCCAGTTAAATTGCCCGGTATCAAATCATTAAACACAACCCCATTGAGCTGTATTTTATCTTCTGTAGGATTAAAGTCGGTCAGCGTATCCACATTATCTGGGCCGACGAACTCAAAGCGGAATATATCCGCCCCGGCACCACCTGTGAGAGTGTCATTTCCTGAGTTGCCATAAATAATGTCGTTGCCAGTACCGCCTTCTACCAGATCATTGCCTTTGCCGCCGAACAAAGTATCATTTCCTTCGCCACCTGTGACACTATCATTTCCTAAGTTGCCATTTACCAAATCATCGCTGGCGCCACTCTCAACCAAATCAGAACCTTTACCGCCGAACAAAGCATCATTGTCATCGCCGCCATCGAGGCTATCATTGCCCTCACCGCCGAAAAGCAAGTCATTGCCAGCACCGCCTTGTACGAAATCATTGCCTTCATCAGCAAACAGAACATCTTCGCCAGCGCCGCCATCGACGACATCATCACTTTTACCGCCGATGACGGTATCACTTCCTTCGCCACCTATGACAGTATCTTTTCCTGAGTTGCCACTTACCAAATCATCGCCGGCGCCACCCTCAACAAAATCATCGCCGGTGCCACCCCCAACCGAATCAGCGCCTTGACCGCCGATGATGGTATCACTGCCATCGCCGCCAAAAGCCTGGTCACCTCTATCACCTAGATCGATTTGATCCGAACCGATGCTGCCGCTTAATCTGTTTTGTAAATCCGGCGAACCTTGGATAATTAAACCCCCAGTATCGTTCGGTTGAACGCTTTGGGGTTCGGTGGGATTTGTTACTGTGCCAGTTGTTACTTGGGACATAGCCTTTCATCTTGCATGGGGGACATTTATTTGGAGTATTTCTATAAAGGAAACAAAAGCAGGCAGAATTGCGTCACCCCATTGCCATCCCCTGATTTATACATACCCTGACTCTGCATTAGTATACATAGCAGAGGTTATACCAAATTTTATAGTTTGTCAAGCTGGGAACTGGTATCGGTGCGGCGGTTGTTGGTGCTGCTATCGGCGTTACATATAATCGCGTCGCATCACTAATTTGCCCTGCTGTAAAATTGCCTCTGTCCTAGTGTGTGCAGCACAGTCTATACCCAATTATTTAGCCCGTTTCAGTGCCTATTTGTTGATGTTATCTGTATCATATCAATCGGATATTTTGACGAAATTAAAAGTAAGATTTTTTTAAACCGCCCAAATTTTGATCAATAATTATTGTAGGGGCAATCCGACCCCTACTCCCCGCGATCGCCCCGATAGATATGGGGTAGGCACGGGGGCATAGGTCATTGGGCATAGGGCATAGGTCATTGCTGGTTCCCAGGCTCTACCTGGGAACGAGTAGAACCGCTCTTAAGGAAGATGAATTAATAGCAACTTTTCTAGTAATTTTAGTGATAGTTAAAGTTAAATAAAAAGGTAAAGAATGTCATGGCAAATAACAAACAATCCGTGAAGGAAACTGATGCCAACATCGATCCGATTTCTGGGGAAACGGGGGCACATCCAGTGGGAACTGGTATCGGTGCAGCGGGTGCTGGTGCTGCTGGTGCTGCGATCGGCGGTGCGATCGGTGGGCCTGTGGGAGCTGTGGTAGGCGCTGTTGTGGGCGCGTTTAGTGGTGGTTTGGCTGGCAAAAGTGTCGCAGAGGCGATCGACCCTACAGTAGAAAATGCTTACTGGCAAAACAACTACAGCGATCGACCTTATGTTGAAACGGATACAAGTTATGAAGACTATCAGCCTGCATACCGCACTGGCTATGAGGGATATAGCCGCTATTCCGGTACTGGTAAGAGCTTCAATGAGCTTGAAGACGATTTGGAGCGCGACTACGAAGCCAATCGCGGTAAGTCTAATATGAACTGGGAAAAAGCCAAGCACGCCACACGAGATGCTTGGGATCGGGTTGAACGCGCTCTCCCTGGAGACATAGACAAAGATGGCCGCTAAGGGCGATCGAGTAAAACCCATAGTCCGCCAGGGGTTGAAACCCCTGTCTCAAAGCTAAAGTCCTCTAAAGAGGACTAAAGAACTCATTAGTCCTATGCAAGAGGACTTTCGCTATTAGCCAGGGACTTCAGTCCCTGGCGGGCTTTCGGCTTAAGTTGACACTAATGGGCATTGCCGTGTCCCTACACTTTGTAAACCCGATCGTTCAAAAATAGGTATAACTTGTGGAAAAACTATTAGCACAAGCTTGGAATCTCAAGCAAAATTTAATTGACTTTGTGCTGGAATCTGAGGGAGAATTGGCAGTAGCTTTGGAAACTTATGTGGCCGATCGCTCTTCACGCGAACGTTATGATATTGCTCACCAAAATCAAATAGTTGACAGTTTTACGGTTGAAGGCAAAGTTGGAAGTCAAACCCCGATCGACCTTTTTGTCGCAAATCAGTCAGATTTAACTGAGGGCGATCGCAACTTGCTAGAAAGTTGGCAGCACAGAAGCTTCACAGGCTTGTTTGAAATCAGTCAAATTTCCCCCGATAGCTGGGATTTGATGAACTGGTTGACGGCTAAGCACTACACCGTCAAACCCAACAGTCCTAATTTGCTGCAAGAAATGTCTCGGTTTAAGCTAGGAGAAATTTTGCTAACTCGGATTGCTCCTCTCACTGATAACTGCTGGATACTGTCTGGCCCTCCCATACCGATGGGGAAATTGGGCAAGCCGAAATTGGCAGTTGCGATCGGCAATTTCAAACAGAATTACCCAAAATCTCTGTACAGTGATGCACCAGAATTGTTAGAGCAAGCTTGGCATTCGGTAGAACAGTATCATGTGGATTTTACTGAATTCTTTGGTAGCGATGAATTGACTCTATCGGGATATCATCTGAATAAACAACTGGCAGAATTTCAGGAATTTATCACTAAAAAACGTTTAGCTGATCTGGGCTTTGATGAAACTAAATCTCTGGCCCAGATAGTTGAAGATGCCGGAGTCGATCGAGCAGAAGTGAAAGCAGCAGCAATCGCAGCCAGCGGTGCCGATGCCAAAACAGTTGAAGTTGCGATCGACAGTAACTCAAAAATGGTAACACCTAAAGTCGAATTGCCCGATCGCTTCAAGAAAGCTGAACAGGTGACAGCACTTTCTCATCCGCGCTGGGGTCAAACATTTTTGTCTACCTACACTCAATTCACCGCAATGCTAGCAGCAGCCGACTTTGCTAGCGTTCCCGATGGCGAGAAGTTGGTTCGCAACTATTTAGAAGATCCGGCAATTAATGCTTGGATTTGGCAGCGGTTAGCTAAAGTTGATCCAGCTAAGTTAGCACAAATTTTGCAAACAGTATTAGAGCGAACAGATTTTCAGCTCGATCGCGATTTAGACTCGCTACTGCAAGAATTCAAAAAACCCTTAGAACCCGAATTGCCCGAAATAGCCAGCGTTCCACAGCACCTGCACAACTTATTTCAGCAAGCTTTAGGCGAAGTAAATAAGTCAAAATCCAAACCGCAGGAGAAAAATAAAAGCTCTAAAGGTTTTAAGACATGATAGAGGAGACGGCTTGGCCTTAGTCCCTACCGCGATTAACTGTAGGGACACGGCATTGCCCATTGGTGTCAACTTAAGGTAAAACCGATAGTCCGACAGGGGTTGAAACCCCTGTCTCAAAGCGAAAGTCCTCTTGCATAGGACTGAAGAACTCATTAGTCCTCTTGAGAGGACTTTCGCTATTAGACAGGGAA
>NZ_NXIB02000241.1 GCF_002412335.2 Tychonema bourrellyi FEM_GT703
TCAACAGGCAAGATGCCTGTTCTACACACTCAACAGGCAAGATGCCTGTTCTACAAACTCAACAGGCAAGATGCCTGTTCTACACACTCAACAGGCAAGATGCCTGTTCCACAAGACCTCAAATTTCTTGTGGGGTGGGCATCTTGCCCGCCCATGAAAAGCTGATTAAGAATGCAAGATGTAATTTAAGCTAAGGCTGCTACGGAAACTTTACCCGCAATCCTACCCGCGATCGCCCGCAACTCCCTCGCCGAAGCAGAACCCGGTTGTCCCACCACAATCGGCACACCCGAATCGCCACCTTCCCGCAACGGAATTTCCAGCGGAATGCGGCCTAACAGCGGCACTCCCAACTCCGCAGCCGTCCTTTCCCCGCCACCGGAACCGAAAATATCGTATTGCTTATCCGGCATATCCGGCGGCACAAAATAGCTCATATTTTCCACAATTCCCAACACCGACACTCCCAACTGCTGGAACATTTTCAACCCTTTGCGGGAATCCAACAGCGAGACAGTCTGCGGCGTAGTCACAATCACCACACCAGCCATCGGCACCGCTTGCGCCATAGTCAACTGCGCGTCTCCAGTACCCGGAGGCATATCTACAATCAGATAGTCCAAATCGCCCCAATTCACCTGGTAGAGAAACTGCCGGATGATCCCGTTCAACATCGGGCCTCGCCAAATTACAGGCTGGTCTTTCTCAATTAAAAATGCCATCGACACCAATTTGACACCGTAATTGAAAGCTGGTTCTAGACTTTCTCCGCTTTTTCCGTCCTTAACCATCACTTTAGCGTCCGCTAGCCCCAACATCGTCGGGTCATTTGGCCCATAAATATCGGCATCCAGCAAACCCACCTTAGCGCCGGTTTGAGCCAGGGCTACTGCCACGTTTACCGCCACTGTACTTTTGCCGACGCCACCTTTGCCACTGGAAATTGCGATAATATTTTTAACGCCTTCTATGCCTTGGCGATCGACCATTCCTTTTTGCTTCGGTGTTTCTGCTGTCACCTCCACAGCCACTGTTTCGACACCTGGCAATTGTTTGACCGCTCTTTTGCAATCATCGACAATAAATTCTCGCAGCGGACAAGCTGGCGTTGTCAGCACCAAGGTGAAGCTGACTACTCCGCCGTCGATTTTGATGTTGCGGATCATGTTCAATTCGACCAAACTCTTTTGGAGTTCGGGGTCTTGGACTGGTCGCAGGATTTCTAGGACTGAACTAACATCGAGTGTATTGGGCATTGTGTTCTCCACCATAGCTCTGCAATTGGGTCTGTAATTTGCGATCGATCTTTAAGTATATTTTTATTGCCATTTTTTAATGTAACTTCATAGAGATCTTTTACCAACCAACGGTGGCATAATTACATGACAGGATTTGGGAACTATCGTACATCTCAAACTCATATCTGATCGCTAAGAATTTCTACGACTGAAAGCAATTTGGTCAAAATCCCCGAATTGATCCGTGGTCGCAATTCTTCAATTCTTCAATCTAAAATCTAAAATCTAAAATCGGATGACAGTTTCTACAACACTTAAAACAGCGACTTCCCCATTTTTGCCACCGACTGACTCTAGAGCTAAAGTCAGTCAATTTATGAAAGGCTTACAAGATGAAATTTGTCAAGGCCTAGAACAACTAGATGGCAGCGGGAAATTTAAAGAGGATTCTTGGGAACGTTCCGAAGGCGGCGGTGGACGTTCTCGCGTCATACGTGAAGGGGATGTGTTTGAACAAGGCGGAGTCAATTTTTCGGAAGTCTGGGGCGAAAGTTTGCCTGCTTTGATTTTGACCAAGCACCCAGAAGCGGCGGGTCACGATTTCTATGCCACTGGCACTTCGATGGTGTTGCACCCCCGCAATCCCTATTTGCCTACGGTTCACCTTAATTACCGCTATTTTGAGGCCGGCCCTATTTGGTGGTTTGGCGGCGGTGTCGATTTGACTCCTTACTACCCGTTTGCTGAGGATGCAGCTCATTTTCACAAAACTATCAAAGCAGCTTGCGACAAACACCATCCCGAATATTACCCTGCCTTTAAACTGTGGTGCGATGAATATTTCTACCTCCCGCATCGTCAAGAAACTCGCGGTGTAGGTGGCATCTTTTTTGACTACCAAAATGGTCGATGCCCGCTTTACCGCGACCACAATGTCAAAGGAAAGGCCGCTGAGTACAGCAATCAAATCGGGAAGCCGGAAGATAGAAGCTGGGAGTCGGTATTTGCGTTTGTACAAGAATGTGGTAAGGCGTTTTTACCGGCTTATGTGCCAATTATTGAAAAACGTCGATCGACAGAATACGGCGATCGCGAACGCAATTTCCAGCTATACCGTCGTGGTCGCTATGTCGAATTTAACTTGGTGTACGATCGGGGCACAACCTTTGGCTTGCAGACAAATGGACGCACCGAATCGATTTTGATGTCCCTGCCACCATTGGTACGCTGGGAATACTGTTTTGAGCCAGAACCCAACTCTCCAGAAGCTGAACTGTACTCGAAATTCTTAAAACCACAAGATTGGGCAAATTAGATGCCTCTGTAGTTACCGACCTGAGTTAAACTACTGGGAAAGTAACCACCGCGATAGATAATATTTTGAGGGAAGGGTCAGTGATTCATATTGATCAAAAAACCCACACGCTTCAAGACGGTACAACAGTTATCGTCTTAGCACCGACAGGACGGCTGGATATCACAACAGCTTGGCAATTCCGCCTCAAGTTGCAAGAGTGTATTTCCAAACTTAGCCGCCATGTTGTAGTGAATCTTGGTCAGGTTAACTTTATTGATAGTTCTGGCCTGACCTCACTTGTGGCAGGTATGAGGGATGCAGATAAAGTCAAGGGGAGTTTTCGGATTTGCAATGTTCATCCAGAAGCCAAACTGGTGTTTGAAGTCACCATGATGGATTCTGTGTTTGAAATTTTTGAGACTGAAGAAGAAGCTTTGGAGGGAGTGCCTCGCGCCAGTTGAGGACATCTTGCATCGCCTGCGGTGTAAGGGAATCTGAAGATTGAGAGTCCCAGGCTCCCAGGAACACAGCATTAGTAGGGACACGGCAATGCCCATTAGTGTCAACTTAAGGTAAAACCGATAGTCCGACAGGGGTTTCAACCCCTGTCTCAAAGCTAAAGTCCTCTAAAGAGGACTGAAGAACTCATTAGTCCTCTTTAGAGGACTTTCGCTATTAGACAGGGACTTCAGTCCCTGGCGGGGTTTGACGTTAAGTTGACACCTATGGGCTTTTGGAGTGTCCCTACGGGGATTCAATTCAGTTCAAACTCATATCTTGCACCATTCTCAAGAACGGGCTTCTAGCCCGTTCCACAAAATTCAATGTTCTTGTGGAATGGGCTTCTAGCCCGTTCCTAAAAGCCTATTGAAAATGATAATATCTCACTTCACATCAATATCTCAGAAGCGAAATCCTGACGCTTAACAAATCGAAAAGGGCCCATTAAAGCTCCCCAAATAGCCTTGCCTGTTTTGGGGTCTATTCCCTTGTCATAACTGAAAAATTCTTCGGTAGCTGCTTCAAATCCCAAGTCTACTTGGTAATTTTGCCCTCCGTAGGCAAAGCAGCAAGGAGTACCCACTGGCAAAGATGCCCGAAACCGATAGCGGTTGGGGCCTAAATTTTGTACCGCAACCGAGAGGGTGCAGCCAGGAAGGAGTTGGATTTGCTCCCGATTTAGCTTTCCCAGCAAGTCGGGGTTGCGACCTGCTCCTTTAACGGCTTCAATATCCTTGAACATATAATACTGAGCTTCTATAAGTCCCGGCGCTGTCTGTGATTGCCTCAGTTGCACGATGCGGGGACGGTATTATAAAACTTTATTAAGTTTGTAAGCAGTAGTAAGCAATGGTAGTATCAT
>NZ_NXIB02000242.1 GCF_002412335.2 Tychonema bourrellyi FEM_GT703
CCCAATGCCCAATGCCCAATGCCCAATGCCCAATTCCCAATTCCCAATGCCCAATTCCCAATGCCCAATTCCCAATGCCCAATTCCCATGTCTAAATACTATATATTTTTCACCAGAAATGTCTTGCCGCAACCTAATGTAGCTAGCTTAGTGCAAGTTACGCACTCTGCGAATGCCGCCGCAAATCTCGGTTATCCAGCAGTTTTGGTATATCTTCGCAAAGGATGGAGTGCTTTTAATCCAGTTGATTTACTCCATCATTTTCAACCTCGAAAACCGGATGAAAAACTTGCCAAAATATATAATATCCAAGATAAATTAAAAGTAGCAGATTTACCGATGCCTTGGCCGATCGACCTTTTGGACAGTAAGTGGACGAGTTCGAGTACAATAGTCTCAAAATACTACCTACCGATTCACCTGAAATCCACTCAAATCGTCCACACCCGCGACTGGAACTTTGTCAAAGCAGCAATTAAAAACGGAATTCCGGCTATTTACGAACAACACCACCATGAATCCAAGCAATTTGAGCCAGAAATTGTCCGCAATCCTCTGTTTCAGATTTCAGTAACTGTTGCCGATACAGTGCGAGACAGCATGATTCAAAATGGAATGCCGCCGGAAAAAGTAATTATGCTACACAACGGTTTTAATCAATTGTTTCTCGCGAGACAAAGGGCAGAAACTATAATCTGGCGACAGAAGTTATTGGGAGATGGAAGAGAGCATTTAGCCGTTTATGCGGGAGGACTTTACCCGTTTAAAGGTGTGGATATGCTTGTGGATGTGGCTGGGGAATTGCCAGAAGTTCAATTTGCGATCGCAGGTGGCGATTTATCCCAAGTAACAACATACCAGCAATTAGCGAAAGACAAGCAAGTTAACAACATAAAATTCCTCGGCTACCTCCCGCAAAATCAACTTGCTAGCTTACTGCAAGCCGCCGATGTTTTAACTCATCCTCACTGTTTGACAGAGGCTGCTACGTTCACATCTCCTTTGAAGTTCTTCGATTATATGGCATCGGGAACTCCAATTGTCGCGACGGAAATTCCATCTTTGCTTGAATTTAAATCGGGGAATATTGCTGCGACTTGGTGCACACCCGATAACCCATATCAATTTGCACAAAGCATTCAAGCTAGTTTAACAAAATATCCGAGGAAAGTGGAAGGTTACGCAGAAACTATGGATTTTGTCAAGCAATTTTCGTGGGAAAATCGGATTGAGAGGATTTTGAGTTATGTGGATGAGAAGGTGCGATATCCGATAATTTGAAATTCCGTAGGGCGGGTTTTACCAATAAATTATGCACCCACATATAATCCTAATAAACCCGCCCCGCTACTACATCTAAGCTGATTCTTGGTGCCCAGAATCGCGGCGGAGTTTTTCTATAAACTCTGGATAATTTTCCATATCCTCTAAAGATTTTAGGGGTGGATGTGTTACCCGGTTCCCTTCAGCATTGATTTTATCAACATAGGCATAGAATGCCTCATTATCATCTCGATGAGCGAGTACATAAGTGCGTAACTCTTTCTTGCTCATTTCATTGAAGTTGGGTTTCATATTTACTCAATCCATTCTCCGTCGGGTTTAATTTCGATTTCGATTTCTTCACCAACTAAGATGAACACATTTCGTGTCCGCTCATCTATACGGACTAAGTTAACACTTCGATATAATTTTGTTGCCAAGCAACAAATAACGAAGGTTTGCCAGATTTGCGCTGTTGTGGGAATAGCTTGTACTCCTGAAACTCACTACTTTTCATTTTACAGGTTCTTAGCTTCTGCGGTGATGCCTGGATTGGGCGATCGCCCTAGTTGTGCTGCACTGTTTGCGGCTTTGGGAGCGATCGTGTAAATGTTTGTTACAAAAGCTGGAACTATGCGTAAAAACATAGGGCTATTTCCGAAATGTATATAGAGGCTGAAATTTATTAGGGTGTAAGAAGCTATGAAGTTGGTATCAGAGGATGCAGCAGGCGATCGGACCGACAAAGCAGGCGACAGCAATAGTCAAGCTAAGTCAATTCAGAAGGTGGAAACAGATACGTCATCAGCGCCAGAAAGCAGAGAGAATCCGATTAATCAGGTTTTTGATAAAATCGAGAAGATTTTGTGTGAAACTTGGAAAGAAACGGGGTTTGGAAAGGTGACTATTGAGAGTGAGAGGAGAGAACATGGTAAAGGTAAAATTCAAGTGACTGTGAAAGGTTCTACTTTTTATCGGTATCACATTTCTGAGGAAGATGTTCGGGAGTGGAATTCAAAGGAATAGGTGCGATCGGCGGGGTTGGGGCGGGTTTAGATAATTTGTTGACGGGTGTCAAATATCTAGGCGAACCCGCCCCTACAGGTCTGGTAAAATATTCCTATAAACTTGTAGGGGCGGGTTCACCGATGATTTTCGTCACCAATAGATAATCCTTATAAACCCGCCCCCACCCAACCATGAAACTTCCTAAAAAAAAGATAAGCGGAGGTATTGACAGCTTAAATTCAATCGTGTAGATTATTTGTACGTCGGGTAAAGTACCCGCAATGATATAGTCTGTACAGCCTCAATGGGCGGCAGCATCATTGTTTAAACAACTAAATATTAGGTAACAACCTAGCTTGAGATATGAGGGTTCAATCCCCACGGGGCTGGTGAAAGGGCAGGCGCGATCGCTTTGATTGCATTTGTCACTTTCCCGGCCCTTTGTGTTTTTTGGCAACAATTAGTTTTTTTGAGGAGACCGGATTATGAAATGACTAACAGATGATGAGTTTTTCGGTACTGAATTGGTAGAATCGGGCGCTTTGAGTTTGGGAAGTGCGTAGGCGAAGCCAGCCGAAGGCATCGCGCAGAACTCCCTCAGCAGTTTTGCCACAAGGCTCGGAGGCTCTGAGAGTTGGCTGGCTCATACACAGTTTAAGATAAAAGTCAAGATCAGTTTCATCCGTCTGAGATGATCGTGACTTATCTTAGAGCGGCATTGTAAAAAGTATGAGAAGCTCAGAACCAATAATTTGAGAGCAAATTTATCGGGTTCGTCGCTGCTTTGAGGAGTTGAAAAGTTATTGGCACAGCCTACGCTGGGCATCGGGCCGATTTCCACTAGATGAGTTAGCTAAACTGTTTGTGGAAGTGGTGCGATCGCCCTTATTACTCAAGATAACTCAGAGTTGGAACTCAATTAATTTTGTTAGATCAGGTTAATTCCAGATGAATAAATCGCGATCGCGCTTTCTCTAGCTTCTTGTTTTTTTGGCAAACAAATAGACTTAACAAATTGGAGGTTAAATATGGCTCGTTTAGATGGAACAACGCAAGACGATCAACTCATTTGGGAGCAGCCAGAACCCGTAGAACTTTATGGCTATGCTGGCGATGACACGCTATGGGGGGATGCAGGAAATGATTTTATCTATGGCGGTGCTGGAAGTGATTATCTGTTGGGTGATCCGGGTAATGATGTAATCAGTGGCGGTCGGGATAGCGACTACATTGAAGGTGGATTAGGTGCAGATCAACTGTTTGGCGGCAAAGGAGCTGATTACTTAGTCGGCGGTGGTGACACAGATACGCTGATAGGCGGCGGCGGAAGTGATACCTTTGGTCTCACGAGCGATGGGTTAGCTATTATCCGCGACTTTGATGCTGGTTCTGATTCTATCGAACTGTTAGATGATTTGACAGGTTCTCGCGTTTTAGTAGCTCGTAATGATAGCAATAGTGTCGGAGTTTATGTTAGCAGCAATGGCGGTTCTTCTTTTGATAAAGCCTTGGCATTGTTGACCAATTTTACTGGGGATGTTGGAAGTGTTTCAAGGAAAATTATCGGTGGAAATGTGACAGCAACTCCGACTCCTATTCCGACTCCGACTCCGACTCCGACTCC
>NZ_NXIB02000243.1 GCF_002412335.2 Tychonema bourrellyi FEM_GT703
GCGAATAACCATAGGGGGGCGAATAACCATAGGGGGGCGAATAACCATAGGGGGGGCGAATAACCATAGGGGGGCGAATAACCATTCGCCCCTACCCTTATTCCTTGGGAAGCAAGGCTATGATTTGGTTAACAAATTCTTGATGGTCTACTACGGGTTTGGAGATGTAGCCATCTGCGCCGCTCTGATGGAGAAAGGTTTCTCTGTCTCCGGCCATTGCATGGGCTGTGACCAAAATGATTGGTAAGGAGGCTGTTTGCGGGTCGGCTTTGAGCAGTTGAGTAATTTTAATGCCATCTACTGCCTTTCCCTGGTACACGCTACGTGAAAGGGATACATCCATTAAGATCAAGTCTGCTTCTCCTTTCGAGGCAATCTGCATGACTTCTTCGACATTTTCTGTGTGCTTTACGGCTAAGCCTCCCCTTTTGGTCAGAATTTTGGAAAAGACCCGGGCATTGACTAAATCGTCCTCTACAATCAGAACGGTTTTCATAAATAAGTATGGGAAGTTGAGAATCTTTGTGACTTTAGTCCAAAGAGGAACAAGGCACGGGGATTGCTTTCCCCGTCAAATCGTGCAGTGTTTTTAGTGCCATAAGCCGGGAACTCTGCAAAACCCGTATTGGTAAGTAAGCTAGTAGGGTGCGTCAGCTAGAACCCTACTAGCTGAAACGGAAAACCTTGTAGGGGCGAATGGCAAGAGAGCCCCTACGCACCGACAGCCACGAGTTTAAATGCCGAACAGCTTATTTGTTTCCTACTTGCTCTTAGAATAAAGCAATGTTTAGTAAAACAGGCATCACCGATTTTGGCAGAGCAACTGATCGCTTCGCCTAAGCATCGTTGTTTAAATAAAAAGTTAGGCGCCCTTGAAGGCAACATAGAGGTTAGGGTAAGAGTGGAGGATAAAAAGCAAGTGTTGCCAGTCTTCGGCACTCTTATTCTTCTTTGATAAGTTAATTTGATTTTTATCCTCCTGCTTGGCGGTTTTGCGATGCCCTGAGCCCTTCGACTACGCTCAGGATAAACTACGTCCAAGGGTTGAACTTTCAGTTCCAAGAGCGACAAACAGTTTTCATTAGACGTCTCCCAAAAAGCTTGTCAAGAACAGGCAGGATGCCTGTTCCACAATAATTGTGGGAGATGTCTATTTGAGATAGGCAAGCTTTCAGGAACGCAGACTCGCCACACTCAGGAATTAACGGACATAAGGACTCATGGCTAAACAACTAAACCTACTTTCCGGGCAAGTAATTTCTACGGCTCTGCACGCCGAGATGCAGCAATCGTACCTTGAATATGCCATGAGTGTGATCGTCGGGCGAGCATTGCCTGATGTCCGCGACGGTTTAAAACCCGTTCACCGCCGAATTTTGTACGCGATGCACGAACTGGGATTGACCCCAGACCGCCCTTACCGCAAGTGTGCCAGGGTAGTGGGAGATGTTTTGGGAAAATATCACCCTCACGGCGACCAATCAGTTTACGATGCTTTGGTGCGAATGGTTCAAGAGTTTTCGAGCCGCTATCCTTTGGTTGCGGGTCACGGCAATTTTGGTTCGGTGGATAATGATCCGGCTGCTGCCATGCGCTACACCGAAACTAGATTGGCTTCGATCGCTCATGAAGCCATGTTAACGTTTGTCGGGGATGCCACTGTTGATTTTACTCCTAATTTTGACAGTTCGCAGCAAGAACCTACTGTATTGCCGGCGCAATTACCTTTTTTGCTCCTGAATGGCTGTACTGGTATTGCTGTGGGCATGGCAACTAATATTCCGCCACACAATTTGGGCGAGGTGGTGGATGGTTTAATTGCTTTGATTGAAAACCCTGAACTCTCGGACGAGAAGTTGATAGAACTAATTCCGGGGCCGGATTTCCCGACGGCAGGGGAAATTATCGCTACAGAGGGCATTGTTGATGCCTACACGAAGGGTAAAGGTAGCATTGCGGTGAGGGGTGTGGTTGGGGTTGAGGAAGTCGTTGGTAATCGAAAAATCAAGACTAAAACGGCGCTGGTGGTGACAGAGTTTCCGTTTCAGGTCAATAAGGCTGCTTGGATTGAAAAGGTGGCGGAATTGGTAAATGCGGGCAGACTTGATGGGATTGCTGATTTGCGGGATGAAAGCGATCGCGATGGGATTAGGGTTGTGATCGAACTCAAACGGGAATTTGCCCCAGAAACTGTTTTGGCTCGTCTTTATCAACAAACTGACTTGCAAACTAATTTTGGCGCGATTTTGCTGGCAATTGTCAACGGCCAACCCCGACAGTTGACTCTCAGGCAACTTTTGCGGGAATTTCTGGATTTTCGAGAGGTGACTCTGACTCGTCGCTACAATTACGAGTTGGAGGTGGCAGAACGCCGCTGTCACATTGTCGAAGGTTTGATGTTGGCTTTGACTAATCTTGATGTGGCGATCGATATTCTGCGAAATGCTCCTGATGGTACTACTGCTAAGGCAAATTTTCAAATTCGGCTCAATTTGAGCGAAAGTCAATGTGATGCGATTTTATCGATGCCGATGCGCCGACTGACTGGTTTGGAAAGGCAAAATTTGCAGTCTGAGTTGGATGAGTTGGTGGCGAAAATTCAAGAATTGCAGCGGCTGTTGGGTGACAGACATGAGTTTTTGAAGGCTTTGAAGAAAGAATTCCGATCGCTCAAACGCAAATATAATGACCCGCGTCGGACTAAATTAGTCAATGGGGCTGGACGTGCGGCCAAGGAGGAATCAAAACTTTCTGGCAAAAACAAATCGGTACTGCCATTGTCAACCCCCGAATTGTCTACGCCTCAGTTGTTGCCGATTTTGGAAGTTGAGGAAACCATTGTTGAGTTTAGTCACAAACATTATGTGCGAAGATTGCCTGCGGGTGGAAGCTACCGTGCCAAAAGTCAAAAGTCGGTTCAAGCTTTAGAAAAAAATGAAGATTTTATTGTCACCGCCACCCAGACTAAAACCGATCGCAATTTAGTCGTCTTAATTCCCAGCGGTAAGGCTTACCCGCTGAAAGTCGCAGATATTCCAACTAGCACTGGGCGCGATCGAGGAACGCCAATTGTCAGTTTGCTTTCGCCATCAGCCGCGAAAGAAAGTGCCGGTCGAACTTTTTCGGAACTCACTGTCGCACACTTTGTTTTACCTGAAAATTCGGAAGCGACGGACTTAGTAACTCTGACTCAACAAGGAAAAATTAAGCGCCTCCAACTTTCTGAATTTGCTGATTTGACTAATCGCGGTGTCACTGTGGTTAAACTCAAGGAGGACGATCGACTACGTTGGGCCAGTCTCACCAAAGTCGGCGAACAGGTGGCCATCGCGACGACTGGGGGTCGAGTCCTCCGGTTTGAGGTCAATGACGAACAACTGCCGCCAATGGGCCGCACAGCCCAGGGTTCTCAAGCAACGCGACTACGAAAGCAAGAAGAGTTGGTTGGTTGTGTTACTGTCAACCCGGATGATAGTTTGGTACTATTTTCGGAGTTGGGTTGGGCTAAACGAATGCCGGCTGGTTCTGTCCGACTGACTAACCGTGGTGAAATTGGTACTCAAGCTTTCCGTTTCGCTGAACCTAAAGATGTTTTGGTTGGTCTGCTGCGGGCTGTTCCGGGTTCTGATGTCAAACTTTTAACTAATACTGGTCGGTTTTTGCGATCGACTACTGATGCTATTGCTTTTTGGGGGAAGGATGCTGCGGGCGAAAGAGTTTTTGACCTCAATCCTGCTGAGAAAATTATCAAAGTTATTAGTTGTCAGTAATTGGTTGACTGTTGACTGTTAACTGTTAACTGTTGACTGTTGACTGTTAACTGTTGTCATTAGTTACCAATACCCAATACCCAATGCCCAATGCCCCATGCCCCATGCCC
>NZ_NXIB02000244.1 GCF_002412335.2 Tychonema bourrellyi FEM_GT703
ACGCACCCGATCGACTATGATGATAATTTATTTTCTGACAATTAATCCACCCTGCCTAGCCCCCCTTAAGAAGGGGGGGACAAGAGTCTTCTCAAAGTCCCCCTTCTTAAGGGGGATTTAGGGGGATCTAGACTTAGGTAAAAGCAAGAAATACCAAGGGTTTCAAGCTTAAGTTGACACCTATGGGCAGTGCCGTGTCCTAATTTTGGCTACTATCTTTTCCAATATCTGCGCCAATGAAACAAATTTTCCCATAAATTACGCATAAAAGTATTACTATGGAAACGTTGTAATTCCCAAATAGCAGCAGTTTTCCCATTAATATCCGAAAAAGTAGAGCAAATAAATGGAAGTTCTGCGATCGCATCAACCTTCATTCCCTGACGCAGAGCCAAGGCGATAACATGAATCAACTCACCAGCCTGCGGGCCCACAATACTCGCCCCCAAAATCTCCCCATTGCGACGCGCCACAATCTTGCAAAAACCAGTTAAATCCCCACAGATTTGAGCCTTTTCAATATTCTTAAAATATTCCCGACTAACAATAACGTCATCACTAAAACGACGCCTTGCTTGCGCCTCATTCAAGCCAACTCTTGCTAACTGCGGCTCAGAAAAAATCGCCCAAGGAATCCCGCGATAATCTATTTTAAACATCGGCAAAAACAAAGCATTTTTGACCGCAACCAAGGCTTCGGAATTGGCGATGTGAGGGAACGGATAACCCCCAGCAACATCACCACAAGCGTAAATCTGAGAATTAGTTGTTTGTAATTTGTCATTGACAATCAATCCCTGGTGATTAAATTTAACACCAGTCCCTTCTAGATTTAATGATTTAAAATTAGGTTGGTGACCCGCTGCGATCAAAATCTCCTCAGTTTCGATCGCCAAATCGCCCGCTTGAATCCACTTCTTGCCATCAATCACCCTAGCTTGAGTCACCTCAGTGGCAGTCAAAATCCGCACCCCTTGGGCTTCCATTGCAGCTTGAACCAAGCTAGCGGCCTCTCGCTCCTCTTTCGCCAAAATGTGCGAACCCTTCACCACAACCGTCACAGCCACCCCTAATCGAGCAAAAGTTTGAGCGACTTCGACACCGCTAGGATCTGCACCGATGACAACCAAACTTTTCGGCAGTTGTTGCTGTTTTGCCAATTGCCAGACAGTTTCCGAAGTGAAATAGCCAACAGATGAAAGTCCTTCAATATTGGGAATCGCTGGGAGACTTGGACAAGCTAGGAGATAAGAGAGCGATCGCAATTTTCGGCCATTCACCGCAAAAGCCAAATCCGGTTTCAGCACAAACTCGCCGTCACCACAAATCACATCAACCCCGCGAGTTGCCAAAACACCGAGAGAATTGATTTCTGACAAATTAGCAACGACTCCTTCGGCCCACTTCATCACCCCATCAAACCGCAATTCGATCGGCATTTCTGAATTAGTCGTTGCCCAATGGACACCAAATTTCTGGCTGCTGATTTGTTCAGCAAATCGACTACTCTCGTTCAAAATTTGGTTGTATTGTGAACTTAAGGCGATCGCCTCTTGCCCCAGATTCGGTAAATCTTGCGAATTACTGAAGGGTTCCACCAAAGCAACACGAGCTTGGAAACCAGTTGCAGTCAAAGCAGCATAGCGTCCGGCGGTCGTCCCACCAATTATTACTAAATCGTAGTCAATCATATAGCCGAAGGAAGAAGGAAGAAGGAAGAAGAAGAAGTAGGTTGGGTTGAGGTTACGAAACCCAACACCTTTAAATGAAAAGTTGGGTTTCGTGACTCAACCCAACCTACATATTTTGGCTTTCACTCTTATTGAGAACGGCTATAGTTATTTGTTATTTGTTATTTGTTATTTGCTAACGGACAACTGTCAACCGTCAACCGTCAACTGTCAACGGACCAATGACTTCTTTAAGTGCAGAAATTAACCGTAGATTGTCAGCCCGATCGCGCACAGCCACCCTAAAAAAGCGATCGCCCAACTCAGGAAAACTCAGACAATCCCGAATCAAAATCCGGTGATGTTCCAGCAGACCTTTTTGAATCAGCGCCACCGAAACCGACGACTCAACCAACAAAAAATTAGCCGCACCCGGAAACGGCCGCAAACCCGGTAAACTAGCCAAACCCTCAAACAGCTCTTGTCGAGCTACAGGTAGCCAATCCCAGGTTTGCCGTTCAAAAACAGCATCTCGCACCACAGCAGCAGCAGCCAGAGCAGCCAGAGCGTTCACAGGCCAAGGATCGCGCTGTAACTGCCAGCGACGGAGGCGATCGGGATGGGCGATCGCACAGCCCAGCCGCAGTCCCGGCAGAGAATAGAATTTAGTGAGCGATCGTAAAATCACTAAATTCGGAAACTCCGCCACAGCATCGATCAAACTCTCCTGCTTTTCCGGCGGTAGAAAGTCCATAAAGGCCTCATCTACCACCACCAGAGGGAATTGCTGCAAATAAGGCCGAATCGCCTCCCTACTGAACAGCAAACCCGTAGGATTGTGCGGATTATTCAGTAGCAAACCTCGAAATGATGTTGCACCATTCTCAATTACTTGTTTAGGAACAGGCAAGATGCCTGTTCCACAAGAAAACTTATCTCTTGTGGAATGGGCATCTTGCCCGTTCTTGACAATGGTGCAAGATTGAAGATCCAAAGGGCATTCCAGCACCTTCGCGCCGAAAGCATTCAGAGCCCGCCAGTAATCACCAAAAGCCGGAGTCACCAAATAAGTCGCCTCCAGCTTCGACAAATCCCAAGCCGCCCAAGTCAACAATTCCGCCGAACCATTCCCCGGCAAAATCCAATCCGGGTCAACATTCAAAGCCTCACCCAAGGCAGCCCTAAGCTCTCCATAATCCGGGTCTGGGTAAGCCGTCAGACTGCTCAAGTGCGATTGAATCGCATCCAGGGCAGACTGAGGAGGGCCCAAAGGACTGATACTCGCAGAAAAATCAAGAATAGCAGAAGCAGGACAGCCAGCTAATGTGGCCGCCCAAGCTAAATTCCCACCGTGAACAGGTCTAGTCAAAGTTCAGTTTGTCGATTATTCGGGGGCTTTATCGGCGTTTTTATCCGGTGCAACTCTGTCCTTGAACAACTTCCCTGCGGAAAATGCTGGAACTCTGGTTGCCGGAATTTCCATCTTAGCGCCAGTTTTGGGATTTCGACCCTCACGAGCCTTGCGTTCCCGCGACTCAAAGGAACCAAAACCAACCAGTGTTACCTTATCGCCATCGGAGACAGCTTCCATGATGGCTTCCAAGGCAGCACTCAAAACGGCATCTGCCTGTTTTTTCGTCACGGTAGCCTTTTCCGCGACTGCATCAACCAATTCACCTTTGTTCATTACGAACTCCTTCTGATTTGCAAAATACGTTCAACAGACTTCAACTATTAGCTGTGAGTTATCAACTGGATTGGGCTGTGGCTTGGGAGGTTTGGGTTGTTCCCGATCGCCCCTGTCCGCTTCCCCGAATCAAAACTCCTGCTGAATACTAATTACCCTAGAGTAATTGGTCAAAAAAGGAATTTTTGTTTCTAATTGCTGAAAACCTCACAGCATCTAATTTTCACTGCATTATTCTAAAGTCTTCCCGACCGTTATGGATCGGTGGAACCTTTAATTTATATGGATTTGGACAATTTTTAGAATTAATCCATAAATTTGGTTACAAAAATACTACCTTGGAGAGTCGATTTCTCGCCTCGGTGGATTTGAGAACCGGAAAAAAGCAGAAACAGAAGGAACAAAATGTAATTTGTCAACTGCTAAAAGGAGATATTTTGCCCTCCTAAGAAACTCATAGGGGAGAGGGGGAGAAGGGGAGAAAGAGGG
>NZ_NXIB02000245.1 GCF_002412335.2 Tychonema bourrellyi FEM_GT703
GGCATGGGGCATGGGGCATTGGGCATGGGGCATTGGGAATACAGTCAACAGTTAACAGTCAACAGCTAACAGTCAACAGTCAACAATTATTCTTAAACCTCAAAACTACCGATTTGGAGGCCTATACGGCTCAGTTTCTGGGGGAACAGGAGGCTCAGATTCAGCAGCCGGAGAATTCAGCGACTGTTGCCAAACTTGGATTTGCGATCGCGCCTCCTGAAAAGACCGAGTACCCGCAGGAATTTTCTTCAAAATCGCGATCGCCCCCGCTAGATCCGACGATGACTCTTCCATCCCGATCGCCAAAATCCGCTGACTCCACTCCTCAATCGCCTGACTCGCTTGCGATCGCAACGAACTCGAATCCGGCACCTGATTAGCCAGAGAAATCGCCGTTTCCAAAGCATCCACAGTGCCAGCTTGAGCCACCTGACGAGCACTCTGCAAACCTTGTTCGCTTTGAGATTGAACATCCCAAGTCCGAATACTCGATCGAGCCTGCTCATAAAGCACCCTTCCCGGTCGAATCCGCCTGGCCATCTCAATAGCCTCTGGCAAATTGCCACTAGCCGCTAGTTGCTGAGCTTTATCCAAAAATGGCTGGTCTTGAAGTCGCTGTCTCCTCTCAATCCAAGCTTGAATTTTGGTCTGGGCTTCCCCATAAAGAACTCTACCTTGACCGATCCTCCTAGCTTGATCCACCGCAGCCTCCAGAGCATTTGGATCGCCAGTATTCGCCAAATCGTTAGCCTTTTGCAGAAACGGGCTATCTTCAATCTGTTCGATTTGACGGCTAAAACGGCTAATTTGGCTGCGGGCTTCGGTCGATCGAGGATTTGATTCGGGGACTGTTTGCAATTGGGCGATCGCAGCCCTCAAATTCTTGACCCCTCCCGGTGCCGCCAATTTACCCGCCAAATCCAAGGTTTTCACATCAGCAATTTCCTGTTGCCAGCGAGTGATTAAATCTTGAGATTTTTTGTAGAAAGGACGGTTAGAATTTAACTTTTGAGCGATCGCGATCGCCTTCGACAAACCATCAATTTGACCAGTGGAAGCTTGACCAATCGCATTAGCCAGGTCATTAAAATCTTTAACTTGTTCCTGCAAATTTCCACCGTCGGGAATCTTGTTGGCGATCGCGATCGCCTGCTGCCAATCACCTGATTCCAAACGCTTTTGAGCAATATCCAAAATTTTATTACTCAACTCCCCAATCAGTTTATTTGCAGCTTGATACAAATAACTTTTTTGGTCAATTCCCTGAGCCAGCTTAATCCCCGTCACCAGATTATCAACTCCTCCTTCCTCGGCTTTATTGCGGGCTTTGATCAACTTATTGCCCTCAGCCTTAGTCGCCTGAATTGCCTTAGTTAGTTCCTCATACTTAGTCGATTCCCAGAAAGTATTGCCCGTATCCAATAGTAAACTAGCTTCACGGAAAGCCAGAACCCACTCTTCTTTTCGCAAGTGATTTTCTGCCGTACCGTAAATTTTCTCTGCATCCTTCCAACTCGACTGCCACTTTTCAATCTGCTTTTCCACCATCGGGTAAGCTGGAACATTTTGAGGGACTTTACGGGCGATCGCGATCGCCTCTTGAAGCTTTCCCTCTTGAAAACTCGAATTTCCCAGCCTGAGCATATCCTGAACCCACAGCTCGATTTGACCATTAATTCTCGGCCGCATCGGGTGATCCTGTGGCAAAGCATTCACTAATTCGATCGCCCTGAGCAAATCATCCGCCGTCCGTTTGCTAGCGGCTTCTTGAGCACAAAAAAAGCGATCGTTCGCAGAAGCCGTCGGCCAAAAAATCTTCGAGCAATTCGACTGAGAAGTCAGGTTGAGCAAAGACAAAATTGCCACAAATCCCATACCCACAGACAGCATCAAACTCACCAACAGCCAAAACTGCCATTTATTCAACCAGCTCAACCACACACGATTGTGTTCAGACGGCGGCTGCAAATTTTCTCCAGACGAACTCGGTGCTAATGCCAGATTCTCTCCTGGCATTTCCCCCGAAATCAGCATACTGCGGAGCTCTTTTAGTCGCTGAGCGCGGTTTTTTCGCGCTGGAAGAGGCACCAAAGATGAAGTATCTTTGTTTGGCTCCAATGATTCTGATTCTGACAAATGGCCTGGTGTTTTGCGATCTTGACTCATATAGCAGGAAGAAGTTCGGCAACGGATTATGTAACGGATGTAACGGATATCAGGAAGTTCGGCAACGGATTATGTAACGGACGTAACGGATATCAGGAAGAAGGAAAACGTAATAAAATCAATAGCCCCTATCCTATGGCTTTATAGAACCTAACCTTGACCGACTGCTTCATGCTAGGCATAGGACTGCGAAGAGTCAACATTTGGCGATCGTCGGTTAATTAGTAATTGACAACTGGCAATTAGTCAAGAGCAAAGCTCCGATCGATGCCAATTGCCAATTACCCATTATCATCTTAAGAGCCGGAGTCCGATCGCAAATCGCCAATCAGTTCCGCAAGTTTATCCCTGTTAGCCTTATAAACCTCGTTGCAAAAATGGCAAGTAGCCTCAGCGCCACCATCTTTTTCAATCATGTCTTGGAGTTCAGCCTCACCAAACATTTTTAAGGCTCCCAAAACGCGATCGAACGAACAGCCACAGTGAAAACGCACCATCTGAGTTTCCTGAAAAATTTCCAGCCCCATATCTCCCAGTAACTGTTCCAAAATCTCGTGCAAAGTTTTGCCCGATCGCAACAGAGGAGTAAAGCCCGACAGCTCTGCTACCCTAGATTCTAAAGTTTCAACCAGTTCTTCATCCGTTGCGGCCTTCGGAAGAACTTGCAACAGCACACCCCCAGACGCTTCCACACCATTAGCCCCCACAAACACCCCCAAAACCAAAGCAGAAGGCGTTTGCTCAGAAGTTGCCAAATAGTGAGTCAAATCCTCACCAATTTCGCCGGAAACCAATTCTACCGTACTTGAGTAAGGGTAGCCATATCCAACATCCCGCACCACATACAAATAGCCATTGCCGATCGCCCCACCAACATCCAGTTTACCCTTAGCATTGGGCGGTAGTTCCACCCCTGGATTATCCACATAACCCCGAACCGTTCCATCCAGCCCCGCATCAACGAGAACTCCACCCAGCGGCCCATCTCCTTTGATCCGAATATTGACTCTCGATTCAGGCCGTTTCATACTGGAAGCTAGTAACAGCCCTGCTGACATCGTGCGTCCCAGGGCCGCCGTTGCCACGTAGGAGAGCTTGTGTCGCGCTCTTGCTTCTTCAGTCAGACGGGTGGTGATGACACCTACAGCGCGAATTCCGCCGTCTGCTGCTGTAGCGCGAATTAATTGATCTGCCATGAAAAACCTTACTTTTCCCTTTTAATACCTGCTTCAATCATTTTAGGCATCGGGCATCGGGAATTGGGCATGGGGAATTGGGCATCGGGAATTGGGCATCGGGAATTGGGCATGGGGAATTGATAATTATCAAGATAGTGTAGGTTGGGTAGAGCATAAGCGAAACCCAACACCTTATAGAACCCATTTGAGATCTATTGCTGTTACTGTAAGCCTTATGCCAGATGGATTTCAGCTTTTTTACCACGCTCGCCACATGATTGCTCGTCTTGTGGCTATTGAGTTATGTGAGACGGCTTGTTTATCCGCCTTATTTTTTAAGAAAAGATGTCAAATGGGTTCTATAGAAAAGTTGGGTTTCGCTGGCGCTCTACCCAACCTACACCGTGTACATTTTACCTGTGAGGGGTCTTACCCTTTCTTGATTCGCCAACAGTCTCGACTAATAGCCTATCCCAATGCCCCATGCCCCATGCCC
>NZ_NXIB02000246.1 GCF_002412335.2 Tychonema bourrellyi FEM_GT703
ATTCACTTTTACCCCCTCAATCCGCGTATGTGCCAGTTGGGGGTGCGGAATGTGGTATAGAACACCGTTGTCCCAATCCCAAAATCTGACCGTTTTGATTGATATCTAAATAATCGGTATAAACAATTCCTACTTCTGGATGAGCGTCCAGAATCGGCACCGTTAGCTCTAAAGCTCTCCAGTCGAGAATATCATCGCTATCAAGCTGACCGATATATATTCCTTTCGCCTCTGCAAAGCCAGTTCTTAAAGCAATCGCCGAGCCTTGATGGTCAGCCGTAATCACGCGAACCCGACTATCTTTTTGTGCATAGCTGAGGGCAATTTCCACGGAACTATCTGTAGAACCATCATCACTAATCAGCAACTCAAAGTCTTTGCGAGTTTGTCCCAGAACACTTGCAATCGCTGTCGCTAGGTAGCGCGCCCCATTATACACGGGGATCACGATGGTAATTTTGGGTTCTGGGGTGATTTCGTAGGAATTAGTCATCGGTCAGACTTGTCTTTATTCAAAACCACAAATGAACTGAACATTCATTTTCTTCGCTCATGGCTTCCAACATACTAAGGGCATATTTTTTGAGATTATATGTTTATGTAATATTTTGTTACACCAATTCAAGGTTTACTAGAGCTTGTAGGGTGCGGCATTCGCGAATCCTTACGCTGAAGCGGAAAACCTGGTACGGGCGAATGGCCATTCGCCCCCTACGCACCCTACGCGGAGGGGCGAATGGCCATTCGCCCCTACGCACCCTACGCGGAGGAGTTTAAATGCTGAACAGCTTATATCGCCCTAATCGCAAATCCCGCAATTGATATCAACCATTAAAATTCAATAACCAAAACCCAGTATAAGTCATGCCAGTATCATCAGGTTGCACTAACAAAAAATGCAATCCTTTACTTAGTTGTTTACGCTGTTCATAAATTTTAGCCGCCTCTTTCACCTCATCATCTGCAAAAGTCGCAACCACAAATCTATCTGCCAATCCAGCTTCCAAAATCAACCCGTCGGGAGTTCCAGCGATATAATTTAAAGCAAAAGGTTTAACATCCTGAAGCCACCTAGCCAATCGCATCGACTGTCGCCCGCCGTCAATTACAACTCCCGGTATAGGTACTGTGGAAGCTATGGCTAAATTCAGTGGTAGCAGGGATTCTGGCATTTCCAAAATTGGTACGGGACGACTTTGGAAAGCATCTTCAATATCACCTGCGGGTAGGGAAGCAAAACGCCAGCGATCGCCCCACAAGTTTTCTGGTAAAGGTATGGGTGCGGGTGACTCTAGGGCGATCGCACTATAAATTTCCCCAGTATAATTGGGCATGATTGGATATTCCTGAGCCCGTGATTGTAGCAGCAATTTCAGGGCTGGGGTGCGCCGAGTTGCTTCTACTTTGATGCCCAAAACCTTACCCGCAGCCTGAATTAAGCTCAGAGACTGGGGTCGAAATACTTGAATGCGATCGGGCAGTTTGTTAATTTGAATTTGTTGCTGCAATTGTGATGCCAGCCAATTAGAATTAGCTTGGGATTGGCTACAAAAAGCACTGAATTCAAAACTTCGCGCCGAGTCGCAAATCAAAAGTTCCCACAGTGGTTTTCCTGCTGTATCTCGGAGAGGACGGCGATAAAAATCGGCTTGCCAAATTTGCATAGATAATTAAAAAATAAACTTAATAACTATATTGGAGTTGAGACTAAGCAGGTCAAAAAGTGCGATTATTCTGCCATGCAAGGCGTAATCTGGACAGTCGCCCCCCAAACACTAAGGCTGACAACACTAAATTTGTATCAATTACTACTCGTGGATGCTCAATCATAACTGACGCGCCCACTCCACAGCATCAGTAATATCCTGTTCATTCACATTTAATGCTCCTAACTTAGCCCGTACAGAATCAGCCCCTTGATTTTTTACTGGAGTCAGAATAATTTGTCCACCTTCTATCTTAACCTCAAAATATTCAGCCGCCCCGATAGCTTGAGTTATACTTTTAGGTAGAGTAAGCTGATTTTCAGATGTTAATTTGGCAAGCATAGCAAACTTTCCTATTTAGTTGTGTAAGCTTTGCTTATTTTAACATATCCTAAATCATTCATAGATATTTGTAGGGGTAGTGCCCCCGTGCCTGCCCCCATCGATTTAACATAGGCAAAAAGAAGGGTAAATATTTTTTTTGTCTGGATTCTTGGAGAACCCAAAAACTATTGCGATGCAACTATAAACACGATCGCACATGATCTTGTGTTTTGGCAAGGGGTATCGCCAAAAAAAATCCGAATGCCTCCGACTGCGGTTATCATAGGTAAACTTATATTTTTGTCGCTGCATTTGCCCATGAAACCTGCCCTAACTCAATTTGGCACTCAGATGTCCCAACTCACCGGAGTTCGGGCAATTATGAAAGACATTATTGAAACCCTGAGAGCCGGTAGCGGGCAGGAGTTTATTAATTTGAGCGCTGGAAATCCGGTGATTTTGCCGGAAGTCGAACAGTTGTGGCGCGATTGCACTGCGGAACTTTTGGCGAGTGCGGAATATGGCGAGGTGGTTTGTCGCTACGGTTCGAGTCAAGGTTATCAACCGTTGATTGATGCGGTGCGGATGGATTTTAATCGGCGCTATGGACTGAATTTGACCGATCGCAATATCCTAATCACTCCCGGTAGTCAATCGATCTATTTCTACGCAGCCAATGCCTTCGGCGGCTACACCGCACCACAACAAGAGATAGACAAACAGGCAGAAGTTTTCAATCCAAAATCCAAAATCCAAAATCTAAAATCGATTGTTTTGCCCTTAAGCCCAGACTACACGGGTTATGGCGGAGTCAGCTTGATTCCCGAAGCCGTAGTTGCTTGCAAACCAACTCTCGATATCGACGAAGCTGCTCACAGGTTCAAATATCGACCGGATTTCAGTCAATTGTCGATCGACCAAACTACCGGTTGTGTCATATTTTCCCGCCCCTGCAACCCCACGGGAAACGTCCTCAGCGACGACGAAGTGAAGAAAATTGCCGCAATGGCTAGTGCTTTTGATGTGCCAGTTTTCATCGATTCTGCCTACGGGCCTCCATTCCCAGCCTTGAATTTTACTGAGATGACACCGATTTTTGGTGGCAATATTATCCACTGTATGAGTTTGTCGAAAGCGGGATTACCGGGAGAAAGAATCGGAATTGCGATCGGCGATGAACAGATTATTCAAGTTTTAGAATCTTTTCAGACCAATATGTGCATTCATTCGCCAAGATACGGACAGGCGATCGCGGCGCGGGCGATTAATTCCGGGGCCTTGGCTGACATTGGCATCAACGTAATTAGGCCTTATTATCAAAGTAAATTTGATGTAGTTGAAACAACTTTAGAACAAGCAATGCCGAAAGATTTGCCGTGGTTTTTGCACCGGGGCGAAGGAGCAATCTTTGCGTGGTTGTGGCTGAAGGATTTGCCAATGACGGATTGGGAATTTTATCAAGAATTGAAGCAAGTCGGTGTAATTCTTGTGCCGGGAAGTTCTTTCTTCCCTGGTTTGCGGGAAGATTGGCGGCACAAGCAGGAGTGTTTGCGGATTAGTTTGACTGCGACAAATCAGGAGATTGAAACCGCGATGAAACGGTTGGCTCAAATGGTGGAAAAAGTCTATCAGGGTAAATAGTCGAACCATGAGGACACAGTTGAGAAATTAGGACACGGCAATGCCCATTGGTGTCAACTTAAGCCTGAAAGCCCTGAGAAATCTGGTTTTTACCTGAGTCTAGATCCCCCTAAATCCNTGTCCCCCCCTTCTTAAGGGGGGCTAGGGGGGATCTAGATTTAATAGTCAAACAACAGTCTCTGACTTGGTTTGACGTTAAGTTGACACCAATGGGCAATGCCGTTTCCCTACTTAATCTTATTCACATAGCCCCACAAACTATAATCCCGACTCAGCCAACCTCGGAAAAATGCCATCTGACTCGGATCTTCCTGCACTCGTTTGTAGCGATAAATAATCCGTTCATTAATCATTTGCAAAGCGGTATTTCTATTATTAGCACTTTTCAGTGCCGCCTTAGTGCTGCTATCAAAAATCCCTGTTTGTGGCAATCCTAACGCTTGCTGAAGAAACGTAATCGAGTTATTGATTCCAAAGTTAACCGCCGTGTCAAACATGACGATCGCCAAAGTTGGGTGCATCGTCCCCGAAAGACTCGAATCCCAGTAATATTTATAAATTTCTAGGAGCTCTGCTTCCGACATCTGCGTCACATCTAGGGGTGGAAGCCCGCGACTGTATCGGTAAGCGTTATATTCGGTTTGCAGAATCCCTCTATAAGTTCTGCCGCCCTTATCCGCCGGATGATTGCTGAATCCGCCCTCAAAATATAGAGTAAAATAAAGCGCTGTTTGAAATAATTTCTGCCGCAAGTTCCCTGTCTGCTGTTGTGCCAAAGTCTTTTGGGCAAATGGCAAGGGGATTGCTAAACTTAACAAAAGTAAGCCCAGCAGGAGGTTTGGTTTCCAGTTAATCTTAAGTTGGCGCTGTTTCGGTTGCTTGTCGCTCATAAATTCTTGGTTCGATCGCCCGTAGTTCCGCTAAAACTGCTACTCTTCACACTAATATAGACTCAACCTTTAACTTGATAGCACAGATAGGCCGCCCAATGAATCCCGATTTCCACAACCAGTCTGAAACATCCAAATCAGAAAATGCCGCATCCCTGACAGTCGTTGCAGAAAAGTATTACTCTGTTGGTAATTTAGCCTCCGCGATCGCCACTTGCCGCCAAGCACTGGAATTGCAACCGGATTGGGCACCCGCTTATGTGACAATGGGCAACGTCCACCAAGCAAATGGGCAACTTGACGAGGCGATGCGGCTGTATTCTGAGGCGATCGCCCTGAATCCTGACTTTGCTGAGGCCTATGCTAATTTGGGCAGTATGCTCTACAAGCGAGGGCTGTTGGTGGAGGCGATTGTCAATTACGAAAAGGCGATCGTCCTTAAACCCAATTTAGCCGCAGCTTACTGGAATTTGGCCCTAGCACTGAAGCAGCAAGGGCAATTTGAGGCCGCCGTCTCCTATGAGCAAAAAGCTCTCGAACTCAATCCCCATCTGGCTGAGGTGGATTTTAATCTAGATTTGGGAGACAAGTTAGTACGGCTGGGTAAGCTCGATGAGGCTGTGATTGCTTGGCAACGGGCGATCGACCTCAAGCCAGATTTACCAGAAGCACACTGTCAAATAGGCATAGTTTTGCGCTATCAAGGCAAATTTAAACAAGCCATTCCCCACCTAGAAAAAGCCCTCGAAATTAAACCAGATTTTATTCCCGCCCACCAACATTTGTGCGGTATTCTCAGAGATACTAACGATTTAGCTGTAGCACGCCAAGCTGTTCACAAATACAGCGAAATGTGCGGCGAAACCGATCCAATTATGACCGCAATTTACTTCATCAGCACCTATCAAGTGTCAGGATTGAATCAAATTGCTAAAGATAGATTTTTAGAACTAGAATCTTACTTACAGAAAAACTTAGACACATTTCAATCCGTTGAAATTAAATCGCTTTATGCAAATTTTTTATTTAGTACGCCATATTTGCGAGATAACTTAACGGCCAACTCTCAACTGTATAGAACAATTTCTCGAAAATATATCGAGCAATGTATCAAACCTAATTTTCCGCAAGTCGCTCATTACAGTTTGAAATCAAATGCCACAGCAGGTCAATTGAAAATCGGCTTTTTGTCCAATCACTTCAGCCGCCATTCTGTAGGTTGGTGCAGTGCTGACATCATTCGCGAATTATCCGAAATCACACCCAATTTGTATTTATATGCCTCCGAAAGAATTGCTAATGATGACCGGACTCAGAAATTTGCAACTTTTGGCAAACTCACTTCACCCAAAATTTTTACAAATTCCGCAGAAATTATCGATAAAATTCAAACTGATGAATTAGACATTTTAGTAGATTTAGATTCTCTCAGCGTACCAGTTCATGCTGACATTCTCTATTGTAAACCCGCGCGAGTTTGTGTTTCATGGTTGGGCTTTGACGCTGCTTACATATCACCCAAAAATTACTTTCTTTCAGATTGGCACTCGCACCCAGAAGGTAGGGAAAAATATTATGATGAGCAGTTAATTAGGATGCCTGATTCCTTTGTAGCAGTGTCAGGTTTTCAAAGGTATGGAGTCGATCCGGTTGCTTTGAGAAAGTCGAATCGGATTGGTTTAGATCAGATAGTTTACCTGTGCGTTGCACCCGGTAGAAAATTTAATTACGATTTGGTCAAAGCACAGGTGGCTATTCTCAAGCAAGTGCCAAATAGTGTGTTAATTCACAAAGCTTTAGGCGATAGTGCGGTGTTTGAAGCTGCTTATCACCAGGTTTGCGAAGCTGAGGGAGTTAGCCGACACCGGATTAAGTTTTTGCCCAGAGTTGCTACCGAGGAAGAACACAGAACTGTGTATTTGTTGGCCGATGTTTTGTTGGATTCTTATCCTTATAATGGTGGTACTCACACCCTAGAGGCTTTGTGGTTTAATTTGCCTGTGGTGACGAGAATTGGAGAGCAATTTTTGTCAAGGATGGGTTATTCGTTTTTACAGACTTTGGGAATTACAACTGGTGTGGCTTGGTCTTGGGAAGAATATGTGGAGTTTGGTGTAAAATTGGGTAAGGATAGTGAATTGCGAAACTGGGTGAAAGCACAGTTGGTTGATTCTAAAAAAGCCGGAAATTTATCGCCGCTGTGGAATGCGAAAAAGTTTGCTGGAGATATGTATGCGGTGTTTCAAAAATTAGTGCAAATTTAAAATTAGGAATGTGAGCCAAAAATATGAGTTACAACAACCAATGAAAACCCAATATCATGATTTTTTAATTCGTTCTTGGGAAACTTGCGATCGGGCTGATGCCTTTCATGTAATTCGGGATGTTTTATTAGAGTACGGTTTAAAGTCTGAGCCTTTCGGTGCGGATCGAGATGTTTATGATGTCGAACTACATTATCATGCCAAGGGTGGAGAATTTTGGGTGGTTGAACGGGAAGGAGAAATAGTGGGTACGGCTGCTTACTATCCGATCGAACGCGGGAACAATGCTGTGGAAATCCGCAAAATGTATATTTTGCCAAAGGCTAGAAAAAAAGGTTTGGGTAAATTTTTACTGCAAGAATTGGAAAGTAAAATTGTCAGTCGGGGCTTTGATGAAATCTGGATCGAAACTGCTAGCGTTCTCAAGGAAGCTGTGAAGATGTACGAAAATAGCGGATATCAACCGACAATTGGTGTTGAGACGCAAAGGTGCGATCGCGTTTACAAAAAAGTTTTGAATTGTGAGTGTTAACTGCGTTTTTGATGAGTTCTAATGGATCTAAAATCATTAATCAATCTTTCATGACCAGAGCAATATCATTAACAAAACACGAGTATGATGTTGTTGCCTTGAACGAACAAATAATACCTGGTAGTGGCTCGAAAATCGCTATAATTAAGCTATCCAGTGCGATTCGTTTGACTTAAATGGGTAGAAATACTCAGGGACGGTCAGCCTAAC
>NZ_NXIB02000247.1 GCF_002412335.2 Tychonema bourrellyi FEM_GT703
GTAGTAGGGTGCGTCGCCATCTCAAATCTACAAATCAAATCAACAATCTCGTGGCGACGCACCCTACAAATTAGTCGTAGGTAGTAGGGTGCGTCGCCATCTCAAATCTACAAATCAAATCGATAATCTCGTGGCGACGCACCCTACAAATGTCTCGGTCGGTTCAAAGTTGGGTGGCGCATTTGGAACACGGAAATACTTGGAATTTGAGACAAACAATGTCGATTTGTGGGTTGAAAAATTAGTTTATATGCTGGCACAGATTCCCATGATTTAATGATATGTCAAGTCTACAGAAAAGTCAAGGGCGATCGCCCTTAAATTCTAATATTTTAAAACCTTCGTGAAGCGTAGCTATCCTGTAGGGAATCGCCTGAAATTAAAATATTAGGAATTTTATTGAAATCCTACTTAAAACATGGTTAATTTAATGCTGCAACCACAATAACCACGATAAACACTATAATATAACTTTACACTTTTTTCATATAAGTTGTGCAAGAAGACTTCCGACTGATCGTTGACTTAGTTCTAGTTCTCGCTGCTGCCGCAGCAGGAGGACTCTTTGCATCGCTTTTGCGACAACCGGTAATTCTGGGCTATCTCCTGGGAGGGATGGTAGTCGGGCCTGCTGGTTTGGGACTGATTAAAGAATTAATTCAGGTAGAGACGCTGGCTGAATTCGGTGTTGCTTTTCTGTTATTTGCTTTGGGCGTTGAGTTTTCTTTCACCGAACTCCAGAAAGTTAAAGCAATTAGTCTGGGTGGCGGGAGTTTGCAAATTGTCCTGACGATCGCCATTACTACTTTCACCTCCTTAGCTGTAGGCTGGGTAGAATCACCAGCCCAAGGCGTGTTTCTGGGAGCAATTCTGTCACTCTCCTCCACAGCAGTGGTACTGAAGTGCTTGATGGAACGCAATGAAGCGGGTACTTCCCACGGTCAAGTAATGCTGGGAATATTGGTAGTTCAAGATTTAGCATTGGGACTAATGCTAGCAGTTTTGCCCGCCCTGAATCAGCCAGCAGAAGCCATTGGGATCACGATCGCCTTTGCGCTGCTGCGAATTAGTTTATTTGCTGCGGGTGCTGTAGTTGCGGGCATTTGGGTGATTCCTCGCTTGCTGCGCTACCTGGCTAGAACAGAGAGTCGGGAACTGTTTTTGCTGGGAGTTGTGGTTTTGGCTTTGGGGATTGCGCTGCTGACTGAATATTTGGGTTTCTCGATCGAGATGGGCGCATTTGTCGCTGGTTTAATGATTTCTGAGGTGGAATATGCTGACCAGACTCTAACTTATGTCGAGCCATTGCGAGATATATTTGCATCCCTATTTTTTGTCAGCATTGGAATGTTAATCGACCCGTTTTTTCTCTGGAACCATCTAGAATTAATCCTGGGACTGGTATTTTTAGTATTTGTCGGAAAATTTTTGATTATAACGCCGATCGTCCGATTGTTTGGCTATCCACTAAAAACAGCATTAATCGCAGGTTTGGGCTTAGCTCAAATTGGAGAATTCTCCTTTGTTCTCGCCAGTTCCGGCCAAGCATTGGGACTGGTTTCGCGAAATGTTTATCTATTAATTTTGGGAACAACAGCAGTTACCCTGGTGTTGACACCCTTTGTATTGAGAAGTGTCCCACAGTTATTGAAGTGGGCGGAAAACTTCGGGCCTTTGCGGCGCTATTTTGACACAACATCTCAAGCGGTGGAAATAGCTGAAACTTTGCCGGAGCAAAATCATATTGTGATTTGTGGCTACGGGCGAGTTGGCAGAAATTTAGTCAAAATGTTGCTAAGTCGCAATTGTGCAGTTGTGGTAATTGATGAATCGGAAAGCAGAATTCAAGAGTGTAGAACCCAGGGAATTCCCTATATTTATGGTAATGCCGCCAGTCGGCACGTATTGGAAGCTGCGGGGGTGCAACGGGCAAAAGCAATGGCGGTGACGCTTCCAGATCCGATGAGCACTCGTTTGTGTCTGAAACGGGCTTTAGAATTAGTCCCGGATTTGGATATTGTTGTGCGTGCAAACCAAGATAAAGATATCGAATTGCTTTATCAACTGGGGGCTTGGGAGGTTGTGCAGCCGGAGTTTGAGGCTAGTTTAGAGCTTTCGTCCCATCTGTTAGCAGGTATGGGTTTGTCAGCCATTGCGATCGGGCGGGAAGTTCAGCAAATTCGCAGCAATCGCTATCTGGAATTGCTGCCGGCGCGAGGAAATTCTGCTATTTCACGGGATTTGCAAGTGGCTGTTCAAGATATGAATAGCAAGTGGTATAGTCTGCCGGAGGGTTCTCCCATTGCTAGCATGACTCTGGAAGAAACTAACTTGCGGCAGTTGACAGGGGTCAGTGTGATGGCGATCGTCCGTCAAGAGGGCGCAGAAATTGACTATCCCAATGGTAAGACTGCTTTGGAGTCGGGCGATCGCGTTTTGGTAGTCGGTGAACCAGAAGAACTGATCAGTTTTGAGTTGCTGGCGAAGGGGGAAGTTGCTGTGCCCCCCGGCGACAGTTCTTGTCAGTGGCTAAGATTACCAGCAAACAGTCCTTGGGTAGGCCAAAAACTGTCCGAGGTGGAGTTGCTGACTCAGTACGCGGTGGAGGTACGGGCTATCCGGCGGGAAGGGAAGTTTACTCGCTGGCCAGAGGGAAGTACGGATTTGCAAGAGGGCGATCGTTTGTTACTATGCGGTGGCTTCTATGAAATTGGTTTAATGCAGCGGACTGCTGCACCTGTGGTTCAGCCCCCTGTGGTGAAGTTGCCTTTTGTCACCGCGCAAGTTAGCGAAAAGCTGTTTAGCGATTAGGGAATTGGGAATTGGGCATGGGGCATGGGGAATTGGGAATTGGGCATGGGGCATGGGGAATTGGGAATTGGGCATGGGATAGTTGTCAGTCGTCAGTTGGCAGTTTCATTTTCTTGTAGGGGCCGCCCCCCGTGGCTGCCCTAATATTTGAAACACTGATTCCATCGTCCGTGGAGGGGGTAGGCACGGGGGCACTACCCCTACAAAAACCTGTTTTTGATGAGAATGAAATAGCCCTGCCTGGGTCAGGGGCATTGGTGTCAACTTAAGCCTGAAAGCCCGCCAGGGACTGAAGTCCCTGTCTAATAGCGAAAGTCCTCGGTCGAGGACTAATGAGTTCTTCAGTCCTATGCAAGAGGACTTTCGCTTTGAGACAGGGGTTTCAACCCCTGTCGGACTATCGGTTTTACCTTAAGTTGACACTAATGGGTCAGGGGGTCCCCCATGCCCGATGCCCCATGCCCGATGCCCCATGCCCGATGCCCCATGCCCCATGCCCGATGCCCCATGCCCTAATCGCTGGACTTGATATAAGCAATGGCTTGTCGCGAAACCAGAATTTGTTTTTCTGAGGCATCAAGGACGCAAATGCAGCTATTATCTAGCCAGAAAACTCTGCCAACTAACAAATCACCCGTAAGGAGTTTTAGTTCTATCTGTTGTTTGTCTTTGATGTAGCTTTGTATTAGGCGAACGCTGGGTAATCCGGTCTCAAATTCAGACATACTAGGAAATGGGTAATTTAGTCATTAGTCATTGGTCAGTAGTCATTAGTCATTGGTCATTGGTAATTTTTTCGCTATCATACCAATTTTTTATGAAGCTGTATGGAATTCGATCCCCCCTAACCCCCCTTAATAAGGGGGGGACAAGAGTCTAATCAAAGTCCCCCTTCTTAAGGGGGATTTAGGGGGATCGGAATATGTGCAACGACCCATTAAATT
>NZ_NXIB02000248.1 GCF_002412335.2 Tychonema bourrellyi FEM_GT703
TCCCAATTCCCAATTCCCAATTACCCATTCCCAATCTGCTTTATTATTGAGTTTGAAATTGGCGATCGCAGTTTTAGTCATTGCTTGTCCTTGTGCTTTGGGACTGGCTACCCCAACAGCAATTTTAGTCGGTTCCGGTATCGGCGCGGAGCGGGGACTTTTGATTCGCGGTGGTGATGTTTTGGAACGGGTACATCAATTAGATACGGTGGTTTTTGACAAAACTGGTACTTTGACTACAGGACTTCTCACACTCACAGATTATTTGCCGATTTTTGAGAGTTCTGGGTTGGATATGACCTCAGATATTGATGTTAGCAATCACAGGCAAGATGCCTGTTCCACAGTTGATGTTAGCAACAACAGGCAAGATGCCTGTTCCACAGTTGATGTCAGCAACAACAGGCAAGATGCCTGTTCCACAATTGATTCAAAATTGCTACAAATTGCGGCTGCGGTGGAAAGGGGTTCTTGTCATCCCATCGCCGCAGCGATTTTGCTGGAAGCCCAAAAACAAGCTTTGCCACTGCTGGCTGCTGAGGATTTCTACACGGAACCGGGATTGGGGGTTTCGGCTTTGGTGGAAGGCCGGCGGGTGTTCGCGGGGAATGCTGAGTGGATGACGCAGCAAGGGGTCGCTATTTCCACGCAGTTGTTGGGGTCTTTTCAAGGCAAAACGGTGGTTTACGTGGCTTGTGAGGGCGTTTTGCTGGGGGTGATCGGGCTAAAAGACACTCTCAGACCAGATGCTAAGGCGACGGTGGATCGTTTGCGGGCGATGGGATTGCGGGTGATGATGCTGACTGGGGACACGGCTGGGGCGGCGGAGGCGATCGCCAACCAATTAGACTTGATACCAATGGATGTTTTGGCTCAAGTTCGGCCATTCGAGAAGGCAAGGGCGATCGCACTTTTGCAAGCAGAAGGTCGAAAAGTGGCGATGGTGGGGGATGGAATTAATGATGCCCCGGCTTTGGCTCAAGCAGATGTGGGTATTGGACTCCACGGTGGGACTGATGTTGCGGTGGAAACTGCTCAGATTGTGCTGATGCGAAATGCTCTAATGGATGTTGTGGAGGCGATCGAGCTTAGTCGCGCTACTTTTAACAAGATTCGCCAAAATCTATTCTGGGCTTTTGGTTACAATACTCTCGGAATTCCGGTGGCTGCCGGCCTTTTGCTCCCTGCAACTGGAATTTTACTTAGTCCTGCTGCTGCTGGCGCATTTATGGCCTTTAGTTCTGTTAGCGTCGTTACCAATTCTTTGCTACTGCGCCGGAGATTTCGGCCTTGAATTCATCGTTTATAAGTAAAACAAATCAGGACACGGCACTGCCCATTGGTGTCAACTTAAGCCTGAAAGCCCTGAGAAATCTGGTTTTCACCTGAGTCTAGATCCCCCTAAATCCCCCTTAAGAAGGGGGACTTTGAGAAGACTCCTGTCCCCCCCTTCTTAAGGGGGGTTAGGGGGGATCTGGCCTTAATAGTCAAACAGTAGTCTCTGAAGGGGTTTGACGTTAAGTTGACACCTATGGGCACTGCCGTGTCCTCTATATCATTCCTAATGACTAATGACTAAAGTGCCATGCTTTCTAAAAGCCGCCAGTTACGATTATTCATGATTGAATGACTGACTAGCTCAAACATTTGACGGCAGTGGTTATTGGTTTTAAGGGGAAGTTCGTCATTTTTAAGCACGAAATTGATGCGAACCTCTGATTCACTGCTCATGTTTTGATCGATCAGGACTTCTGCGATGACCCGCTTAGGTACTGAAACTTGACCAGGAAGTTCGCGAGCCATGACAGAATCTCCTGTATCATAGATAATATCAAGATTACATGACTCTAAAATCTCAATCAAAGAGTGACGGAGACGGTCGAGGGGAACGGCAACGATAAAAAAACCAGTATAGCGAGCCATAGCAAAACTCCTGCATTGAGGCATTCAGACCTTATCATCATACCGAACATAGCAGAAATATACAGTACAATGATGATTTATTTTATCCTAATTCTAAGGGAAGTGAATGGACGGGAAACTGATCGTGTTTGAAGGAGTTGAAGGTGCAGGAAAAACTACACAAATGCAGCGACTGATACATTGGCTGGAAGCAAAATGTTTTATTATCAAAGGTTTGGTTGCTACTCGTGAGCCTGGGGGGACTGAGCTAGGAAAAGCATTAAGAAGCTTGTTGCTGGAACAAAGCTCGGATGAATTAGTATCAGATCGAGCGGAATTACTGATGTATGCTGCCGATCGCACTCAGCACGTCGAAACTTTTATTAAACCGAAGTTAGAAAGGGGAACGATGGTTTTGTGCGATCGCTTTACTGATTCTACTATTGCTTATCAGGGCTACGGCCGCGGTCTTGACTTGGGTTTAATTCAGCAATTGAACGAAATTGCCACTGGCGGCTTGCAAAGTGATTTAACCTTTTGGCTGGATATCAATGTAGAAGCAGGTTTGACGAGGGTAAGGGCTAGGGGAAAGCGCGATCGCATGGAGCAAGCAAATTTGGAGTTTCACCAGCGGGTACAACAAGGTTTTGCAGACTTGGCTCGACAAAATCCCGATCGCATTGTGCGGATTAATGCCGATCGCCCTGAAGATGAGGTCGCCCACGAAATCCAAACTATTTTCAATGCTAAGTTAGCAGCTTGGGGATATTCCAAAAGTTCTGAATCTTAAATTATGGATTACTTTGAATCATTAATCGGACAAACCCAAGCAGTAGAATTGCTGACTGAAGCAGTCTCTCAAAACCGCATTGCTCCAGGCTATTTATTTGTAGGTTCTAACGGTATTGGCAAAAGTTTAGCTGCGAGATGTTTTATTGAACTTTTATTCTCCGCAAATCTTACGGAACCACGATTAATTACCTCAGTCCAAAATCGTGTCCGCCTGGGAAATCACCCAGACTTGCTCTGGGTAGAACCAACTTACATGAACCAAGGCAAACGGCTGTCACCAAAGGAAGCCGAAGAAGCTGGTTTGAAGCGAAAATCGCCGCCGCAAATTCGATTAGAACAAGTGCGAGAAATCAGTAATTTTCTCAGTAGGCCACCGCTAGAATCTGCCCGTTCTATTGTTGTTTTGGAACAAGCCGAAACAATGGGTGAAGGTGCGGCAAATGGGTTATTGAAAACCTTAGAAGAACCGGGAAAAGCGGCGCTAATTTTGATTGCTCCAAGTGTTGACTCTTTGCTACCAACTTTGATTTCGCGTTGTCAAAAAATCCAGTTTAATCGACTGAATCCCGCAGCTATGGCAGAGGTATTGCAGCAAGGGGGATTCGGAGAGATTTTGTCGAATTCCGAGGTGATGGGGATGGCTCAGGGCAGTCCTGGAGAGGCAATTGGGATTTGGCAGCAACTGCAATCGATGCCGGATGATTTGCTGCAAAAGGTGAAGCAGTTGCCTCGAAATTTGCGATCGGCTTTAGAATTGGCTAAGGAAATTGATAAAGCTTTGGATACTGAATCTCAGTTATGGTTAATCGATTATTTACAACACTGTTATTGGCAACAATTTTTAGCAGGGGGAATTAGTCGATCGCCTTTAGAGCCATTAGAGAAAGCGCGACAATATTTACTCAACTACGTTCAGCCCAGATTGGTTTGGGAATGCACACTTATGGGAATATGTCAATAAATTAAGGAAGAAGGAAGAAGGAAGA
>NZ_NXIB02000249.1 GCF_002412335.2 Tychonema bourrellyi FEM_GT703
TCAGTCGGTGAAGCGTAAAGAATCCCCGTGCGTTTACGCCGGGGAGTATTTCAAACCATATAGCAGAGAAGGTCTATACCAAAAACAAACGACCTAGTTAAATATTTAACTAAGTCGTTTTGCTCAAAAGCTTGTAGAACAAGATTCAACGGAGAGGGAGGGATTCGAACCCTCGTTAAGTTGCCCTAAACAGACTTTCCAGGTCTGCGCCTTCAACCGCTCGGCCACCTCTCCAAAGTTGAACTTTGCTTTTTTAGCCACAGCTTAACTACCTTAGCAGAATAAATCTGATTTGGCAAGCCCTAACGGTATAATTTACTGTTTAATATGGATAGGGTGTGAAATCGGTGGGCTAAATTCTGCTCTCCTGTGTCGCAAACGCCTTCATACAGAGGACTTTGCCCCAAACCCAAATCTAAAATCCACAATCCACAATCTAAAATTCTATGACTCGCTCTTACACAATTAAAATTCATAACAGAAAAACTGGCTCTCGCCACACCGTGACAGTCCCGGAAAATCGCTATATCCTCCAAAATGTGGAAAATCAAGGAGTGGAGTTGCCTTTTTCGTGTCGCAACGGTGCCTGTACCGCCTGTGCGGTGCGCGTGGTATCTGGGGAACTGCACCAGCCTGAAGCAATGGGACTTTCTCCTGAATTGCAAAAACAGGGTTATGCTTTGCTGTGTGTCAGCTATGCCCGTTCCAATGTGGAAGTGGAGACGCAAGATGAAGATGAAGTGTACGAACTTCAATTTGGTCGCTTTTTCGCTAAGAGTAAAGTGCGATTCGGCTTGCCATTAGATGAAGAGTAAACAAAATGCCCAATGCCCAATGCCCAATGCCCAATGTTTCTTTATAGATTATTATCGATCGCGCTTTGCTTGTTATTAGCTAGCTGCCAAAAACCAGTAATTCCTACCGGAACTTTGGTTCAAGTACAACGGACTGTCACCGGACAAACCATTGAAATTATCACGACAGTAGACCAAATTGCTCTGCTAGAACAAATCAGGCTGATTGGGATTGAAGTACCGGATTTGAAACAGCAGCCTTGGGGAGAAGCGGCGAAAAATAAATTGGAACAGCTAATTGGTGGGAAACAGGTATTGTTAGAGTTGGATGTGGAGGAGAAGGACGGGTTCGATCGCAAATTAGCCTATTTGTGGCAAAATCAAGTTTTGGTCAACGAACAGCTAGTTAAAGAAGGTTATGCTTTGGCAACGGTGCGATCGCGCAATACTAAATATCACCAGCGACTTGTCAACGCTCAAGAATGGGCGAGACTGATGGGTAAAGGTATTTGGAATCCCAAACAGCCCTTACGCCAAACTCCCGCAGAATTTCGTCGGCAAAATCAAAAATAATTATGGGCATGGGGCATGGGGCATGGGGCATTGTTGACTGTTGACTGTTGACTGTTGACTGTTAACTGTTAACTGTTAACCAATAACTAATAACTAATAACGAATAACGAATAACGAATAACGAATAACCAATAACTAATCACCAATAACTAATAACGAATAACGAATAACCAATAACTAATCACCAATCACCAATAACTAATGACCAATAACGAACTCCAAAACTTATTAGAAATAGCCACTGTCGCAGCCCTCGCCGCTGGTGCTGTTCTGCAATCTTTCTGTGGTAAATTATCAGAAATTGAAGAAAAAGGTCGATCGGGCGATTTAGTCACAGAGGCTGACAAAGCTTCAGAAGCCGTCATCTTAGAAATTCTGGGTCGTCATGTACCCGACCACGCCATCCTCGCGGAAGAATCGGGTAAATTAGGAAATGCTAGTAGTAAGTATTTGTGGGCGATCGACCCTTTGGACGGTACAACCAATTATGCTCACCAATATCCATTTGCCTGTGTGTCGATCGGACTTTTAATCGAAGGCATACCACAAATTGGCGTAATTTTCGATCCTTTTCATAACGAATTGTTTGCTGCTGCTAAAGGATTGGGGGCTACTCGCAACCGACGGGCGATCGAAGTTTCGCAAATCTCAGAATTAACCAAAAGCTTGCTAGTGACCGGCTTTGCTTACGATCGGCGTGAAACAGCCGATAATAACTATGCCGAATTCTGTCACCTCACCCACCTCACCCAAGGTGTACGACGCAGCGGTTCGGCAGCCCTCGACCTCGCCCACGTCGCCTGCGGCCGCTTAGACGGATACTGGGAACGCGGACTGTCACCTTGGGATATCGCAGCCGGCGTACTCATAGTCTCGGAAGCCGGAGGTCAAGTTACAGCTTATGACGGTAGTGCTTTTGAGATTAACTCCGGTCGAGTTTTGGCGACAAATGGCAAAATTCACGCCGATCTGGGCGACGCATTGCTGAAAACTCCGCCTTTATCTTCCTGGGGGTAAGCTGTTCGGCATTTAAACTCCGCGTAGGGTGCGTAGGGGCTCTCTTGCCATTCGCCCGTACAAGGTTTTCCGTTTCAGTAGGGGCTAAGAGAGCCATTCGCCCGTACAAGGCTGACGCACCCTACTAGCCTCATTACTGGTTTAAATGGAGAACAGCTTAGCAGCCAGGAGGCAAGGGATCAGCAGTAGTACGGGGGCAGAACCCCCACAGGGAAGCTACATTAAAGAATAAAGAATAGTGAAAAGCCAGGGAATGGAGAATAAATTTATGTCTTTTGAAATGACACACGGGCTGTTTAAGTTTGACTTTACAGATCAGCACGCAATTTTGGGAGTTCCGTTGGATGCCGAGTTTAATGATATTCGCAAGCGGTACATGAAAATAGTCCGTCGCTTACACTCGGATACTTGCCCCTTTGAAGACCAAGCTGACAAAGATTGGGCTAATCAGTTTTTGTCAAAGGTGGTTAATCCCGCTTATAATATGTTTTCCAAAGAAGGCGATCGCAAAGAATATACTCTACTATTAACCGCGATCGCGAAGCGTGCAGCCAAAGAACCACAAAAACCTCAAGTCGAAAGTGCCACAGCCAAACAACTAGCGACGGCTGGGAATTGGGAAGAACTTTACAAAACAGAAGTTAACAAACTTTCTGAAAAGCAATACGAATCTGTTGAACAGGCGCTAGAAGTTATCAATCAAATTAGCGAACTCAATATGGTTTACCTGCTGCGAAAAGAAAATGTCATCGTCTCAACTGGGGGAGGAGTTCCCACACATCCAACTTCAGTGGAAAAAGATTCAAAAACAGTAAATCCTGCCACTTCTGTTGCTCATCTACCGCCACCCAAAAAAGATTCTGAGATGGACAAATATTGTCGTCGCGCTCAAGGATTTATGGACAGCAAAAATTTCGCCAAAGCAACTTTAGAGTTGAGGGAAGCCCAAAAGCGCGAGCCGAAAAATAGCAAGTGTCACGCTATGTTGGCAATGTGTTATTTTCAACAAGGTCAAGCCACAATGGCAAAGCTGGAAATGCAAAAAGCTTTGGCATCAAATCCTGAAGAACCGATGGCTTTGGAGGTGAAGAAAAAGCTGGAACAGCCAGCTTCGGCTAAAACCAAAAAGGGTGATGATAAGCCGGCTGGATTTTTTGCAAGTTTTACCAATTTGTTTGGTGGCAAGAAGAAATAGGGAATTGGGAATTGGGCATCGGGCATCGGGCATCGGGCATTGGGCATCGGGCATCGGGCATCGGGCATCGGGCATCGGGCATCGGGCATCGGGCAT
>NZ_NXIB02000024.1 GCF_002412335.2 Tychonema bourrellyi FEM_GT703
CCCACACCAACTCCCACTCCCACTCCCACTCCCACTCCAAGCATATCTGTATCGATCGCCTCACCGATCGCAAATGCTACAGGTGATGGCAGTCCAACACAAGCCCCCAAAAATACAGCCAGCGGTGGCAATTATTTCCTATCTGACAGTGGGGATAGTCAGATACCAGTGAGTGCTGCTGGACTGCCAATCTTTGCCCTTTCTGGGAAAGATAGTCTCACGGGTGGAGACGGTGCTGATACGATTAATGGAATGCAGGGTGCTGATACGATTAATGGTGGTGCTGGCAATGACAGTTTATCAGGTGGTAAAGAATCTGATTTAATTGATGGTGGTGTTGGCAATGATTTTATCACTGGGAATAATGATAACGATCGCCTAATTGGAGGAGAGGGCAATGATACTCTCCGTGGTGGCAAAGAAGATGATATCTTGATTGGCGGTAATGGCGATGATTTGTTAGCTGGCGATCGCGATCGAGATATTCTGACAGGCGGCGGCGGTAATGATACGTTTATTTTAGGAGGAGGTTTGTCAGCTTCAGCTACTTTAACAAATGCAGATGTGATTACCGATTTTGTGGCTGGGGATAAAATTGGTTTGACAGACGGGATTGGATTTGCAAACTTGACTTTTGAAGCTGTGAGTTTGCGATTGGATGGAGGTGCAAGCCAGGGTTCTACGGCGATCAAATCTGGTAGCAATTATTTGGGAATTGTCCAGGGTGTAAGTCAAAGTCAGCTTACATCGATCGTTTTTGTTAATGCCTAAAAAGTTGAAAATTATTCTCTTGAGTCCTCTTTTAGAGGACTTTAGCTTTGAGGCAGGGGTTTAAACCCCTGCCGGACTATTAACTAATAACTACTGACTAATTGATGCTACAGCCGATCGCAAATTCCCTTGAAATTCGCCCAAAATGCGATCGCACTCTTCCCTCTCCAAATTAGTCCAGTGCATCATCAAAGCCAACTTCACAGACTTGCCGCTTTTTTCGAGCAGAAAACCCGCTTCCTCCCGGTTCAAATCAGTCAAATCTTGTAACATTCCTAAAGCCCGATCGCGCAATTTCTTGTTTGTCACCGCCACATCGACCATGCGATTGCCATAAACCTTACCCAGCTTGACCATTACCCCAGTCGAAATAATATTCAAAGCCATTTTTGTCACCGTACCCGCTTTTAAGCGCGTCGAACCCGCCACTATCTCCGGGCCAACCAACAAGCGAATATTCACATCAGCCTCAAAACTGACTTGTTCGATAGGTACACAAGCCATAAAAACCGTCTTCGCCCCCCGCTGGCGGGCCGCCTGCAAAGCACCTGCTACAAACGGTGTCGTACCCCCAGCGGTAATGCCGACAACCACATCGAGATTGGTAATCTGACGATGGGCGATCGCCTCTGCCCCATCTTGAGCCCGATCTTCCAAATCCTCCGAACTCCGCACCAGGGCTCCCGCACCCCCAGCGATAATCCCCTGTACGAGGTCTGGTGGCGTGCAGAAGGTGGGTGGACACTCGGCGGCATCAAGCACCCCCAAACGCCCGGAAGTACCCGCACCGACGTAAAAAAGGCGGCCTCCTTGACGCAGAGACTCAGCGGCGATGTCAATAGTTTGGGCTAAATGTTGGCGGGATTGGGCGATCGCACTTAAAGTTTGAGCATCTTCCCGGTTGAACAAGTCCACCAATTCGATCGAACTTAGTTGATCTAAATTCTCGCTATTGACATTCACCTGTTCCGTCAGCAGATGCCCCCGTTGTTCCAAATTCTTCATTTTTTGTCAAATTTGAGATATTACAAAAGTCCTTCGAGTCGGCGACGAATAGAGTCTAGTTCGCTTTGAGAAACGTCAGTATCAGATTTAGGTTCCGGCTGTGACTGCCATTCTATCTGTGTTACATTGTTTGCTGGCGGAATTTCCAGCGCCCCCGCCGGCACCAGTTCCCAGTCATAATGCACACTATCGCAGAACTCCTTAATTTCTTCCTCGTCGATCGCCTCGACAGTGGGTTCGGGAAAATCCTGAGCTTCCAACATCAAGCCAAAGCGGATGGCGTCGTCTTCTGACTCAAACATGAGAACCTTGTTGCGATCGCCGAGTTGAATGGTATGAATTCCTTCATTCTCGGTGCGGGCATTGAAAAGTAGGACGAACACTCGCATAAGTTTATAGACTTTCCTAACCGGCGTTTTTTTATCTTAGAATCAATCAGTCGATTTTAGATTTTAGATTTGAGATTGACGACCGATCCACGGCGCTGGAGTGTTTCGGGGTTGATCCGCAGTAGGAATGTTGATGTTCCGCCTTTAGTTTAATGGGTTGCAGGATGCCTTTTCCCCAAACAGGCACTCAGTTACTGAGTTTTCAGTCAACAAATGTCAGAATACACAAGGCAGAATCAAAGTAATTCTACCGCATTGAAACATCTGCTGATTTCTTTCATTCCTGAATTCTCACAAGCCCTGAGAGACAACCATGACTAACTCTCCCGATGACAAAAATCAACTCTCATCCCATTCGGCGCGTCGCTGGTGGCGTCCTCTGCTGCTTAGCGGTACAGGATTGGGCATTTTTGCCCTGGTTGGGGCGGGCGCTGCTGCTTGGTGGATTCCCGAAAAGTTAGCTCCTTTGGTGGAAACGGAAGTTAGTCAACTGGTGAAACGGCCCGTGCAAATTGGACGTTTGGAGCGATTTTCGCCGACAAGTTTGCGATTTGGTCGATCGAGCCTACCTGCAACTGCTACCGATCCAGACTATGCCTCCACAGAAGCAGTTGAAGTACAATTTTCACTTTGGCAACTGCTATTAAATCGCACTCTCAAGTTAGATATTACCCTAGTCAAGCCCAACGCCTATATCGAACAGGACGACAAAGGCATCTGGGTGAATCTTCCCACTTTTGACAAGCCAAAAACTCCTGGTTTATTTAAAACAGAAGTCGGTGCGATCCGAGTTGAAAATGTCGGTGCTGTTTTGGTTCCGAGTCCAGCAGTTGGATTGAAAAAATCTCTACCAATTTCTGTAATACTCAAAAATGGTAGCGCTCAATTTTCAGAACAAAACCAGCGAGTTATTTATGAAGTAAATGGTAATTTTACCAATAGCGATAATTTTAGCATTAAAGCTGACTCTTTGTTACCTGCGGCTCAAACCAACGTGCAGTTGCAAGGTCAAAAATTGCCTTTGTCTTACTTGGTGCAGTTGCTGAGAATTCCTGATGTTTATTTCGGAAAAGGTCTGGCAAATGGTAATTTGACTGTACAATTACGAGAGAACAAAGTATTTGGGATTACCGGAACCTCCGATTTTCAAGGAGTTGATTTCGCCCTGAAAGCGCTGAAACAACCCATTCTAAATAGTGGCGGTCAATTGCGGTTTCAGGGAACTAATATTATAGTTGATAGTCTTGCTGCTAATTACGGTCTGATTCCTCTAAAAGTAGCAGGAACAGTGGAGACGGGAGTTAATTTTAATCTCGATCAAGCTAAGTTTAATTTGGCAGCAAATGTGCCACCAGTGGCTGTTGCCAATGTTGTCAGCGCGCTAGAACAAGAATTAGGTCAAAAAGTAGTATTGCCCTTTGCTACAGCGGGGGAACTGAAGGTAGATGCCCAACTGACGGGGAGTGTTTCGCAGCCAGTGTTGGCTGGTGCGATCGCATCGACAAAACCAGCCATAGTCGATCGCCTACAATTCAAAAATATTAGCACTAACTTTAAACTAGAACGAGGGAGAGTTGCCCAAGCCCCAAGTTCTAATTCTTCATCTTCAATTCCCCCATTTTCGTCCCTAGCTTTGACATTGAGCGATATTCTGGTGGAGCCGACAGCCGGTGGTAAGATTGGTGGGAAAGGTCAAATTGAGATTGCGTTGGGAAGTCAGAATTCGCGATCGGGTTTGGTGTTTGACTTGCAAGCTGAAAACTTGCCCGCAGATGCGATCGCCCAAATTTACAATATTCCAATTCCTGTTACTGTTAAAATCGGCAATGTCTCGGCTAAAACTCAAATTTTCGGGCCTTTAGATAACATTCAAGCTAGGGTTAAATGGCAAGCACCCCAAGGAAACTTTCCGGCTAGTGGCGAAATTCGGGCGATCGGCAATTCGGTGGATTTGCAAAATACCGTTGTCAAAATTGGCGATGCTGCTGTGAATGTGGATGCTGCACTCCAAGGCCGTCAGTGGCAAGCTTTGATTAAAGGCGATCGGGTTAATCTCAATAGTTTACAGCCAGTTGTACCCGGACTTTCTTTACCACCTGAATTAGCAGGTTTGTTCAGTGGAACTGCCGAAGCTGCGGGAACTCTAGACGACTTGAGTGTAAATGGGATTAATGCTAGAGGCAAAGGACAGTTAAATATTGCTGACAGTATTATGAATGTTAATGGTGAACTAGCATCGGGCCGTTGGCAAGCTTTTGGCAAGACTGAAAAAGTTGCTCTGAATCCATTGATAGATATTAGCTTACCCTTTCTAGCACTTGGTAATCCTAACAATTATACCGCAGCTAATCTCAACAATCTTAACAATCTAAAATCTAAAATAGAAAATCTAAAATCCCTTGGTGGACAGTTGGCAGGTGAATTCAAAGCTCAGGGAAATCTTGACAATTTGACCGCGAGTGGCATCAATATTGGTGGCAATGGAAAACTCAGTATTGCCGACAGTAATATCAATCTCAAAGGAGAATTGGTAGACGGAAAATGGCAAGGAATCGCCGAAACCGATCGCACCTCTGTCAGTAGCTTAGTAGATTTAGGATTGCCACTGTTAGATGTTGGCTTAGCTTTTACTGCTGACACCCCCCAAACAGTAGCCAATATCAACAATCTAAAATCCAAAATCCAAAATCTAAAATCGATTGACGGAAAACTATCCAGTCAGTTTCAAGCTGCTGGAACTCTAGACAATTTCACCGCGAAGGGCATTAATGTTGGAGGCAGTGGCAAACTCAATATTGGCGCAGGTAATGTGAATTTCCAAGGAGAATTGGTAGCGGGAAATTGGCAAGGAATCGCCGAAACCGATCGCACTTCGATCAGTAGTCTAGTAGATTTGGGATTACCATTTTTCGATATAGCTTCAACATTTATTACAGACAATCAGCAAATTGCCAATCTCAACAATCTAAAATCCAAAATCCAAAATCTAAAATCGATTGATGGACAAATATCCAATCAAATTAAAGCCGCTGGAAATCTTGACAAATCAACCATCGCCGATATCGCGGTTAACAGCAGTGGCAAATTAAATATTGCTGACGGTACGGTTGATTTTAAGGGAAAATTAGATGGTGGAAGGTGGCAAGCTGTTGCTAATCTCGATCGCCCTATTCTCAGTCAGCTAGTAGATTTGGGAATATCCTTTTTCGATGTCGCTTCAGCTAAGACAGACAATCAGCCAACCTCCAACCTCAACAATCTAAAATCCAAAATCCAAAATCTAAAATCGATTGACGGCAGAATTAACGGCCAATTCCAAGCGGCGGGCAGTTTAGATAACTTGACAGCCAAGGGAATTAGTGGTAGTGGGGAAGCGCGGATTTTGGCAAATGGACTTGGGGCGATCGATACTACGGCCAAATTAGAAAACGGCAACTGGCAAGCATTCCTCGAAACCAACGACATCGCCCTAGCCAATCTGCAACAAACCCTGAAACAAACCGGTTTACTGACAGCAGATTTACCACGAGAAATTGATGGCAATCTCGACGGCAAAATCCGCCTTTTGGGAACACTCGATAATTTAACAGCCAACGGCATCACGGCCAACGGCGAAGGACAAATTCGACTTGCCAACGGTGGCGGCATTGTCAATGCCAAAGGCCGGGCCGAATCGGGAAATTGGCGCGCATCAATCAACGGTGGACAAATTGCTCTAAGTCGCTTCCAGAAAGCCTTTGAAGCCCAGCGCCAAAGTTTGCAAACCCCAGGTTTAGTCTCTCAAGCCCAAAATTTACCCCTACTCCGAGGACTATTTAACGGTAATCTAAATTTGTCTGGTCCGATCGCATCGAGCACGGGGGCACGGGCGGGCACGGGGGCGCCGCCCCTACAGGATGTTCGCGCGGGTGGCAGTTTTCGCATCTCGGAATTGCCATTTCTCAAACAACCTCTTGAGGCCGTATTTAATTGGGATGGCAAACGGGTGGAAATTGAGAACGCTACAACTCCCGGTTTGACAGCAAATGGCATTGTAAATGTCGAACTCGCAGGTCAAGGATTGCCTGCGATTTCTAATCTAGATTTGAATGTCAAACTCTCCAACTTTAACCTGGAAGCCTTACCGACAGAACAACTCGGATTTTTGAGACCAATTGGTGACAAAAAGTCTTCAGATAAAAATGTCCCTCTGCGCGGCAATGTCGATTTTGTCGGCAACCTCACCGGAACTCTGGCCGCCCTCAGTTTAGTCGGCGATGTCGAAGTCCGAGATTTAGCCGTAAATCAGGTAGCTTTTGACCCCGTACTGGCGGGCACTGTGAATGCAGGTTTGGGCAGAAGTGTGGATTTGCGTCTAGCCGGCGCCAGCGACAAAATCGAAGTAGCCTTAAATCCATCTTTCCTACCGACATCTTTCTTAGTCAAACGCGGGGAATCCGTCGCCAGTGGGCAAACTGAGGGCGAAACTCTGCGAGTCAATTTAAGCGATTTCCCCCTCGCAGCTTTGAATCTGTCACCGGGTAAAGATGCAGGTTTTGGGCCGATAACTGGTACGGTTTCAGGACAAGTGAATGTGCCCGGATGGAAAATGCCGTTGAATCCGGCGACTTTGCAAGCAAGTGGACAAATCGCGATCGCCCAACCTGCGATCGGCTACATTAAAGGTGACAGTTTCCAGGCAGAATTTAGCTACGCTAACGGTAACGCCACTCTCAACAACGGCATATTCCGCCAAGACACCGGTCAATACTTAATTTCTGGCAATCTTAAAGCAGGCGCTAACCCGGAATTTGCCGGGAAAGTGAACATCCAGCAGGGAAATCTGCAACAAGTTTTAGCCGCTTTGCAATATTTCAATTTAGGGGATTTGGCCAGAGGTTTAAAACCTCCCGTTTACGGTAAAGCCGCCGATGTCCAAACTGTAGCAGTGGGAGTACCCGAAGCCCCGCTAATTGAACAGTTACAACGCTTGGCAGAAATCGAAGAAATTTTAAAACAACAGCAAGCAGTCAAAGCATCAGAAACATTGCCTCCCTTGGATCAATTGCAAGGCACTTTTGGCGGGGAAATTGCCGTAGGCGGTTCTTTGCAAACGGGAATTAAGGCTCAATTTAATGTGAAAGGCGATAACTGGCAGTGGGGCAAATATGTCGCCCAACAATTTAGCATTGAGGGAGGTTTCCAGGATGGGATTCTAACTATTTTACCTCTGGAAATTCGATCGGGCAAAAGTGCGATCGGCTTTTCTGGACAACTCGGCCAAAAAGCTCAATCCGGCCAGTTGCGGGTGGAAAATTTACCAGTCGAAGAGTTAGCAAAACTGGTGGAATTGCCCTTTGTCGATGTCACCGGCAATTTGAATCTGCGGGCAAACTTGGCCGGCACTTTAGCCAATCCGCAACTGGCCGGGGAATTGAGTTTGCAAGACGGTACGCTAAATAGAGAACTGATTAAAAAAGCCGATGGCAGTTTCAGTTACAGTAACGCCCGTCTGAATTTTGGCGGCAGCGCTTTGGTGACTCAAACTGAACCGATTGAAGTCCAGGGAAGTTTGCCCTTTGAGTTGCCTTTTGCCACAGTCAAAGCCGATAGCAATCAAATCGATTTGCGGGCAAATTTGCAAAATGAAGGATTGGCAATTATTAATGTCTTGACTCCGCAAGTTGCTTGGATTAGTGGCAAGGGACAGGTGCAAATTCGCGTCTCAGGAACCCTAGAACGGCCTGTAGCTGAAGGAAGTGCTAATTTTGAAAATGCCACCGTCCGGGCGAGAGCCTTCCCAGAACCGCTGACAGGGCTGACTGGGGCGGTGCGCTTTGAGGGCGATCGCATTCGGGTAGAGGGCATTCGGGGACAATTGAAGCAGGGAGAAATTGTCGCCCAAGGTGTGATTCCGCTATCTCGTGCCTTTGCTGAGGGCGATGCGGATGCGGCGACTCCCTTGGCGGTAAATTTAGATAAGTTGGGTTTGGATCTGAAAGGATTGTACCGTGGCAAGGTAGTTGGTCAAGTGCAGGCGATCGGCACGGCTTTGCGGCCGCAGTTGACTGGGAAAATTGAACTGTATGATGGCGAGGTGTTTTTGCCCAGTGGTGGTGATTCGACAAGGTTAGTCTCCGCTGCTGCTGCTTCCCCTGAAACTCCTTCTGCTTCGGTTGCGGTTTCTCCTTCCATTGGGACTCCAACTGCGACTTCCTCTTCTCCTTCCTTTGAAGTCGGTTTAAACAATTTGCAGTTAAATTTAGGGCGTGGAATTAAAGTCACAAGTGCGCCGATATTGAGTTTTGGGGCGACTGGGGGTTTGACTGTCAATGGTACTCTGGATGATATTCGCCCGGAGGGTACGATTCGACTGACTTCGGGTGCGGTGAATTTGTTTACGACACAGTTTAGGCTCGATCGAGGATATCCCCAAACTGCTACCTTTGTACCATCCCAAGGACTCGATCCGACGCTGGATGTGAGATTGGCAACTTCGGTACAGGAAGTTACCAGATTTCGGACTCCGGGAAATTCCGTAGCATCGGAAATAGCAGACGAACCGACGGGTTTTGGCAATGTGCGGAGTGTGCAAATTCAAGCCTTGGTGCAGGGAAAAGCTTCTCAGTTGTCTGATAGTCTGGAGTTGAGAAGTTCTCCGAGTCGATCGTCCATAGAGATTGTGGCATTGCTAGGCGGTGGTTTCGTGCAAACTTTGGGACGGGGAGATAGTACACTGGCGATCGCAAATTTAGCCGGTGCAGGCTTATTTGGCAACCTTCAATCTGTGATTACTAACGCCACAGGATTGACTGAATTCCGTCTATTTCCAACTCGGATTGGGGCTGGGGAAACGCAAACCTCAAGTTCGGGTTCTGCTGCGGGTTCACTCGGTGTGGGTTTGGAAGTTGGCGGCGATATTACGCGCAATCTTTCAGCTACTATCATTCGGGTTTTGTCTGCTAATCAGCCAACGGAATTTAATTTGCGGTATCGTTTGAATGACCAAATTTTGCTGCGTGGTTCTACTAATTTTCAAGGAGAAAATCGAGGAACTATTGAGTATGAATTAAGATTTTAGCCAGGATATAGAGGATACGGCAGGATATAGAGGATACGGCAGGATATAGAGGATACGGCAGTGCCCATTGGTGTCAACTTAAGCCGAAAGCCCGCCAGGGACTGAAGTCCCTGTCTAATAGCGAAAGTCCTCTTAAGAGGACTAATGAGTTCTTCAGTCCTCTTAAGAGGACTTTCGCTTTGAGACAGGGAATGAATTCCCTGTCGGACTATCGGTTTTACCTTAAGTTGACACCAACGGGCCAAGCCGTCTCCTCCATTTAGCACTTCTATTTTCAATTTTCAAACGGTTCTATAGTGAACAGTTTTTTAGTATAAAATAACACCAAGATTTTTTGCATTTTTGAACAAGTCGATCGCCTGAATTACCAACATTTTTATCGCTCAAACTTAGTCAAAACAAACATTTATTGGTACTGAATATACTGCAAATCAACGCATCTATTGAGTTTCAGCATTATATAACTCTCACTCTAGCTATCATTCTCTCATTTCAATGACTACTGACAACCTCGATATCGACCTAAATCATCTAAGTACACATCGTCAATTTTAGTATCATCAAATACCCGTAAGCAAAAAAGTGCTTGACCATGAATTTAATCCCAAAAATCATCCCCCTCACGAGCCTTGAAACGTCCATTTTTGGTCACCAATCGCAATTTCGCAGCCGTTCGTTAGCCAAAAAGGATCATTAGCCGCCAGCCTTTGTCCACCAACAAAAGTACCGTTGGAACTGCCGCAATCCACAAGTTGATACCGCTGTTTTCCTTGGTCGTCTGTAGCCCGACGGATTTGAGCATGGTAGCGGGAACTTTGCGGATCTTGTAACACTAAAGTATTACCAGGCTCGCGTCCGATTGTAAAGGGATTGACTGTGAGGCCGATCGCCTCTCCTGAAAGTTTGTATACTAAGTATGCGCTTGTTTGGCGATCGCTACTTGCCAATACTGTTGGTGCAAGTTGGGGGCGATTCTGGGCTGCGGGTAAACTATTTTGGGCGAGTTGTGCTGTCAGTTGTTGTAAATCGCGATCGAATCCTGCGCTATCAGAAGCCGGAAGACTTACAGGAGATTGACCTGATATTAAGTTTAACTGTTGTACAGGAGCTTGAGGTTGAATTGGTCGCCCTGCTTCGGCAATTCTCATTTGCAAAGCGGCGGAGTTTTCGGCTTCTTGTCTGTAACTCATTCCTTCAACTTGGCGAATCACTCCGTTAGTTTCGGGAAAGCTGACATCGCCAATTCGGACATCTTCTAAGGTAAATCCTAATGTGTAGAAATCTTGGACGCGATCGAGCAAATTTTGGCGCAACAAAAGTCGTCCTTGACTGATCAGTTGGTTGAGGGGAATTTGCCCGATCGCAACTCCCATACAATCTTTCACAGCACTTGCTAAAGCAGCTATGGGATCGGACAATTCCAAAGCTACTCGTTTCGGATCTATCACTTGATAAATAACCGTCAATGTAGCATCAATTAAAAACCGATCTTTAGACAAAAAATCGCCTTGGGATTGCACGTCCAAGTTACGGAGTTTAGTATCTACGATCACAATTTGACACTGTTCCAGCAAGGGAAGCGCAAAGGTGAAGTGCCGCCCGGATTTCAGGGTACGCACGACGCGGCCGTTTTTGACCAGTAAACCCGCGTAACCGGCCCCGATAAAGTCCATGCTTAAGCCGGCCCAGCGTTCGGGTGTGATGGTTTGAATCAGGGGAGAAGCGTTGTTCATGGGAGGGAGTTGAGGGAGGGGAGATTCTATTTTAATCGCAAATTGCTGGGAAGGGCGATCGGGCGCCAAGGCCGATTCAGCAATCTCTATTCTATAGAACCCATTTGAGTTTTTTTGGGCGATCGAGTAAAATTGACAAAAAAGCGATCGCCCTTGATCTGCCGATCGCCCTAATAGTCAAGGGGGGTGTGATCCTGCAACGAGGGCTTCGCTAACGTAGTTATGGACACATTATCTGTAGTGTGCCTGCGTAAGTCGTGATATCATACCATAAAATATGCGTTTTAGATGCAGAACAGCTTAATCCCAAATTCAAAATCGGATCAGAAAATGGGAAACCAAAATTTACGTCTAATTCAGAATTTTTTCCAGGTTGCAAAACCTCGTCTCAAACCTTATTTACGCTACTGTATTTTGGGCGGGACGTTTTTATTTATAGCCCAAGCTTTTCTCACTCACTGGCGAGAAATCGCCAATATCCGCATTACCGCCGAAAGTTTTCCGTTGTTAGCCATCGCCCTGGGTATCACTTTATTTTCGATGATTTTTGCCGGCTGGGTGTGGATGTTGATTTTGCGGGAATTTCGCCAACGTGTAAATGCGGCTTGGGCGATTCAAGTTTTTCTCAAAACTAATATTGCCAAGTATTTACCGGGGAATATTTGGCATTTTTGGGGTCGAATATCGGACGCAAAAAAAGCAGGGATTTTGCCCAAAGTTGCGACTCTCAGCGTATTATTGGAACCGCTACTGATGGCTTCCGCAGGCGTTTTGATTGGGTTAATTAGTTTTGATAAAATCCATTGGTTTTTGCGGTTTGTGGGTTGTGCGGCTATTTTAACGGCGATTCATCCCCAAACTCTAAATCCGATTGTTCTATTTGTAGAGAAGTTGAAGTTAAAGAAGCAGGATGGGGAAATTTCCAAGGCTGAGGGCGATCGACTCATTTTGCGTTTAGAGTCTACCTCCAGTCTAGCGAAAATAACATCTAGTGTCAAGTCTAAACGCAAAATTAATTTACCAATTAAACGTTATCCTTTATTGCCGTTAATTGGACAAATGTGTTTTATCGGATTGCGGGGAAGCGGTTTTGTGTTAACTGTGATGGCTTTAAATCCGGTGAACTTTAACGATATTCCGAACTTATTCGGTGCTTTTTGTTTGGCATTTGTGGTGGGTTTAGTTGTCCCTGGTGCACCGGGAGGTATGGGAGTATTTGAAGCAACGGCGATCGCGCTCCTGGACGATCGCTATTCTACGGGTATAATTCTGGGTGCGGTGGCTTTGTATCGGATTATCAGTATTCTGGCGGATGTTTCTGGTGCTGCGTTGGCTAAGATTGATCGAAAGCGCGATCGGCTATAACTGAGATGTTGCACCATTTTCAATTAACCTTTTATGAACAGGCTTTCCAGCCTGTTCCACAAAGACTCTATTCTCTTGTGGAACAGGCCGGAAAGCCTGTTGCTGACATTGGTGCAACATCTTAGGGTATAATCAAACAAGATTGTACAATGTGGTTTCTGTTTCAACTTAACTATTGAGCGATTGTAGTTTGGGATATCATTATGCTATCAATAATTTATCCTCATATCGAGAAAGTAGCGGGTCAACCCGCACGGTTGCAGCGGATACCCCGCGTGCGGGTTGCTCAGATTGTCATGGATTATCTAGCCTACGGTTGGTCAGTGGAAGAAATGTGCCGCCAGCATCCTTATTTGATGCAGTCGGAGGCTCATGCAACGATGGCTTATTACTTCGACTTTCAAGCTGAAATTGAGCAGGAGATTCGTGCAGAATGGGAGCAGGTACAACAGGAAAAATCTCTGCTTTCGCCTTCACCATTTTTCGTGAAAATGCGAGCTAAGGGGTTGTTGTAAGTGGCAATTTCTCTATACATGGACGTTCATATTCCGCAAGCAATTACCGAGCAGTTGCGTCGTCGTGGTGTGGATGTTTTGACTGCGATGGAAGATGGTTCGACAGAATTGCCAGATGACGAACTTTTGGAACGTGCCACTCAGTTAGGAAGAGTATTATTTACTCATGATATCCTTTTTAAGGCAATGGCTCAAGATTGGCAGCGTCAGGAAAAACAGTTTGCTGGTTTGATATTTGGACATCAGCTAGGCGGTACGATCGGACAGTTTGTTAAGGATTTGGAACTGATTGCTTTAGTTTCGGAATCTGATGAATGGATGAATGCTGTTGAGTATATTCCTTTTTAGTCAGTTTTACTCTCGATCGCGCGATCGCAAATTAGCTCGAATAAAATCATCAATGACAGGATTTATGGACTCCGACAAGAAACCGGGTTTTTTACCAAGTCTGTGGGTAACAACGAAGTATTTCGGAAAAAACCCGGTTTCTGAACCCCATCCGTAACACATCTAGTCTTTTTTATCCAAGTCTTCGGTTTTTGGAGTTTCTGAAGTTGAGGGGAATTCTAGTCGAATGTTGATATCTATTGTTAGTGTATTTTGATTTTCAAAACCCATATCAACTATTTTTACTAAAGCATCGATCGGTAAAGAACTACTTAATTTAGCTTTCACAGACGACTGAGTTTGATATCCGGCTTCCTGTAGCCGATCGCAAATATTGCGCCAATTTCCTACAGGTTCGTTAGGTACATCTGCGATTTTTTTAACATATTGGTATAAAGTTTTACATAAATAAACCTCTGCACTTTTGGAAGTCTGAAGGAGTTGGCGAGCGATTTCAGCGGGACTGCAACCGGAAAGCAAGCCTCGGAGGTAGAGTTTTTCGGTTTCTGTGAGTCCCCGGCGCGATCGGGGTGAGATTTGCCGTTTAGCTTCTGCAAAAGCTTGGTACAGCCTTTCTAAGTCCCAGTTTTTCGCGGCTTCGGTAAATAAGTCTTCCTTTGGTATCATTTTCGGGTGTGTTGAGATATGACTAACGATAGCATAACCGAAATTGCTAGCGTTTGTTAGTTGCTAGCTAACAAGAGGTAGTGTAGTATTTTACTAACGACTAAATCTATCAGTGTAGATACTTAGATAAACGGGAGGCGCGATCGCTTCATGTTACCTCAAAGCTACTATATGCGAACGTCTGAGGGCGCTAGGTAAAGTTTTGTAACAAAATACCAGTATTTTGCATAAAACTTGGGTACTGAACCTGATAGATAAATAGAGCTCTAGAATTACCGCTACTGTTGCGGTTCATCGGGGCTAAATGTGTATCAGGGCGATCGGCCGATCGGCTTTGATAACAAACAGTTTATTTAATCTCAGCAAACACAGGGCAAGTCTATGTACTTGTATCTAATCAACAGGGGAGAATAACGTGTCTAATTTTTTTACGCCTGAATTTAATAACGAAAGTGCGATCGCTCCTTGGAATGCCAGCCTAGAACCGACTAAGGCTATTATCCCGAAGCTAGATGCTAACCCTGTGCTAACGGGGGGTATTGGTCAGGAAGTTAATATCCCAACTTTAACGCCAGAAGCCTATGACAATATCATTTTGCCTGACGCTTCGCTAACCCGGATGGCTAGTGCAGTGAACACCGACTCGAACAGCAGTTTACCGGATAGCTCTGTCGATTTGCTAACAGGTCAGGCGATGTCAGAGGTTTATGGGGATTTGAGTAAGTTTGCGGCCGATCCAGATTTCGCGGCTAAGCTGAATGTGCCTTTTGGGGAAAACTGGGATGCTGCGGCTGCGAAAACCTTAGCTGAAGGATGGTTTCAGGGAGATTTTAGCGATATCCCGCCGGTGAAGATTGTCTCGTCTGGTGAGATTGGTGGGGCGAATGGGGCTTTTGCTGCGGCGACGGATACGATTTATGTATCGAAGGAATTTTTGGCGCGGAATGCGGCGAATCCAGTGGCGGTTGCGGATGTGTTGTTGGAAGAAATCGGGCATTCTGTTGATGCGCGGTTGAATGTTACGGATTCACCGGGTGATGAGGGAGCGATTTTTGGGGCGATCGTTCAGGGTAAGGAGTTGAGTGAGGGTGAGCTTCAGGGGTTGAAGAGTAAAGATGATACAGCAACTGTTGTGCTAGGTGGTGAAGATACCACAATAGAAATGAACCAGCAGCGGTGGACAGTTTGGCGTTATGCAGATTGGAGGAACAGTAACTTTAATTGGCAAAGACCTGATGGTAGTAGCGATCAGAATGGAAATCGACCTGATGGTAAGGATGGTATTAAGATCAATTGGGGCCAAGGCTCTCCTTTTGATACCGCGAACATTGGTTTTATTGATAAAGCCGACTATTTTGCTACGTCTGGTGTGACTACAGCATACTTTGATGCTGGCGCTACTTACAAATTTAGAGTCAGTGGAGATGATTACATCGTGATGAGTGCCAGACAGGTTAATCAACAAGGTTTTAACTGGATCACGCCCGTGAGTCAGGATGGAAAACAACCTCAATTGCAGAGGTTTCCCAACGGAATTTTTCAAGAGTATAGTTGGACTCCCACTCAGAGTGGGCAATATTACGTTTTTTTTCAGCATTATGAAGTGACTGGTGATGCCGATATTGATATTTCTTGGGAGAAGACAGGTCAGGCACAATCAGATTCAGCACCTGCTGGATTTACTTCTGTAAAAAGCGCTAAGGGGGTTAATCTATACGAGAGCGCGGACAAGTCTGATTATGTACAAGTCGTAGACTTGAGCCAAGGTGCTTCCATTAAATTGCTGACAGGGCAACAGACGGGTGATACTCAAACAGGATATTATGGAGGAACGAGTGCCACCTTTAAGCGGAATCCTATTGAAAGCTTTTGGAATAAATTATCTTCTGAAAATGCTAATGCTTTTTCAGTTTCTAATGGTGCTTTTTTTGAAAGAGTCTTGCCATTTATTCAACCAGATACAGAGTTGTCTTATCCGTTAAAATTCTTTTCTTCGACGGGTTACTCAAATGTCGATTTCCTGCCACCAGTGTATTCTTATGATGGCTCTAAAAATGTACAATTTGCTGAAGTAAATAAAAATAACAAACTGAAACTTGAAATTTGGGAAGATCGTGCTTCAATTACAAAATTCGACGAAGACACTAACATCAAGTCGCTTGAAAATTCATCGGCTCCACAGGCAATAGTTGGATTAGATCCAAAAGTTGTAGACGATGGAGCAACAAGTAGAACTTTCATTGGTGTCAAAGATCGCGATTCTAATGGTACTAATGAAACATTTTTAATTTTGAATTCTAAAGATAGGACTAAAACGGCTGCCAATCAAATTTTGATGAACTTTGGAGCAAGTAAAGTAATGGCACTTGATGGAAGTGGGTCTACACAAATGACTGCTAAGGGCGAAGCAGAAGCATTCGTCAAGTCCAGCGATTTGTCGCGGTTTGGGACAGATGGGTTCCGCATTGGGGTTGCCAGATATATTCCACAAGCTATTGGTGTAGTTAGCGGTTGAACTACCTTTTAAATAATCTCAAACAAAGCAATCAACATGACATTAAAATCTAACGTAGAAAACGGCATTTCTCGCTTACTCGGCGATAACACCTCTGAATCTATCACCCTATCCCCCGGACAACTAACTAATATTCCTGGCGGCGTGTGGGTGCTCGGCGGCAATGATACAGTAATAGGCTCTGCTGACAGCGAACTAATTCTGGGAAACGACGGTCAAGATAGCATTTCAGGTGGTGCTGGGAACGATACCCTGATAGGTGGTAAAGATAACGATTTCGTAGATGGAGGAATTGGCAACGACTCTATCCGAGGCGATTCTAATGAAGATATCATTAGAGGCGGAGACGGAAACGACAGTTTATTTGGTGGCAAAGGCAACGATCAACTATTTGGCGACGCGGGAGATGATTTTCTCTCAGGCGATCAAGGAAATGATACCCTCACAGGTGGACTGGGAAATGATAGATTTGTACTGTCAACAGGTGGCGGTTTAGATATCATCACCGACTTTGGAAATGGGAGCGATTTCATCCAAGTACCAGCAGGTGTGAGTATCAGTGACATCTTGATTCAAACCGCAGGCTCTAATACCCTACTTAGTCTTAGAAGTACAGGTGAACAATTAGCCCAACTGAATAATGTTCAGGCTTCCAGTATCACAACTGGAACGCTTTTGTTGCCTAATCAACCACTTCTTCAGAGTACGCCTCCGCCTATAAATATACCACAGCCACCTTCAGAAATTCCTATTCCTCTGTTGCCTGATGTGCCACTTCCTCCTATTCCATTTTAAAATGTAGTGGTATCGCCCCTTTTATGCTTAGGGGCGATAGTTTTTTTCCCAAAGTGCGATACTACTTTCAGTGTCGGCATCTATGAGGACTGGTCAAAGTGCGATCGCCCTTCTTTTCCGAAAGTGCGATCGCCTTTCCTTAAGTTAAAATATAAGTTGTCATATCCGATTATATAACTTATCAGATTCAACAAGGACAAGTTATGCCTGTAAACTGGAGAGAACATATCGTTAGTACCCCCGATGTACTGCGAGGTAAACCAAGAATCAAAGGGACTAGAATTCCCGTTGGTCTGATTTTAGGATATTTAGCATCAAATAACACTGTCGAACAAATCATCGACGAGTTTCCAGATATCGTCAAAGAACAGATAGCTGCTTGTCTTGATTATGCTCGCGATTTGTCGGATTTTGAAACAGTTGCCTAATGAGTTTAAAATTGTTCATCGATCAGTGCGTTCCTAAGTCTATTATTCAAATCCTTCGTGATACCGAGCATGAAGTTTTTGTATTGGGAGATTACATCCCAATTGAATCTCCAGATATTATTGTCATTGCCAAAGCTCAGGAATTAAATGCCATACTTGTTTCTCTGAATGGAGACTTCGCAGATATTGTGACTTATCCGCCAAGTTCATATCAAGGAATCATTTCTATTCAACTGAGAAATCACCCGGAAATTATTCCTCAGTTGATGGCAAGGCTAACAGAATACTTATCATTGCACGATAGTGAGGAGCATTATCGAGGTAAATTACTACTGGTAGAAGTTTACAGAATTCGCATTCGAGAGTAAAAATTGATAGCGATCGCCCTTTTCCCCCAAATAACCAAAAGTGCGATCGCCTTTCCCGTGTCGAATCCCAAAGTGCGATCGCCCTTATTGTCCGAAAGTGCGATCGCCTTTCCCATCCCGAATCCCAAAGGGCGATCGCCCTTTTTGTCCGAAAGTGCGATCGCCCTTATTGTCCCAAAGTGCGATCGGCTCATATCAAGCTTTTACCCGTTACAAACTCATAGCAATATGACAGGAATGTGCGATCGGAAATTCTCAAAATCTTTATCAGTAGTGAAAATACTATAACCACGACGATGAGCAACAGCACATAGCAGAAAATCAGTATTTGAACCCTGAACGCCATTACTGCGACAGGTATTGAAAAACTCTGCGGCTAACTCATAATCTTCAGTTGTTAACTCTAAATCAGGAAAAGCACGAAGATACTCTTGCAATCGAGCAAACTGTTCCTTATAGCGCACCCCAGAAAGCACCTCCTGACGAATAGCCCCCAGTAAAACAACTCGTCCATCTCCAATCAAATCGTGTAGGACTTTAACGATCGCGATCGCATCATTTGTTGTGTTGCGCCGCAATGCCAGCGACCAAACCGAACTATCAACAAGAACATTCATAAAGTTTGTCGCTGTTGCTTGTAGTTATAATCTTCATCGTATTCAATAGTACCAAACAATTCCAATATTTTTAATTGTTTGCGACGTTGGATGTACTCGCGTAAAGCTGCTTCGATTAATGTAGTAGGTGTTGGATGGTTACTCAAATCAAGGGCTTCTTGAAGAAGAGTTTTGTCAATTTCGAGCGTAGTTACCATGTATTTTCCTCGTGCAAGTAGGGTATAACACAATTGCCACCGAACAATGCTGTAATTTTAGTGTAGCACTGAAATTCCATCAATTGTGCGATCGCCCTTATTGTCCGAAAGTGCGATCGCCCTTATTGTCCGAAAGTGCGATCGCCCTATAATTTCAGCATGGCAACAACTGTCAAATTCAACACACGGTATAATTAAAAAATCAACATCAAATATAGTCAATTAATGCCATGATTGCTAATTTGCCCCTCAAACTGCCTCACTTACCCAACAGCTTACCCAGCGAAGGTTCTGTCCACATTGAATTAGTCAACGGACTCTTAATATTCAGCGCTTCTATTCAAACCCAGGAACGAATTCAAACTTTAACTGCTCAACAACAAGCATCAAATCTAACTTCCGAAGAACAAACAGAATTGGATGGATATCGAGAATTCATTAGCTATCTAAATTTGGTAAATGAAACCATGAAAAATACTTTTCTATATCCTTTGCGCGGCACAGTGATTGGCTATGATGAACCGTTTGAACCTGCGATTTCGTTGGAAGATTGGGAAGTGTTACAATGATTTTACTAGATACTCATATATGGGTTTGGTGGGTTGACGATAACACACGACTGACTCAGAAACATCGGGACTGGATACAACAATATCAATCTCAAGGTTTAGGAGTCAGCATCATTTCTTGTTGGGAGGTTTCTAAATTAGTAGAAATGGGAAGACTTACTTTGTCCGTTACAGTTGATGAGTGGTTAAAACAAGCTTTGGCTTATCCCGGAGTACAGCTACTCGAACTCACTATTCCCATCATTATCGAGTCAACTAAACTCACAGGTTTTCATCGCGATCCAGCAGATCAAATCATTGTGGCAACTGCGAGGATTTGCGGGTGTCCGTTACTAACTGCTGATGCAAAAATTCTGGCATATCCTGATGTACAGACTCTTCAGTGACAGGTGAAAAATGCCTTCACATCGATTTGAAGCCTGTAACGCAATACCTCAAAGCAGTCTCATAATGCTTTGGGTGTAGCGCAGTTGTTTCTTTTTCCCAAAGTACGATCGCCCTTATTGTCCGAAAGTGCGATCGGCTTTCCCATGTCGAATCCCTGCATTGCGATCGCCCTTATTGTCCGAAAGTGCGATCGCTTTTCCCATGCCGAATCCCAAAGGGCGATCGCTCATTTTTCAATAGACGCTCAATTTACACATATAAAAGCTGATTAGCAATTTCATCAGCCGTCAACGTATTTAATAGAATAGCAACCCGTTGGACAATCTCATAGGCGTTCTTTTGGGGAGTAACAATGATACCCGAATGTTCCCATCCTTCTATCATATATTCTAGGTGTAATCGCTCAAAATCTACGCGGTTGTGAGTCAGCAAACATCGATCGACAGATGCAGCATAAGCCAATTGTTGGCTATCCAATTGACTCAACATTCCCTGTTCGCTCGTTGTCGTCACATCAAAACCCCTAGCCCGCAGCAAAGTCGCTACCAGCCTAGAAACATCTTCATCTGTATGAATAGTTGCAAATAGTTTCACGGTTTTTTCATGGCAGCTTTCACAGCAGGATGAATCAATTCTTCAGGAATTCGATTGCGCTCAATATAAGTATTTATTTCTTCCTGGTTGTCCAAATAAAAACTCAGTGCGTCAAAAATTTGAGCTAATTTCAGATGAGGTAAGTGCATCGGAATTTCTTCAGGAGTAATACCTAAACGCCACAATTCCACGATCGCACGAACAGAAGTTCTCGTTCCTGCGATAATTGGTTCCCCTTGCAAGATTTCAGGGTGACGTGCGACATAACGCGAAGCAGATTGTGTAGTCATGGGAGATTAACCGGACACATCGATCTTGATTATAACTTACGCTAAAACCCCGGCAGGCTAATTCTAGTATCTGTAGGGTGCGTCGCCATCAAAAATCCCAAAAAAACAGCGACAATCTCACAGCGACGCACCCTACCCAATGTTTAAGCTGTTCGGCATTTAAACTTAGTATCTGTAGGGTGCGTCGCCATCAAAAATCCCCAAAAAACAGCGACAATCTCACAGCGACGCACCTTACAAAATAGTAGGGTGCGTCGCTAGGAAATTACTACAATTAGCGAGAATCTCACAGCGACGCACCCTACCCAATGTTTACTGTCATTCTAACGAGAAATCAGTCGTTGTCGAAATTCCTTAACTGCTGCGAGGGAATTGGGATATCGGACATATTCCGCCAACAATTCTATATCTAAATTAGGAAGAATTTCGCTCCGATCGATTTGCTCATAACCGCAGATTTGGACAAATTGAACTGGGATTTCTTCCTGCAGGTAGTAGAGGCTAAAACGTTCATTTTGCCAAAACCAAACCTCTTTAACATTTAATCTTCTGTAAACTTCCAGTTTATTCAGGTCACCACTGGTAACAACAACCTCAATTGCCAAATCGGGAAATTCTTTGTCTGTACCAATGCAATAAGCTTCATCGGGTTCCGTCCCGCCGCTGTTCTCCTCTCGTCGCAGAGTTGTAGAACCAAAGGGAAAATAGTCGATATCTGCTTCTAAAAAGTAAATGACTAAAAGGTCTCCAATGCGCGTTTTTCTGATTTCATGGCGACGGGAAGGTGAGATAATTTCTAAGGCTCCATCTAAATAAGTGACTCGATATGCCGAAGTATCCCCATTTCTGGTGAGTAAGGTTTCATATTGTTCCCAGTTAACGCGATCGGTAATATAGCGGCATTCGGGATCTTGGCGTTGGAGTGCTTGTTGGTCAAGTAGAGCATTGAGATCGCTTGTCAACATAGTATTATCTCCTTTAGGTTATCTTGATTGTAGATACTGTAGGGTGCGTCGCCATCAACAATCTGTAATTATCATCGAAAATCTGGGAGCGACGCACCCTACTTACTTATTATATCGATCGCGCTTTCTGAAAATCTCGTTAAAAAAAATTCGCCTTAAAAAAGCAGGATTATCTATTGACAGGGCTAGAATTTTTATGGTATATTTTAGATAATGGAAGTGGTGACAAAAATAATTATTTTTGTCACCACTTCTATTATTAGATTGTACTTCATTTGCTGGTCAAAGTCAAGTCTTTTACCCTGAAAAAAAAGGCGATTTTTTTTATTTCATTCAATTAAAAATCAATCTACCCCATTACTATAGTAACCGTCAAGGCGGTTAAGACATAGTAATAGGATGAGCGCTGCTGTGACGATATTTCTCCTAATCGGATAAGATGATAGCAGCGCCCATCCTACAATAATTTTTCCTAACCGATTCGCCGACTAAAGCCTACAAACTCACGCCTTTGAGAGAGTCTACAGTTGAGAAAGGATAAAGCCGTGCCGCTGCATTAAAAGCTGTATCGGGAAAATCGCTAAACACACCGTCTACACCTAAGCGGTAAAATTGTTCGTACTCCAAAGCTGGATTACCGCCATACTCTGAAGCCACATAAGTAGGAGATTCATTGCGAAAAGTGTAAGGGTGAACTAATAAACCAGCCAGGTGAGCATCCGTGATTAAACTATTAGCGGGCTGTAATTTCTTGTCCGCACCTTCGACAACGATTGTCCGCTTCCAAGGCCCGATTCCGTCAGCATAGGTTTTGATTTCTGCTAACCCTTGGGTGGTCATTAAATCGCGGTAGGTACGGCGATCGCCACTCACGACAAAATCATAAGGTTTTTCTGCAAAGTCATCCATTAACTGCACCAGTGGCAAGTCTGTCAAACGATTTAACTCTTTGAGATTTCCCACTTCAAAGGATTGGATAAACACCGGATCTGTGCGTTTGGTATATCCATTAGCAGACAGCACTTGCACTAACCGTTGCTCTAAAGGCAAATTAACCGACTTAAAATAAGTCGGGTGTTTTGTCTCTGGATAAAGTCCAATTGTTCGCCCTTTTTCGGCACTTTTGCGCTTGGCTAAATCGATGACTTCTTGAAATGTAGGAACTTGGAATTGACCGTCAAATGCAGTCCCCCGTAACTCTGGCAAGCGTTCCCGCGCCCGCAAACTTTTGATTTCGGCTAAGGTCAAATCTTCTGTAAACCAACCTTCTACTTCTGCACCGTCAATTGTCTTTTTGCGTTTGCGATCGGCAAATTCCGGTCGTTTGGCAATATCAGTAGTCCCCGAAATTTCATTCTCGTGGCGGGCAATTAACACTCCATCTTTAGTGGAAACTAAGTCTGGTTCAATGAAATCTGCACCCATCTCGATTGCCAATTCGTAGGAAGCTAGGGTATGCTCAGGGCGGTAGCCACTTGCGCCGCGATGTCCGATAATTAAGGGGCGGCGGGGTAATTCAACAAAATTGTTTTGGTTGATAGTTGGTACTCCATTGATTGTTGCTAGCAATGTGCCGTCTCGGAGGCTGATTGCTGTATTTAACCCGGTGCTAGTAATTAACAAGTCCGAGAATTGAAGTTGATTTTCTAAGGTTAAGCGATCGCCGGAACTAAAATCAGTAATAACATCAGCACCCTGAGTGCGACGCAACAAGAACGTATCATTTCCGGCACCGCCAGTGAGAGTATCTAAACCTTTGTCTCCACTGAGAAAATCGTTCCCATCTCCACCTAGCAAGATATCATTACCTTGACCGCCAATCAGGGTGTCGTTGCCGCTACCACCAGACAGTGAATCATTGCCCGAATTCCCATTAATTGCCTCTGAATCACTACTTCCGGTAATATTGTCGTTACCACCAAGGGCTGAAATCCCCCCCAAGATCCCCTTGAGTGAGCCAGGAGTAATGGTGAAATTGTCATCGCTATTTGTCAGTAAAAAAAACTCAGTAACTGCCATGATTTTAATTTTCCTGCTTGACTCAAAGATAATTACTTTGACTTTTTGTTGAAGTCACTCAAAAATTATCATGGCAAGATTAAGTGATTACTATCAATTGCTTAATTTTTAGTTATGGAACGGTAAAATTTTGGGTGGGTGCTGCTGGGAGGATATTTCTCTTATATCAATTTCGGTTGTATCGGAATGATTTAACCGCGAAGGCGCAAAGGACGCGAAGGAAGAGAAGAGAGAGATTAATACAGGACGATGAAGAGAGGATTTGATATTAATTGGGTGGGATAATGGTAGCGCCCACCCAAAAATAATTTTTCCTAAGCGATTTGACAAGTGCTATGATTTTCATCAGAGTCAATAACTGCTCCGATCGCCCAAGCGGGAATATCCTGAGATTCAAACCATTGAATTGTGCGATCGACTGATGTGCGATCGACCAACAGGACAAAACCAATGCCCATATTAAAAGTATGGAACATATCTGCGGTAGCCACATCGCCGGCCTCAGCAATCCAGTCAAAAATTGGCAAACTTGGCCAACTACAATCCTCAATTTTGACAGATTGATTTGCGCCCAAACAGCGGGGCAAATTTTCTGGCAAACCGCCGCCAGTAATGTGGGCCATGCCGTGAATATCTAAACCGCTCTTAATTGCTGCGAGAACTGGCTTGACATAAATTGTAGTCGGAGTTAAGAGGACTTCTCCCAAACTTTTGCCGCCTAACTTTTCCGGTTGAGAATGCCAGTCAAAACCCAAATCGCCTACAATTTTTCTCACCAAACTAAAACCGTTGCTGTGTACCCCCGAACTAGCCAGCCCGATCGCGACATCTCCGACTTTAACCCGCGAACCGTCTAACAATTTGCTCTTTTCGACAATACCCACACAAAACCCAGCCAAATCGTACTCTCCGGCTTGGTAAAAACCGGGCATCTCCGCAGTTTCCCCGCCCAACAAAGCACAGCCAGCTTGTTTGCAACCATCAACAATGCCAGCAACCACAGCAGCTAATTGTTCGGGATTTAACTTTCCTGTCGCCAAATAATCGAGAAAAAATAGCGGTTCCGCCCCGGATGTGAGCACGTCGTTGACGCACATTGCTACCAAGTCGATACCTACGGTGTCGTGCCGATCGAGCTCGTGGGCCAATTTCAACTTAGTGCCGACACCATCAGTGCCCGAAACCATGATCGGCTCTTTTAAACCCTCTGGAACGCTGAAAAACCCGCTAAACCCGCCGAATCCACCTAAAACGCCCGATCGATGGGTGCTTTTGACCATACTGCTGATGCGATCGACAAAAGCTCTGCCCGCCTCAACATCTACACCTGCTTCTCGATAATCCATAAGTCCGCCTTCGTCGATTTCTAGTTTTTAGTTTATTGCCAGCCCACAAAATATTCTAATTTTGTGTAAAGTTTTATAAATATTTGTGAAGTTTTCGGGAATTGTTAAAAACTCTGCAAGCACTGCCATTAAAGCATTTTCTGAGACAGATAACTGTGAAGATTCGATGAATTTTTGGCAAATTCCGTGATCTTACCGATCCCCAAGCTCAAAAGTTTGTGGTAGTCTGTTGCAGTTCGTTAACAAAACACAAATTGCGGATTGAGTAAGAGTTGTCAAGTGTCAGGGAAGTTTCAGGCAATTTTATGATTGGCTGAAACATTAAAGCAAAAATGCACCCCGACAGTTTGTTTCGACTCGCGGGGGAATAGCGAAGGGTACGAGGGAAATCTCGAAGGCCCGATCGCCGAATAGTCAATCCCCTAACCTCGGTTGGTAATGGCTCTTCACAAAAATGGACGTATGAAGGAAAAATTTGTTGGTAGTCTACTCGCTGTCCTGTTAGTTCCTGCATTGGGAACGGCCTCATCTTGTCATGCACAAGCAACTGATGCCTCCGGGCCAAACTTTCAGGGAAACAAGCAAGTAGTTTTCACCCAACAGTCCCCGCAATTAAAGGTGACTAGGGTCGAAGCAGAAAAAGTCGGACAATATCAGTACCAAGCAAGAGCTGATATTGAATCTAACTCGATCGCCAAAATTCAGTCCCACGAATTGGAAGGGCGACAAGCAGCGACAGTGTACCTGCGAAATATTCCAGTTATCACTTTTCTAGACGAGAGTCCCGAAACAAACACCAAAATCGGAAAAACCGATACCAAGGCATCGAAGCCCTCGGACAGCAAAAAGTCCAGCAATTCCAACAACTCAGAAACCGACCCAGTGTGGCGGGCATCAAGCTTAGCAGCAAGACTCAATCAGTTGGCGCGCAACAACGTTGACCCAAACAGTATTACCGTCAAGTGGGAAAAGGGCGATCGCTACCTAATCCAGGCAAACGGCGAGGAATTGGTAGACATCAACGCCAAAACCATTCTCCCCGACACCACCAGCGACTTTAGCCGAGATGCCCTTCAAGTAACCAATCGGCTACGCCGACTCCTGGGTAACGCCGCACCGCTGGGAGAAATACTAGGCAAACCCCAACCAGAACGGCCTGTGCTATCCATTGGGTCAGTTCAAGTTCGGATTAATGGCTGGGCTTCCTGGTACGGCCCAGGATTTGACGGCAACCTCAGCGCCAGTGGCGAACGTTTCAACCAAAATGCCTTGACAGCAGCCCACCGCAACTTGCCCTTTGGAACTCTAGTAATGGTGAAAAATCTAGACAACGGCCGTACAGTCGTTGTTCGGATCAATGACCGTGGGCCCTATGTGGGCAATCGCGTGATTGACTTGTCCGCAGGTGCCGCCAGCGTGCTCGGCATGATGAGCAGTGGTGTTGCGAGAGTGGAAATAGAAGTCATGGCACCAAATTCGGCAGAAACTGTTGGACGGTGAACGCTACTCTGAGGGACAATACAGACGAATGCCTTCAGGAGTTGATTCGTGCGCCTGTTTACGACGATCGCAGCCCTACGCTGCTACTTAAATTCACAAAAATCTGCTGCATCGCATTTACAAATCGGTTTAGTGCCGACGATGGGAGCTTTGCACAGCGGACATTTGAGCTTGATCCAGCGGGCTAGACAAGAAAATGCGATCGTCGTGGTCAGCATTTTTGTCAACCCGCTGCAATTTGGACCCAAAGAGGATTTTCAAGATTATCCTCGCAATTTGGAGCAAGACCGGCTGTTGTGCGAACAAGCTGGGGTTGATGTAATTTTTGCTCCTTCAGAACTAGAAATGTTTGGGAAGTCGGGTATCGATGCAGGGAACTCTGAGAGTCCTGTTTTGTACGGGCGAATGGCCATTCGCCCCTACACGGGCGAATGGCCATTCGCCCCTACATCTTTGACTCAAGTTGTGCCACCAGTGGCGATGACATCGGTTTTGTGCGGAAAGTCCAGGCCTGGTCACTTTCAGGGCGTAGCACTTATCGTCACTAAACTTTTGAGTTTAGTGCAGCCGACGAGAGCTTATTTCGGTCAAAAAGATGCCCAGCAGGTAGCAATTATTCGGCAATTAGTGGTAGATTTTAATATGCCTGTAGAGATTGTGGCTTGTCCGATCGCCCGTGAAGCTTCGGGACTGGCAATGAGTTCTCGCAATCAATATTTAACACAAGAGCAAAAACAGCAAGCATCCGTACTCTATCGCGCTCTACAGCAAGGGTTGAAAAGTTTTGGTTCAGGGCGTCGCACTGCGGAAGTAATACTCGCTGTAGTCAAAGCAGAAGTCGCTCAGGAGTCAGCAATCAAGCTTGAGTATGCAGAACTCGTCGATCCCAACTCTCTGATACCATTGTCAGTTGTGAAAACGGCGGGACTTTTAGCTGTGGCCGCCAAAATCGGCTCTACTAGGTTGATTGACAATATAATTATGAGAAATCGTCTGCCAATTGTGGCGATCGACGGGCCGGCCGGATCTGGCAAATCTACAGTAACTAGGAAAGTCGCCCAAGTTCTAGGCTTATCTTATCTGGATACGGGAGCGATGTATCGAGCCGTGACGTGGCTGGTGATGACCACAAACACGCCAATTTCCGACGAATTTGCGATCGCCGAATTAGTCAATTCGAGTTATTTGGAATACAATCTCGATCCTGCATCGGGTTTGACATTAAAGATTAACGGCGAAGATGTAACCGAAGCAATTCGTAGTTTGGAAGTGACAGCCCGCGTCTCAGAAATTGCGGCGGTTCCCGCCGTGCGAGAATTTTTGGTTGAACAGCAACGACGTTGTGGGAAAATAGGTGGAATTGTCGCAGAAGGTCGTGATATAGGTACTAACGTGTTTCCTGATGCGGAATTGAAGATTTTTTTAACAGCTTCGGTAAAAGAGCGATCGCGCCGACGGCTGTTAGAGCTCAAAGATGGCGATCGGGCCAACACCAGTTTGGAACAATTGGAACGGGACATCGCCCTGCGAGACGAAAAGGATAGTACCCGCGAGGTGTCACCTTTGCGTAAAGCGGCGGATGCTGTGGAAATTGAAACAGACGGTTTAACTATTACCGAAGTGATCGATCGGATTGTCGGCTTATACAAACAGAGAATAGTTAATAGTTATTAGTTATTGGTGGTAGGGGCGAATGGCCATTCGCCCGTACTGGTTATTGGTTAACAATGCCCGATTCCCGATGCCCGATTCCCAATGCCCAATGCCCAATGCCCAATTCCCAATGCCCGATTCCCAATGCCCGATTCCCGATGCCCGATTCCCAATTCCCAATTAACTATATAAGGTGTGAAGGAGATCAAAAAGTGGAAAACTTCAAACGGATTTTGAGGCGGCGAAAAACTTTCATCGTTGCTTTTATAGCAGCCTTGGGAAGTTTTGTAATAGGCGTGACGTTGCCGATGAACTCGCGAGGAAACCAGCAGCCAGCCCTCTCGCAGGCCCAACTCGTGACGGTATCCGAGTCACAAGCAAAACAACCGAAATCTGATGTTAATAATTTAAAAGAGTCGATCGGAGAGAAAGTTGAGTTTTCCGAAAAGGCGATCGATCAATTGCAGGAGAGTCGCTTTCAATCGACAATACCATCCCAGTTTGAGGGTACAACCCTGCGTGAGGCAAAACTTGACTCGCGCCAAAAGGCGATCGCCCTGACATTTGACGACGGCCCCTGGCCCACGACGACTACACAAGTCCTCGATATTCTCAAGAAAAACAATATTAAAGCTACTTTCTTCTGGGTGGGAAGATATCTGCAAGTTTATCCAGAAATAGGTAAACAAGTCGCGGCGGCTGGTCACGCGATCGGCAATCATACTTGGAACCACCAATACATTAAATATAACGAAGACGATGCTGCTCGCGAGATCGATCGCACGACATCATTAATTGAGGAAGTAACAGGTATCAAAACATCTATGTTCCGCCCGCCTGGAGGAATTTTAAACAATGGATTAGTCGCTTATGCTCAAAAGAAAAATTATACAGTTGTGATGTGGTCTGCTGATTCTTTAGATTGGCGCACTGCTACGCAATCGTTGATGGAAAATGTGATGCGGCAGGCAGATTCTGGGGGTATTGTGCTGATGCACGACGGCGGCGGTAATCGATCGAAGACTGTAGAGGCTTTGCCCGATATTATTGCTAAATTCCGAAAAAAAGGGTATACATTCGTGACAGTGCCGGAGTTATTAAAGATGCAGGAAAATGATTTAAAAAATCAGAAAACAGCACAAAAATAAAAATTTGGAAAAGTCATGCTGTTGTAATACAGCGTATTCCAGGTTTATAGGTACTAAGCTGTGGTGCATCTAGATTGCTTATAGTATTAGAGGGGAGAGGGGAGATGGGAGATGGGGAGATAGGGAGATGGGGATTTAATAGTCAAACAGCAGTCTCTGACTGGGTTTGACGTTAAGTTGATACTAATGGGCACTGCCGTGTCCTCTATATCTGAGAATTCACCCAAACCGACGCCGCTAAACCCGATCGCAAAGCAGCTTCTATTTGCCCTTCCCCGCACAAATCCCCCGCACAAACCAACGGCAAAGTCCCCGCAGCAGGCAAACAAGAAACAGGCAAAGGATTACGACAAAAAGCATAGCGCCAGCGGTGAACCTGGAACCATTCAGGCTGTTTTAGCCAAGGCATTAAATTTTCAGAAGTGCGATCGAGCAAATGCTGACCAACACTAGACAAATCCGTAGCTTCAAAATAACATTCTGCAAAACTTGCGCTACTGTGCACCACAAACACAGGCTGAGGTGATTCCAGTCGTTTGCTGCTATCTAAACCAATCCAAGCGAGTTCAGAATTATCGGTAAAACTAACAGTTTTCCACTGTGAATTTAGAATACTTAAATCTTGTTCATGTTCCGCAGAATAGCCAGCCATAACTGTTATGCAAGGGTCATACTCAACCGATCGCAATTTGTCAAGAAAATCAGGCGATAAACCAATTTCCGAAGTCAAAAACATCAAAGCTTGCGGCGCAGGAATTGCTACTACAATAGACTTAGCAATCAATTCTTGAGGTCTCTCGAAATTGTCATCAGTAACTTCCAGGGAAAGCCGCCACAATTGGCTGTCAGTAGCAGAAATAGCTTGTACGCGGCGGCCAGACCAAATTTCTAAACCCTCAGCCAGATACTTACCTACAGCATTCATTCCCGCAGGTGCAACATAACAGGAATTAGGGCTAGAAAAAAGTTCTCCTTGTCGGAATTCACAGACAGTATCAGTCCAGAGTTTCAGGATATTGCGATCGAGCAAAACATCAATTAACCCCTGCACCGCATCTCCCTGCCGTTCCAGATAGCGAGCCCCATGATCGGCTCTAGTACCATTGACGCGGCGAGTAGCCACTCTCCCACCCACACCGCGAGACTTTTCAACAACCACCACAGAATAACCTGCCAGACGCAACTGATTCGCGCAAATCAGCCCCGCCATACCCGCACCAATCACCGCAACATCAAACATATAAAAGAAGGAAGAAGGAAGAAGGAAGAAATTAGGATACGGCTTGGCATAAATCCCTACAATATTATTTTGGGTAGGGACACGGCATTGCTTTGGACTCTTTCATTCCTTTTTCCCAATCAAAATCCCGATGACCTATTTCTTTGAGAGATTGTTGACCGATTTCTAATTCTTTTTCAATAGCCTCTAAATCTAAGTTTAAAAAATCCTGTAGATGCTGTTTGAGATTGAAACTATCTTGCCAGTATCCCTGCAAAAAAGACGGCGCAACAGAAGAAGACATCTCAAGACAATCCAAACTCATTATATAATTAACTGAGCTTTTTGGACAAAACGACACTAAATTATTTTTCCTTTGTTTATAACCAATAAAATAGTGGAGAGTTTAGGACAACTGTTTGAGTTCTTAATCTGCGGAGTTGCAGGCGTACCCTGGGTTTCGTGGTATCTAGGTTTGGGACGATGTTTCAGACGATTTGAGATTTTCGGTGTCAAGAAACCAAATTACTTGATTGTCACCCGTGATCGCATCGCCCTGCGTCAGGTAGTAGAATAAGGGACAGCACGAATCCGTGATAAGACCTGTTTTAAAAATCCCACTGTAGAAAAACTCCCAAGCCCGATGGTTGTCAAACAGCAGTAATCTTCAATCCAAAATCCAAAATCTCAAATCTCAAATCGTATAAGCGAGGGCAAAAATCTTGGACGAACTCAGAGCAGCGCTAGAATTGGCAACAGAAGAAGAATTGCAACAACTAACAGAACTCCTGTTCAGCCGGAGGTTTAACCCTTTAGATTACGTGCAAACCCCTGCACCGATAGATGTACAAAGTCGCGATCGCGAAGCTTGGCTAGACGCGGTAGAACAGCGGTTTCGCTACCTATCAGCGGACGGATTGACGGTACTCAGAGGGCGGACTGAACAAGTAACTTACAGACAAACACTGATTCAAGTTTGTCGCTATCTCAAAATTCCCTATCCCAAACAGTTGTCAACCACCGACTTAGAAGCCGAAGTATTTCTACACTTAATGGGCCACGCCTGGAAGCAGTTACCTTCCGAAGAAAAACGAGCATTGACAGTGAGAGTTCAACGAGCGATAGTTGATTCCAAACTCTCCGAACCTCTGCCAATTTCTGCGGAAAAAGACCCTTTGGGTTTACTTTTTAAAGGTGGGAGCGCTTTAGCTGTTAGTTCGATCGTCAAACCAGTATTGCTCAAACTAATGGCCCATCAATTTGCCCTGCATTTTGCCACCTACGAAATGGCAAAACAAGCAGTGATTACAGGTGGAACAGCAGCAGCAACCCAGTTTCAAAATTATGTCGCAATTCAGACAGCGCGGCGTGGGATGGCGACAAGTGCCGCTCGTTACGGCGCGACACGAAGCGTGTTTTCGTTTCTCGGCCCGGTGCTGTGGACGTGGTTTTTAGCTGATTTGGGCTGGCGATCGATTTCAACTAATTACGCTCGGATTATTCCGACCATTTTTGCCTTAGCTCAAATTCGATTAACGCGATCGGAATGTGCTTGGGAATTAGCCTAAAGCTTTGAGATGGTAGATTTTAAATTAGGAGTGTGAGTGAATATCAAAAATCGGTTAAAATCAGCGGTCAAACTGACTGGTGAAAATCTGAAGTCTGGAATCCAAAAACACCCCGATCGCAGTCTGCAAATCCCTTGGAATTTCGCTCAAGTGGGAGTGGTGATTTTCCCGGTAATTCCGATTTTGGGAGCTTTAGGAATCTTCCTGGGATTAATCGGCACTTACAAGCAAAAAACTAGCGAAATTCTCCGCTGTCCAGTCAATCGAGGTTTCGCAATTCTGAGCGTGTTGCTAATCATCACAGCGGTTTTTGCTAACAACCGGATTGAGGCTTTTTTAGGGTTGGGCAATTTTTTGCCGTTTTTTATATTTTTTGCGACATTCAATCGTTTAATTCAAACTCCCACTCAATTGCGGCAATTGTCTTGGATAATCGTAATTAGTTCAATTCCCGTGATATTTCTGGGTTTGGGACAGCAATTTTTAGGTTGGAGTGGGATTGTTCAATTGCAGCCAGTTTTTGGTTGGGTACTGGAACCAAAAGGTAATCCTCCTGGTAGGATGGCTTCTGTATTTATGTATGCGAATATTTTGGCTTGTTATCTGACAATTGTATTTATTTTAGCTTTGGGATTGTGGATAGAAGGAAGAAGGATGAAGGAAGAAGGAAGA
>NZ_NXIB02000250.1 GCF_002412335.2 Tychonema bourrellyi FEM_GT703
CCATTAGTGTCAACTTAACGTCAAACCCAGTCAGAGACTGCTGTTTGACTATTAAGCCTAGATCCCCCCTAGCCCCCCTTAAGAAGGGGGGAACAAGAGTCTTCTCAAAGTCCCCCTTCTTAAGGGGGATTTAGGGGGATCTGGACTCAGGTAAAAACGACATTTATCAAGGCTTTCAGGCTTAAGTTGACACCTATGGGCATTGTCGTGTCCCTACGGGGATGTTAAATGTATAGCCTTTCTCAGAAAGATGAGGTACGATCGAGAATTGGTAATAGGTAATTAGTAATTGGTAATGCCCTGTTTGGCCGATGCCCTATTTGGCCGATGCCCTATTTGCCCCATTACCCTGTACCTCACCTAACTGAGAAAGGCTATACTTCATAAACGTGGAATCTGCTGTAAATGTTGACAGTATTGCACAATAGATAAAATTGTAAATATAAGCACCTACGTTTTTTTTACCGCCGATGAAAAGCCTATTCCTCGATCGACTCCACCACCCCTCACGCCCCGTCATCGTCTTCGACGGCGCAATGGGCACCAACTTACAAGTCCAAAACCTGACAGCAGAAGACTTTGGCGGCAAAGAATACGAAGGCTGCAACGAATATCTCGTCCACACCAAGCCGGAAGCCGTCGCCATAGTCCACCGAGGTTTCCTCGAAGCAGGGGCCGACGTCATCGAGACTGACACTTTTGGGGCTGCTTCCATCGTCCTCGCCGAATATGATTTAGCAGACAAAGCCTATGAGCTCAACAAAACAGCGGCAGAACTCGCCAAAGGTATCGCCGCCGAATTTTCCACCCCAGAAAAGCCGAGATTTGTTGCAGGTTCGATCGGACCTGGGACCAAATTACCAACATTAGGACACATTGATTTTGACACACTCACCGCCGCTTTTACCGAACAAGCAGAAGGACTCTACGACGGCGGCGTTGACTTATTTATTGTCGAAACTTGTCAAGATGTGCTGCAAATAAAATCAGCATTAAATGCCATTGAAGCAGTATTCAAGAAAAAAGGCGATCGCATTCCATTAATGGTATCAGTCACAATGGAAGCCACCGGCACAATGCTAGTCGGTTCCGACATCAGCGCCGCCCTAGCCATTTTGCAGCCCTATCCCATAGACATTTTAGGATTAAATTGTGCCACCGGCCCCGATCGCATGGCCGAACATATCAAATACCTATCCGAACATTCACCCTTCGTCGTTTCCTGCGTTCCCAACGCCGGCTTACCCGAAAACATCGGCGGCCACGCGCACTACAAACTCACGCCCATAGAATTAAAAATGGCCTTGATGCGCTTCGTCGAAGACTTAGGCGTCCAAGTCATCGGCGGCTGCTGCGGGACGCGCTACGATCACATTCGCGAACTATCAGAAATTGGCAAAACTCTCACACCCAAAATCCGCGAAATTAGCTGGGAACCTTCCGCCGCATCAATTTACACCGCCCAACCCTACGAACAAGACAATTCCTTCTTAATAGTCGGCGAAAGACTCAACGCCAGCGGTTCCAAAAAATGCCGCGACTTACTCAACGCTGAAGACTGGGATGGTTTAGTCGCAATGGCTAGGGAACAAGTGCGAGAAGGCGCGCACATTCTTGATGTCAACGTCGATTATGTCGGCCGCGATGGTGTCCGCGACATGAAAGAATTAGTTTCCCGCGTTGTCACCAATGCAACTCTCCCTTTAATGTTGGATTCCACAGAATGGGAAAAGATGGAAGCCGGGTTAAAAGTTGCTGGCGGCAAATGTTTGTTGAATTCCACTAACTATGAAGACGGAGAACCGCGTTTTTATCAAGTTTTAGAAATAGCCAAAAAATACGGCGCTGGTATAGTTATCGGTACAATTGATGAAGACGGGATGGCGCGGACTGCTGACCAAAAATTTGCGATCGCCCAACGTGCATATAACGCCGCCGTCGCCTACGGAATCCCCGCCCAGGAAATCTTTTTCGACACCCTAGCATTGCCCATTTCCACCGGGATTGAAGAAGACCGAAAAAACGGCAAAGCTACCATCGAATCCATCCGCCGCATTCGCCAAGAATTGCCGGGGTGTCACGTAATTTTAGGAGTTTCTAACATCTCCTTCGGCTTAAATCCGGCGGCGCGGCAAGTTTTGAATTCGATGTTTTTGCACGAAGCAATGCAGGCGGGGATGGACTCAGCCATTGTTAGCCCCAACAAGATTTTACCCCTCGCAAAAATCGACCCCAAACACCAAGAAATCTGCCGTAAACTGATTTACGATGAACGGGACTTTGACGGCGAAATTTGCGTTTATGACCCCTTGGGCGAGCTGACAACGGTGTTTGCGGGCAAAACTACAAAGCGCGATCGCACAGAAGACGCAAACCTCCCCGTAGAACAACGCCTCAAGCAGCACATCATCGACGGCGAACGCATTGGACTAGATATCCAACTAGCCAAAGCATTAGAAACCTATCCACCTCTCCAGATTATCAATACTTTCCTATTAGACGGGATGAAAGTAGTCGGAGAATTGTTTGGTTCAGGACAAATGCAACTGCCGTTTGTATTGCAATCAGCCGAAACCATGAAAGCCGCAGTTGCCTATTTAGAACCGTACATGGAAAAGTCGGAATCTGGGGACAATGCCAAAGGCACATTCATCATTGCCACTGTCAAAGGCGACGTTCATGATATCGGTAAAAACTTGGTTGATATTATCTTATCAAACAATGGCTATCGAGTAATCAATCTGGGAATTAAACAGCCAGTTGATAATATAATTGATGCCTACGAAAAGCACAAAGCTGATTGTATCGCGATGAGTGGATTGTTGGTAAAATCCACAGCGTTTATGAAAGAAAACTTGGAGGTATTCAACCAGAAAGGAATTACGGTTCCGGTAATTTTGGGCGGTGCAGCTTTGACTCCCAAGTTTGTCCATGAAGACTGCCAAAACACTTACAAAGGTAAAGTGGTTTACGGCAAAGATGCGTTTTCCGACTTGCATTTTATGGATAAACTGATGCCAGCTAAATCTGCTGGTAAATGGGAAGATTTGCAAGGATTTTTAGGCGAGTTTGCTGAAAATGGCAATGGGGCGGTTAAATCAGCTAAGACTTCTGAAGAAATCGCTGTTGAGGATGCGAAACAAGCAGCTAAAGCCGAAATTCCGGTTGTTATAGATACTAACCGTTCCGAAGCAGTTGATGCAAATATCGATCGCCCAAATCCTCCATTTTGGGGAACTCAGTTATTGCGGCCGGAAGACATCCCCTTTGAAGAGATTTTCTGGCACTTAGATTTGCAAGCTTTAGTTGCTGGACAGTGGCAGTTCCGCAAGCCGAAAGACCAATCGCGAGAAGAATACGATGCTTTCTTAGCTGAGACAGTATATCCGATTTTGGAACAGTGGAAACACAAAATAATCACTGAAAAACTGTTGCATCCCCAAGCAATTTATGGCTATTTTCCCTGTCAGTCTGAAGGCAATTCTTTGTATGTGTATGACCCGGAAATTATGAAGGGCGGGCCAATAATAATCAATGGTGGGCAAGATGCCCACCCCACAAGAGAAAGTGGCACAGGCATCTTGCCTGTGACTGCAACACCAGGCGGGCAAGATGCCCACCCCACAAGAGAAAGTGGCACAGGCATCTTGCCTGTG
>NZ_NXIB02000251.1 GCF_002412335.2 Tychonema bourrellyi FEM_GT703
CTATTCCCCCATTCCCCCATTCCCCCATTCCCTCACCTAACTGAGAAAGGCTTCATGTACTGTACACAAACTTTATATTTTTTGTGTAACTTTACAACAACTTTATAATCAAGCATAAAAATATTGTCTGATTGATGGAAGCCAATCTTTACAAGAGTTTCAGTCAACTAGAGGCCGTTGCAAACAAAAATAAATGTTGTATTTTGGAGATACAGGGTAGCTGAAAACTGGTTGCTCTAGATTAGAGTGTGGCAGTCTGGTGTAAGTAAAATTTCTAGGAGTAATCAAAAATTTTTTACTCAAAGATACACATAACTGATACCGCTCTGTAAATGGAGTATGGAAGCCGATGCGATCGTCCTCAATCTAGCAGGACAGACCAAGCCTTAACCAGTCTAGCTTACAGCAAGCATTCTCGACCTTAGTACACAATAAATTTGCAGGAGGAATCAGGGTTTATGACTACCTTAACCTTAGTAAAAAAAACATCATTCGCTGTCAGTAGTTTAGTCGCGACACTTATTCTGAGTATCTGCACGCCCGCATCAGCTTTTATGTTTGGCACAAGCGGCATCCAGTTCGATGAAGACACAACTATCGGGTTTACATTCGATGGCAGTCACGGAGCATACCAGTCCAGCTTACGGGTAGCCCAAGCCGAGTCTGGTAACGGCTACAGCAACAAATCAATTCTGTTTAATGAAACAAAAGCCTCAGATAACGGCTCCACCAACAACTGGGAAGGAACCTTCGGTAACTCTGTCACATCCCCAAACGGCTCCCTCAACCAAACCTTCACCTTTCTTAAGGATCAAATTTACGCCCTCCTGCTGTGGAACGACCTCGGTAGTGGGAATCCGTTGGAGCAATACGTCTCCAGCAGCACCTTTATGAACAGTTCCGAATGGTTTGCCGCCGGCACCCAATTCCGCAGAACTGACTGTCTGGCGATTGGATGCCAGCAAGCCGTCTTTGGCGACTTTAGCCTCAACAACGACTCCACAGCTCCATTTAGCACCGTCAACGGTGGCAAGGGGCCAGAGCAGTTTCAATCAGTGACATTGGCTCAACTCGCTAAGGGTACAAAGATTTCCTTTGACGATGGCGGAAAAGGAAGTGATGTTGACTTTCAAAACTTTAGCCTCACGGCTCAGGTAGTCCCAGAACCAATCTCCGTGTTGGGTACTATCCTGGGGATCGGGGCTTTGGGCGTGGCGCGATCGAAAAAAAAGCAATGCCAACAAACTAAAAAATGACTTTTAAGTAGCCCCGTATAAATCTAAATAGTGAGTCTATTCAGTGGTAATCTGATGGATAGCATTTCTAAATGTTAAGAGTTTTTCCAATATCGGAAAAGTAGAATCCTAACAAAGGCACTATTCATGGTATCCACCGCAGTAAAGACGAACGTAGGCTACATCACCCAAATCATTGGGCCGGTCGTAGACGTCAAATTCCCCGGCGGCAAACTGCCCCAAATCTATAACGCCCTCACCATCTCCGGCAAGAACCAAGCAGGCCAAGACGTTTCCGTCACCTGCGAAGTTCAACAACTGCTAGGAGATAGTCAAGTGCGTGCGGTTTCCATGAGTACCACCGACGGTTTGGTGCGTGGCATGGAAGCAGTAGACACCGGGCGATCGATCCAAGTTCCTGTTGGTATCCCAACTCTGGGCCGAATTTTTAATGTCATCGGCGAACCCGTAGACAACCTCGGCCCAGTCGATACCACCGAAAGTATGCCCATCCACCGCAACCCCCCAGCTTTCACCGAACTGGAAACCAAACCTTCGGTATTTGAAACTGGAATCAAAGTGATTGACCTCCTGGCACCATACCGCCGTGGAGGCAAAATCGGTTTGTTCGGGGGCGCTGGCGTTGGCAAAACCGTCATTATGATGGAACTCGTGAACAACATCGCCAAAGCTCACGGTGGTGTATCCGTGTTTGGTGGTGTGGGCGAACGCACCCGCGAAGGTAATGACCTCTACAAGGAAATGATCGAGTCCGGGGTTATTAACGAAGAAGACCGCAGCAAATCAAAAATTGCTCTGGTTTACGGTCAAATGAACGAGCCACCTGGTGCTCGGATGCGCGTGGGCCTATCGGCTCTGGCGATGGCTGAATACTTCCGTGATGTCAGCAAACAAGACGTTTTGCTATTCATTGACAACATCTTCCGTTTCGTACAAGCGGGTTCTGAGGTATCGGCTCTGTTGGGTCGGATGCCTTCGGCTGTGGGATATCAGCCGACTCTCGGTACGGACATGGGCGACTTGCAAGAGCGGATTACCTCTACTACCGAGGGTTCGATTACTTCGGTTCAGGCTGTCTACGTGCCTGCGGATGACTTGACTGACCCCGCACCAGCTACGACTTTTGCTCACTTGGACGCTACAACTGTACTCTCTCGTGGTTTGGCTGCGAAGGGTATTTATCCTGCGGTTGACCCGTTGGATTCTACGTCTACGATGTTGCAAGTTAGCGTTGTGGGTGCAGAACACTATGGTGTGGCTCGTCAGGTGCAGTCCACTCTGCAACGCTACAAAGAATTGCAAGATATTATTGCAATTTTGGGCTTGGATGAGTTGTCGGAAGACGATCGCTTAACTGTGTCTCGCGCTCGCAAAATTGAACGCTTCTTATCGCAGCCGTTCTTTGTGGCGGAAGTATTTACTGGTGCTCCTGGTAAGTATGTCAAGCTGGCAGATACGATTAAGGGTTTCCAGATGATTCTTGCTGGCGAACTTGATGAGTTACCAGAACAAGCGTTCTATTTGGTGGGCGACATTAGCGAGGCGATCGCCAAAGCTGAAAAAATGAAGGCTGACGCTAAGTAGAAATTAGGTAATGGGTAATGGGTAATGGGTAATGGGTAATGAGTTATTGGAACTAACAAATAACTCATTCCCAATGCCCAATGCCCAATGCCCAATGCCCAATGCCCAATTCCCAGTGCCCAATTCCCAATTTCCAATTCCCAATTCCCAATTCACTATTTATGACATTAACTGTGCGCGTAGTTGCCCCAGACAAAACTGTTTGGGATTCTGATGCTGAAGAAGTAATTTTGCCAAGCACTACAGGCCAATTAGGTATTTTGAGTGGTCACGCTCCGATGTTGACTGCTTTGGATACGGGAGTAATGCGCGTCCGTCCCGGTAAGGAATGGGTGTCTATTGCTCTGATGGGCGGTTTTGCAGAAATCCAAGAAAACCGAGTTACGGTTCTGGTCAACGGCGCTGAAAAAGGCGACAAAATTGACAAAGAAACTGCTCGTACTGCTTACACTGAAGCTGAAGCTCGTTTGGAAAAGTCCGCTAATGGCACTCTCCAAGAGCAAATTCAAGCTAAGCAAGCAATCAAACGTGCGCGTGCTCGTTTTCAAGCTGCTGGTGGCACATTTTAGGACTAAGTAGGGACACGGCGCCGTGCCATTGGTGTCAACTTAAGGCTGAAATTCTTGATAAATGTCGTTTTCACCCCAGTCTAGATCCCCCTAAATCCCCCTTAAGAAGGGGGACTTTGAGAAGATTCCTGTCCCCCCCTCGATCAGGGGGCTAGGGGCAGGGCTGTTTCATTCTCGTTTGATGGGGAGATGAGGAGAGGG
>NZ_NXIB02000252.1 GCF_002412335.2 Tychonema bourrellyi FEM_GT703
TCCTTCTTCCTTCTTCCTTCCTTAAAAAATCAGTATAAATTACTACAATTATTTTGGTTCATACTGAGCCTTTTTTTTCTTGACAAGTAGATAGACTTGTATAGAACCCATTTGACATCTTTTGGGCGAGCGAGTAAAATCAGCAATATCTAGATCAAATCAAACAGTCAGGGCTGAAAATGGGTTATTCCAGCGATGTCAGCGACAAAGAGTGGGAAATTAAAGATATCAAATGGGTTCTATATCTGTTGACTGTTGAATGCGTCGCCCTGAGCGGAGTCGAAGGGTTGACTGTTTGAACAATACCGCTGCAACTTGAGACAAATATATTTATTTTTAACAAACAATAACTACGATCAAAATTTTCACATCGACTTTTTCTTTCTTCTTTCTTCGGTGATGCCTTCTGGCTTCGAGTTGACGCCCCATCACCCCCAACTCCTTTCCATCCGAGGAACAGAGTAAGAGACGGAGGTCGCCGACTGCGACGTGACATTACTCCAGGGCTGGGTTAGGTTCTAACCCCCAGTGGTGTTTCAGAAAATGACGATACATGGTTTCCCGCAACATCATTTGTTCGTAGAGCTTAACTAAAAACTCTTGAGCTTGCTCGCGGCTCATGTCACTTACCTGTGTCTTGAAGGAGCACAGGCTGAATTGCTGTTCCAAAGATAGTTCTGCTGGTTGGTTCATGACTTTGACTCCTTGACCAAGAAATTGGGATACAAGCTCCGTTACTTCGACAGTAGAGGTAACTTGAGAATACAAACCTGGATTGACCGGTTTTGCAAGTTGTCTCAGCGATCGCGAGTTGGTTTCAGGATGCCCTAAAGCCAATCTTGCTTTAACTATATATTACAAAAGGTAACAATGATTTGACAAATATGTCATCTTCCCCAAGAAATAACTTAATAACAGAGATGGCAAACTACCCGCAAAAGTTCCTTTCGTAGGTATATAGAACCCCTTTGACATCTTTTCGCGATCGCCAGTAGCGGGCGCTCAAATCGCAGTGGGCGATCGCCAGTAGCGGGCGATGAGCAAGCGGGTTATCCCCGCAGATGCTCGTTAATATAAAATTATCATCAAAACACTTCGAGAGAAATGCCGTACTCTACTAATCTCACAGATGCCGAATGGGAAACTTTGTCACCCTTACTCAATCAAATATTGCCCAAAAAAAAGAAAACTCGCCCCCCTAACTGGACTCAAAGAGAAATTTTAAATAAAAACCTCGATTATTTCAAGTCTAAACCTGTTAATATTCCCAAAGTCACTATCTTGTTAGACCACGGATATCACCCCGACTATTTGACTGTAGAATTTTAAAAAGTTTACCCACAGATTATGACAAAAATCCAGTTTGAACTCTCGGAAAAACCCTCAAAGAAACAAAAAGAAGCTCTAGGACAATCGGGATTTGTACCAGTTAAAGCGTGGTGGGTCATCGAGCGCTCTAATTCTTGGATGGAAAGATGTAAAATTCTCATCAAAAACTTCGAGAGAACCTTAGATAATGCAACTGCCAAGACGAGTCTTTGTTTTATTAGGTTGATGATTAAGAGGCTAGCTTCTTAGATGTCAAATGGGTTCTATAGAGGACACGGCAGTGCCCATAGGTGTCAACTTAACTTCTAACCCAGTCACAGACTGCTGTTTGACTATTAGTCCCAGATCCCCCCTAACCCCCCTTAAGAAGGGGGGGACAAGATTCTGATCAAAGTCCCCCTTCTTAAGGGGGATTTAGGGGGATCTAGACTTCGCCTAAAAGCGACATTTATTATGGGTTTTAGGCTTAAGTTGACACCAATGGGCACTGCCCATTAGTGTCAACTTAAGCCTGAAAGCCCGCCAGGGAATGAATTCCCTGTCTAATAGCGAAAGTCCTCTCAAGAGGACTAATGAGTTCTTCAGTCCTCTTAAGAGGACTTTCGCTTTGAGACAGGGGTTTCAACCCCTGTCGGACTATCGGTTTTACCTTAAGTTGACACTCCTTGGGCACTGCCGTGTCCTAATTTCGGCTACTCTGGAAACGAGCTATTCCGACTGACGCTCCAAAGTAGCCTCCATCGTGCTGGTCAAGTAATGACCAGACATGATACCGCTAGAGTGGTAGTAGCGGTTGCTATCGACGCGGTGAAGGGTATCAAAACCAGTCCGCCTTTGACGTTCGTCTCCCAGTACCCAGTAACGTTGGACGATCGACTGGGGAGCAATCCAACCTTCACCCTCGACGCGGCCAAGTTCGCTGTGCTGGAGCACAAAAGTATACTGCCGTTCATCACTGTTCAGGTGTCCTCGGTACTGCAAAATAATTTCTTCGCGATCGCCTCCAGGAAACACGAGCTTCGTCACCATATTGAACCAATCTGTTCGGTTCCAGCTCACTAAAGTTTTGCCTTTAACCGTAATTGGCACGCCATTGCGCTCAATCCAACTTCCTTCGAGCGTCCATTGGCCTGATTCCATTAAAAACGTGTGAGCCACAGTGCTGTTCCTATGCTTTTCCTGCTGGCTAAAATACTGGTGCAACAACGCACAGCCGTTGTCCCTCAAAATCTATGGTATCACGACCAACTCTACCAACAGGAGTTAATTTCTCCTAAAAGTACGGGAGCGATCGCACCAGTAACTTGAGGGAGATTTCCGGGAATGCCCCGAACCCGCCATTCGGCTAAAACCGCGAAAGCGATCGCCTCTTTAAAATCTACACTCAAGCCCTCCTCAGAGGTGGTCAACACTTCCACGGGATGCAATAGGGCTTGTAATCGGCGTTTTAAGTAGAGATTGTGGCTACCGCCCCCGCACAGTAAAACTCTATCGGGCATCTGCGGTAAAAAAGTTTGGTAACTGTGAGCGATCGAGGCAACTGTCAGTTCTGTCAGAGTAGCCAGCACATCAGCAGGACTGAGGTTGTAATCTGAAGCCTCGACCAAACAACGGTTAAAATAGTCTACACCAAACAACTCTCGCCCTGTTGATTTTGGCGGTTTTTCAAGAAAGAACTCTTGCTGAAGCCAATCTGCTACCAAAGCTTGACAAGGAGTTCCTTGGGCTGCCCAATCTCCATTTTCGTCACAAGTTTTGGTTCCCCCAGAGAAGTGCTGCACCGCCAAATCTAACAGGGAATTTGCCGGCCCAGTATCCCAGCCCAAGATGCCATCCCCAACATGGGAAACCTGTGATTTGTTGACCAATGGGCTATTTTTCTGGGCAGGCAGATAGGTTAAATTGCCAATTCCACCGAGATTTTGGATGCAGAGATGGCGATCGGGTTCTGCCAGCAAGTAAGCATCAACTATGGGAACTAAAGGAGCTCCTTGACCCCCAGCGGCAATGTCTGCGGCTCGAAAGTTGCTGACAGTGGTAATGCCCGTCAATGCCGCAATCAGCGCGCCCCGCCCTAGTTGCAAGCTGTAACCCATGTCTGCACTCGGAATCGGCGAGGAGTCAGCAGAAAATCTCCCTCTCTCTCCATCTCCCTCTCCCCCTCTCTCCCCA
>NZ_NXIB02000253.1 GCF_002412335.2 Tychonema bourrellyi FEM_GT703
TAAAAAGCCAGTTAATTCGTTTAATGCTTCATATTATTAAATGGAAATCTCAACCGAAAAAACGAACTGCTAGCTGGGCTATTAGTATTCGTTCGGCGCGGCGAGAGATTGAAGAAAGTCAAGAAGAAATGCCGAGTTTAAATCGTGATTTTATTGAGTCTATCTGGGAGAAATGTTTTCAAGTTTCGGTGAAAGATGCCGAGGATGAAATGGGTAAAAAAGGTCAATCAACCTCGCTTTCTTGGTCTGAAGTTTTTGAGGATGAATATACTTTATCTGATGGCGATGGCTCAGATTAAAAGTAAAAACATCTGATTTTATATCCCCGAATTATTCAAGTGTGGGATATGGGTATTCTGTATTTATCGGCTTTTCAGGATACTGAGGTTATGTTAGGATAAAGTATTTAGTGCTTGTTTCTGAGCGAATGTAAACTTAAAAATTAGAAATAAGCACTAAGCATTAAATTTTAGGACTTAGGAAAAGTCTTAATAGTTTTATCCAATAAATCCAATTGTGCAAGCACTTTGTCTTTACTTGGCTCAGACTTTTTGAATTCAGTCGTCACTTTTGCAGTAGCCTCTTTAACTGCATTATAGCCTGTGGGAGCTTTTGTCTTCATACCATTTTCAACTTTCTTCCAGGCATTCTCAAATTTGCCAAATTCTGTTTTAGCTTTCGGAAAATTGTCAGCTTCAACCGCTTTTTTGGTATAGAAGACCAAACCACTTAACTCTGGATATTTTAAGGGAGTTGTCGCTTTATCAGTTTTTACACCAGTACCAGGAACCGCTGAGGATGAGGTTTTGGGAGTAGAATCTTCCTGAAAAATGTCGCAACCAGCCAAGGTTAGGAGGCTAAGGGCGCCAAGGACAAGGATTTGATTGAAACGAGCCATGAAAAATCCTCACACAGATGGATAATATAATCTAGTGTGTCACAAAGAAAAGCCGATCGGTGGAAATAAATCAACATCTTGCGGGATGGTCGATTTTGAAGTTGGAAGTGGGTGGATAGTTTGGTAAGTTGGGTAGGTTGGGTTGACGGAGGAAACCCAAGCAGATGGTTTGACACGATCGCGCAGAGCCTAATTTTTATTGCTTTACTCAAGCAATTTCCGCTTTTTGGAAAATACCAATTTCCTCCAATTCACCCAAATGACTTACAACCCGCTGCTGCAATTGACTAAAATAAACAATTTCGTACTCATCCCCCAATTCCTTCTGAAGTTGTTTCCATAAACTAACCCCTTCTCTTTCAAAAGCTATCTCTTCCTGTGCACTCGCAAAACCAGCCGAAGCCGGATCATCCCAGTCAATAATGCCATCATAAATCTTTTGCCAATTGAGTAAACGTTCAATTGTTGCTTCACTCAGCGGTAATTCCCAGGGTTCAATATCACCACCATCATCTCTATCCCACAAGGGATAACAACTATAATCAGGCATTAACTTAATTCTTTGCAACATCATTATCTCTCCTGAGTAAACCGACGAATTAAATTTTGTCTGGTAGGATTAGCGCCAACAATATAGCCATTGTTTGCTACTTCCACAGAAATATATTGTATCGCACCATTGAAATCAATTTCATAAACGGTTCGACTTCTACCTTGATTCCCTAAAATTCTACCGTTGATGACAGCAGCGATAACAGCATCAATAATTTGATCTTCAGGAATTCCCCTTCCTGCAAAATTTTCTGCGTGTTGCTTCCGAATGTGTTGCCACCCAGAACCGTCATTACCAATCTCCAAAAAAACAATTTTACCATCGGGTAATCTGGCAATCCGCAGAATGTCATCCGGGTTATGCTTAACTCCAGCGGCCCGCAGTTGGGCGATTAACTCCTCTCTCTCAACTTCACCTGTCAATGAAATCACCCCTAAACGTGCGATAATTTGATATTATCACCAACTTCCTAATATGACTGAACAGCCAACAGCAACTTACCGCACAGAAAGCGACTCGATGGGAGACAAACAAATCCCATCTAATGTCTACTACGGCATCCAAACTCTGCGCGCTGTAGAAAATTTTCCGATTAGCGGGATTAAGCCTTTATCGACTTATGTTGATGCTTGTGTTATCATTAAGAAAGCTACGGCGATCGCAAATGGTGCACTAGACTGTATTCCCCAAGATATCAGTCAAGCAATTGTCCAAGCAGCCGACGAAATCCTAGCTGGTAAATTGCGCGATCAATTTGTAGTTGATGTCTATCAAGCTGGGGCCGGAACTTCTCACCACATGAATGTTAATGAAGTTCTTTCTAATCGCGCTTTGGAAATTTTGGGCGATGAAAAAGGCAACTACAAGCGCGTTAGTCCGAACGATCATGTAAACTATGGACAATCGACCAATGATGTGATTCCGACGGCGATTCGGATTGGTGGATTGTTGGCGCTGGAAAAGACTTTGTTGCCAGCTTTATCGAATGCCGTAGCCGCTCTAGAAAGCAAAGCCACAGAATTCCAAGATATTGTAAAATCCGGCCGCACTCATATGCAAGATGCAGTGCCGGTGCGACTCGGTGAAACTTTCCGCGCTTGGGCCCAAATCCTCAGAGAACATACAGTCAGAATTGAAACTGCATCGGGGGATTTGACATCCTTGGGATTGGGCGGTAGTGCGGTAGGAACTGGCTTAAATACTCATCCTGAATATAGTCAAAAAGTTGCTCAAATTCTGTCAGAATTAATCGACAAACCTTTGAAGCCAGCACCAAATTTAATGGCAGCTATGCAGAGTATGGCACCGTTTGTAAATGTGTCTGGTGCACTGCGAAATCTCGCTCAGGATTGCGTTAAAATGTCCCATGACTTGCGTTTGATGGACTCTGGGCCGAAAACGGGTTTGAAAGAAATTCAACTGCCTCCTGTGCAACCTGGTTCGTCAATTATGCCGGGTAAATACAATCCTGTGATGGCGGAAATGACTTCGATGGTTTGTTTTCAAGTCATGGGTTACGATAGCGCGATCGCCCTTTGTGCCCAAGCGGGACAATTAGAATTGAATGTGATGATGCCCCTGATCGCCTACAATCTGATTCACAGCATCGAAATTTTGGGCAATACAATCAGCGCCCTTACCACCAAATGCGTCGAAAAAATTGAAGCTAAGGGCGATCGATGTCTCGCTTATGCTGAAGGTAGTCTCGCCCTAGTTACCGCCCTCAACACCCACATCGGCTATCTCAACGCCGCCGCCGTCGCCAAAGAATCCCTAGAAACCGGCAAATCTTTGCGGCAAATTGTCCTAGAACGCGGTTTAATGAGTCTAGAAGACTTGGCAAAAGTTCTAGATTTAGAGAAAATGAGTGCGATGCCGACATCTTCTGCTAACACTTAGCTATTTTCTGGCAGTTAGTGTCATATCATGTCTTATTAGTTTCTTTTTGTCTAATTTTAGATAGAGTAGATACTGTCTTGACCTGTCAAGGGGTAGCAGTCAAATAATTAGGATCGAAGG
>NZ_NXIB02000254.1 GCF_002412335.2 Tychonema bourrellyi FEM_GT703
AATGCCTGTCTGTAGAGAGGTTCAGCTTCCCCGTAGCGTCCCTGGGATTGGTAGATAAATCCCAAGTTATTGAGACTGGATGCCACATTATCATGGTCGCCTGTAAATAGGCGTTGTCTCATCTTTAATGCCTGTCTGTAGAGAGGTTCAGCTTCCCCGTAGCGTCCCTGGGATTGGTAGAGAAATCCCAAGTTATTGAGACTGGATGCCACATTATCATGGTCGCCTGGGTAAAGGGATTTAGCTAAGATTAATGCTTGTTCAGCAACGAGTATCGCTTCATTGAATTTGCCTTCGTTATAAAGTTGAACCACTTGTTGATTCAGTTCTCGTGAAAGTTTTTCTGCTTCTGTGGTTGTCCTCGCTTCTGCAAATTGTTGTAAATATTTTGTGGAACGCGATTTTACCTTGGGTTTTATTAAAGATAGTAACATTTGAAACAATTTGATAGCAAATCTGACTATTAAAGAGAGCAATCGTTGGAAAATTTTCATAGCAAATATTCCTGTATGTTAAAAGTAAAGTCTGTCGATAAAAATGGGGTTTATGCTATTCTCCACAAACCCCAACAGGAGTTACCCACATGGAGGCGAGAAACCGGGTTTCGACCTAGATATCTAGTTGAGAATCTTAGATTTTTCAGAGAAACCCGGTTTCTTGGCCTAGATTTAAGAATTAACAACCCAATATTCCGTATACAACACCTCAGCGTTCGTTTGACCATTCACATAGTCCAAAATTCCCGCTAAATGCTCTTGATTCACTTCTAACGCTTCCTGGCGACTATCTTCCAACCACGGAAAAGGCGGTAATTCAGGAGTAATCACAGCAAGCAGTTGTTCCCATCCTAGCTCATCGGAGCCAAAAGATTCATAGTCCGAGTCAGGATGAGGTAACACCGTCTCTTTCCCTGGATAGTCTGAGGGGGAATATTCCGAAGGACACAAACAAACAATCGTCCCGTTAGGTTCCCGTTCAAATAAGATTAAATGTCCGACTTGAGGAGAAATCACCCGATAAGTTAAATCGCTATTAGGCGGGAATTCTTGACGTTTGATGTTTCGTCGTGCGGCCATATCTGATAGTCGCGCTTCCCATTTTTCCACAATTAATTCTGATTGCATTTCTCCTGCTTTCGTAGGTTGGGAATTTTTAACTTTCGTTTTTAATTCGTTCCAACATTCCTCGATAGTGCGCGGTTTAATTAAACCCTGTTCTTTACATTGTTCAAACATTTCCTCCCGCAACCACCGCCGGCAATTTTTCCACCGATCCGCGCCTTTACTGGGTGGACATCCCATTTCTTCCATTTTATCACAAATTGAGGCTAATGTTTGCCGATAAATTTGACTTGCATCTTGGGATTCATCATCTATTAAATGTTTGGCGGATTGCTGGGCTAGTTTTTGATGAATACAGCCATCATTATCTTTGATAAAGCGGCTGCGAAAAACCAGGTCTTTTTTTCCAGAAAAGTTAAAGCGATTAACCATCGCATCAATAAAATCGCCTTCATTTTCATCATACAATTGCTTTAAAGTTGCCATAGTCTTGAACTCCTTTTGATAATGTTGGTTTGTGGTTGATTTGGGGGCGGATTTAGTCAAATTTGGGTTGCGTGACAGAAACCTCGGTGAACCCGCCCCTACCGTCGCGTGGGTTTGGGGCGGGTTTAGTCAAATCTGGGTTGGGTGACAGAAACCTCGGTGAACCCGCCCCTACCGTCGATAAACTTGTTATTCTTTTTATAGCACTACCTTCTTTAAAAATCTAGGGTTTTTTACGAAATCAGACAAAATTCGACATCGACAAAAATCTACATTTACAGATAGTGACTTCCAATAATTGCGATTATCCTGTTAAAGACAAGGGCTGGTTTCCTCAAAGGTTTATCCATTTCACCGGGCGCTTAAACAGCCCTTAGACGAGCAAGATTAGGTAAAACAAGAAATAAACAGGATCAATCATGCAAAAATTACTTCAGTGGATTGCGGGGGCCGATCGTGATTTATTAGAACAATCTCATGCCGGCGATCGCATGAAATACAGCGCGATCGGTTTTTCAATTCTGTTAACATCCTTTGCCGGTATCTTGTCGGGTGGCTATGCCTTTTATACCACCTTTAAAAATCCTTTAAGTTCCCTCGTGTTAGGTATTTTTTGGGGTTTATTTATTTTCAGCATGGATCGGTTAATTGTTTTGACGACTCGCAAGGAAAAAAAGAACGTTGTCAAGCAAATTCTAATGGGACTGCTTCGGATTTTTGTGGCTGTATTAATTGCCGCTGTCGTGGCTAAACCCTTAGAGTTGAAAATCTTTGAAAAACCCATTCTAGCAGAAATTTCCAAAGAAAATGCCAGAGTAGCCATTGAAATCGAAAAAACCTTAAATCAGGGAATGCCAGAAATTCCGCAATTACAAGCTGAAAAACAACGCTTAGAAAAGACTATCTCGGAGAAAGAGAAATATCGAGATTTGTCCTGTAAAAAAACGATTGAAGAAGCCGAGGGAACCAGTGGCACAGGAAAAGAAGGAAAAGGCCCTGTTTATGCAGAAAAACAAGCCATGTGTCAACAACTAGAACAGGAATTGGAAGTGTTACGCAGCAAAACTGAACCCCGTTTAGCGGAAACTAGACAACGACTTGAAAAACTCCAAAACGAAAAAGATCGGAAATCTGAAAAAATCCAAACTACCCAAGAAAATGCTGATGATATCATAACTCAGTTAAGCACCTTGGAACGCTTAGGGAAAAATAATCCAGCCATCGCCCATGCGAGTCACGCGATTTCCTTGCTGTTTATTGTTTTGGATACAGCGCCCATTTTCGCTAAATTACTCAGCAAGCGTAGCCCTTATGATGCTATGTTAGAGCGCTGCGAACATGAATTAATCGAAAATGCCGATTTAGAAATCGCAAACATCAACGAAATAGTCCGCCGCCACAAACAATTTGAGTTAAATCAGCATCAAGAAGCACTTGAGAAAGCATCCACCAGTGATGCTATGTCTGAAGTTCTTCAAAAAGTAGCAGAAGAAATTGTCAAGCATACTAAAGAACAACTCTTGAAGCTCGTCAGCAAATATCAGATTACTCATGCGATGAAAACCGCTGTCAAACAACAACAAAAGTCAGCGCGCCAAAATTTATATCGCGCTCGAAATGAGCGGCAAAAGACACACCAAAAAGCAAATAAATTCATGGCTTATGCTACGGAAACTTTGAAAAAATTTGTCACTAGATTCTCTTAGAAATCTTGGTTGACAGCAAAGGTGGCTTTTTCCCACCTTTTTTTGGAGGTAATAGAGACAAGCCCATTGGTGTCAACTTAAGGCCAAACCCTGTCACAGACTACTGTTTGACGATT
>NZ_NXIB02000255.1 GCF_002412335.2 Tychonema bourrellyi FEM_GT703
CCCCAGGCCCCAGGCCCCATGCCCAGTCGTACCTCATCTTTCTGAGAAAGGCTATAGTACAGACTAAGAAATTGGACTTTGGACAAATCTGTAATGAAATGCTATCAAATGGAAGGGCTAATTCGTTGGCGATTGTGAGGAGCGTAGACGCTTGAAGGCATATTGCTTCCCCCAAATGAATTAATACAAGATAAAATAACCAAGTTGCCCTTAATTAGCTTACTCAAGATAGGACTTAAATGATCCAGTTAAAAGAAGAGTTCAAAGCCCTGACTGCTGTTTGTGTAGTGTTTTTTATTTTAGGTTTTGTATTTGGGAATTGGGTTTCCAGAATTCCAGATATTAAAGAAGCTTTAGAACTGAGCAAATCCCAATTGAGTATTGCCTTGCTGATGATCCCACTTGGGGGTTTGTGTTCAATGCAAATTATGAGCCGGATAATCAGTGTTTATGGTGTCGGAAAAGCGACGGGAATTGCAACATTACTTTATTGCGGCTCCATACTACTACCGGGCTGGGCTCCAAGCTATCCACTCTTGATCATTGCAACTTTATTCTTTGGTGCCGGATTTGGCATCGTAGATGTTGGAATGAATGCAAACGCTAATGTTGTTGAACTAAGGCATAACACTTTGATCATGTCAAGGTGTCATGCTTTGTTTAGTTTAGGTTCAATGATGGGGGGGGCAATCGGTAGTGTAGTAGAATCCCTGGTTATTGATCCATCTTGGCATTTCACTATCGTTGGATTGGTATCAGGTGTTGGCAGTCTTGTTATTATAGGCTGGCTCATTGAGGGGAAAGCAGAAGTCGATTCTGATGAAGATGAGCAAACAGAGCAAACAAATTCATTGGTGTTGCCATCGCAAGTTTTACTAGGATTGGGGATACTGTTTCTGTGTGTGATGTTTAGTGAAGGCGCGATCGCAGACTGGAGTGCGATTTACTTTCGTGAAGATCTAGGTGTATCACCAGGGTTGGATACTTTTGGATTTGTGATGTTTTACTCAGCTCATGTGGCTGGACGACTTCTAGGTGATTGGATCGTCGAGAGCTTTGGCAGCCGTAATGTGGCTCTGGTGGGTTGCTCCTTAGCCGCTACGGGGATTAGCATGACTTTGTTTACAGGGTATTATCAAGTTGCAATTTTAGGTTTGACTTGTATGGGATTGGGTTTATCGTCTCTTGGCCCCATTGTTTTCCGGGTAGCAGGCAGTATGTTGGATGGTAACAGCGAGAAAAATATTGCCTTCGTTGCAACGATTGGTTATGTCGGGTTTTTGTCCGGCCCCCCGCTCATTGGCTTCGCTGCTGGGGTAGTTGGATTACACAACGCGCTATTTATTATTTGTTTGTGTTGTCTTTTAAGTGTATTACTCACTTACACAATCCCAACTGAAAAGACAACTGTTACTATCAATCCTGCTGAACCACCTGCTTCATCTTGATGAGTGGGGTCACGCAAGAAATCGGTCGCAGCGACCACCCTCTAAGCGAGCAATATCAAAACTCGCGATTAATGTTTGGGTGCGGTGGCGAATATACTCAAATTCTCGCCGCTCCCGTTTGCCGGGACGCATCATGAGGTCGGAAGAATTGCGATGGAGGGCTTGAATTCCTGTCATCTCATCCATCGAAATCCTCCGCTCTCCCCGCTCGGCACGCTAAGATTGCACATACAGACAAACAACATTAGAGTCACAGCACTTCCATTATCTCACCATTTCCTCTTTAGGACTACCAAATAAGATTGGTTAAGATTAAAATAAAAGAATATTGTGATTTTTTGAGTATCCGATGGCCCCTAAAGTAGAAATTTACACTTGGAGAACCTGCCCGTTTTGCATTCGTGCCAAAGCACTGCTGAAGCGAAAAGGGGTTGAGTTTACAGAGTACGCGATCGACGGAGATGAAGCTGCACGAGCTAAAATGAGCGATCGAGCCAACGGAGGCCGCTCCTTGCCCCAAATCTTCATCAACGACCAACACATAGGCGGCTGCGACGATATGCACGAACTCGATGCGATCGGCAATCTAGACCCATTGCTAGCAGCATAAAAGCTTGCTTTAACTTGCAGAATTTTCCAGCGATCGATTCAAAAGCGCCAAGTAAACAATAGACATCTCCAAAAAAGCCTGTCTAGAACAGGCAGGATGCCTGTTCCACAATAATTATTGGACAAGTCTAATGAAATTTGCATTCATCATCGATCCCCTCGCGCGACTAATTCCAGGACACGATACCAGCGTAGCCCTCATGGAAGCAGCCCAAGAGTTGGGTCACGAAGTCTGGGCGACTCAAGCCAACGAGTTGAGTGTCATCGGCGGCAAAACCTGGGGAATGCTCAGTCGGGTGACACTCACCCCAGTAATATTGGTAGATGGACGCTGGGTGGCGGCAGAGGTTTGGTACGAAGTAGAATCACCGACTTTGCAGCCCCTCGAAGCAATGGACGCAGTATTTATGCGGACAGACCCCCCAGTGAACGTTCCGTATCTCTACGCTACTTACCTGCTTGACTACATTGATCCCGCTAAAACTTTAGTAGTTAATAGTCCAAAAGGATTGCGGGATGCGAATGAAAAAATGTACGCTTTGCAATTTGAGGGAGCAATCCCAGAAACAATTGTTTCTCAAAACAAGCAGGTAATTCGGCAATTTGTCGAGAAAAAAGGAGCCGCAGTTCTGAAACCTTTGGGCGGCAAAGCTGGGGAAGGGATTTTATTTTTGGAAAATGGCGATCGCAATCTAAATTCCCTAGTCGAAATTAGCACTCAACAAGGTACTGTTCCAGTCATGGTTCAGACTTATCTGCCGGAAGCAAAAGACGGAGATAAACGGATTATATTGTTGAATGGGAAGCCGATCGGTGCGATCAACCGCATTCCCACCGGCAATGAATTTCGCGGCAACATGGCTGTGGGTGGCCGAGTGGCAAAAACCGAAATTACCGATCGCGAACTACAAATTTGTACTCAATTAGCACCTGTCCTGCAACGGGACGGATTGTACTTTGTTGGCATTGATATCATAGGCGGTTATCTCACCGAAGTTAATGTCACCAGCCCTACAGGGATCAGAGAAATTGACTTGTTTAATGGGGTGAGTTTGGGCAAACAAGTAATTGAATGGGTAGTTAGTCAGTAGTCAGTTGTTATTAGTTAGTTGTTATTGGTTAGTTGTTATTGGTTATTGGTTATTAGTTATTGGTTATTGGTTAGCTCAAATGCCCAATGCCCAATGCCCCATGCCCAATTCCCCATGCCCCATGCCCAATTCCCAATTCCCGATGCCCAATGCCCAATGCCCAATGCCCAATGCCCCATGCCCCATGCCCC
>NZ_NXIB02000256.1 GCF_002412335.2 Tychonema bourrellyi FEM_GT703
ATTGGGAATTGGGCATTGGGAATTGGGCATTGGGAATTGGGCATTGGGAATTGGGCATTGGGCATCGGTAGCTGTTTCTCCCCCTCTCCCCATTTCCCCATCTCCCCATCTCCCCAATTCCCTGAAATTGCCCTGTACAATGAGGATTGTTGATTGTAAATTTATGTTGCGAGAGGCAAAATTGACAAATTCTCTTCACTGGCATCAACGGATTGGCACTCAACGAGACTGGGTATGGCGGGGCTGGCAAACTCGCTACACTTATTTTCGTCCCTCTCGTTCCCAAGAATCGCGAAATCAAGGGTCGATCGCAAATCAAGATTCCACCACCCCAGAAATTGACTCTCAACCACCAACAACACCGATAATTTTACTGCACGGGTTTGGGGCTTCCATCGGTCATTGGCGACAAAATATGGCGGCCCTCTCCGAGTTCCATACTGTTTACGCCTTGGATTTGTTGGGATTTGGAGCTTCCCAAAAAGCTCCCGTTGACTATGACGTGTCGATATGGGTCGATCAAGTTTATGACTTTTGGTTGACTTTTGTCAGAAAGCCTGTGGTTTTGGCGGGAAATTCGATCGGTTCCCTGATTTGTCTCGCCGCCGCTGCTGCTCACCCCGACATGGTGGCAGGTATCGTGATGATTAGCCTCCCAGACCCCTCTGTGCGTGCCGAGGCAGTGCCGGGGTGGTTGTTACCTGCGATCGAAACCGTTGAAAGTATATTTGTCTCACCGCTCATACTAAGACCTCTGTTTTACTTTGCCCGCCGACCTTCATTTGTCCGTCGCTGGGTTGCCTTTGCCTATTCGGGCCCCGAAGCCATCACCGACGAGTTAGTGGAAATTCTTGCAGGCCCGGCAGGCGATCGGGGTTCAGCCAGAGCCTTCTGTGCTTTATTTAAAGCTGTTGGCAGTTCACAGTTCGGCCCTAGTGTCAAGACAGTGTTACGAGAATTAACAATTCCGATGTTATTAATTTGGGGTCGGCAAGACCGGATGATTCCGCCCCGGTTTGCGAAGCCTCATCAATTTGTCGAATGTAGCCCAAATTATGTAAAGTTAGTTGAATTAGATAATGCGGGTCACTGTCCCCAGGATGAGTGCCCCGAACAAGTAAATCAAGAAATTTTGGACTGGATGAGTAGCGCCAATTTGAGGTAAATCCGTATTCTTGTTGACTGTAGATTCTCACCTAGTGATGATATTGTGGCAAGGGCGATCGTCAAAAGTTTTGAGAACTCGATCCCAGCCAGTGCTATTGTATTTCACAGCGTAATGAGCCCAGTCCCTCGATCGCGTCCGATGCCAGAAACTGCTCCCTTGAATAACCGTAAAATTCTACCTTCTAACTTCTACTTTCGAGCTTCCAGAAATAGCTCGTTTCTTGCTGCCAAAAATAAATATGTTCCCTTGTACCGGAAATCTTTCTATCAACTTCTAGCCAATCGGTCGCGAGTCTTTGGAAGTGTGAATATTTGCCAAAATATGGCATCTCTGAGCCTGTTAAGGCGTAAAAAAGTCAATTTAGCCAAAAACTGAAGTCGGCGATCGCCCGGTCGTCTTTCGGCTAAATACCGAGAGCTGAGGGCAAAAAGCGCCGACCAAAGCTTTTGGCAGCAACGCAATTGAGGAAAAACTGTCGTGAAATTCCACTGGCTACTATCCAGTTTCTTAGGTGTATTTTTGCTCACCGGAGCCGCCGAAGCAGCGAGACTACAATCTTGGCGGTTTGATGCTTCACAGAACCGGCTATACATCACAACCGATGGCGGAGTGCAACCCAAAGCTCAACTAATCTTCAACCCCACACGCTTAGTAATCGATTTACCGGGGACGAGTCTGGGCCGTCAGTCGGTAAATCAGCCATACTCAGGTGCGATCGAATCAGTACGATTAGGGCAGTTTGATGACGATACCACCAGAATTGTGGTTGAGTTGAAAGACGGATATACGATCGACCCTTCTCAAGTAAAATTCCGAGGCCTCTCTCCTAGCGAGTGGACAGTAGATTTGCCAACACCCGTGCGAGCAGGAAATCCCAATTCCAGTTCAGAACTGGGCGGCGAGAGATTGTCAGTGGAATCTTCTGCACCATCATCGCAAACTGCCGCAGCAACAGTCATTCAAAATATTCAAGTAACAGCCGACGGTTTTTTAATCCGCACCGCAGGTGGCCGCCCCCAAATTAACTTTCAACAAAGTCGGGCTGGGGACATCGCTACCCTAGATATTGAAGATGCCACCCTCTCCCCTGGGCTGAGCAACCAACAGCCTCAAACTAACGGCAAGCACGGCGTTGAACGGATTGAAGTCCGGCAACTGCCAACCGAACCGCCCATGACCCGCGTGACTTTGCGGATGAAAAGTTCCAATACACAGTGGCGGGCATCTTTGAGCAGTTTGGGCGGAATTTCCCTACTACCTGCGGGCGTCAGGCAGTCAGCCACCCCTCGTCCCCTCACGGTAGACCCTCCTATACGCTCCTCTGTTAGCGTGCCGCCACCACTCGCTCAAAATCGCAATCCCATATCTTGGCCGAGAACGAATACCGGAACTACCGATTTACCCCAAGTTTCTAACAGCCGCAGGGTGGTTGTAATAGACCCTGGCCACGGTGGCCGCGATCCAGGTGCCGTCGGGATTGGAGGTATTCAGGAAAAGGAGATTGTTTTGGATATCTCGTTTCAGGTGGCGCGAATCCTGGAACAGCAGGGAGTGCAAGCGGTGTTGAGTAGGACTGACGACAGCGAGATTGACCTGGAACCAAGAGTTTCTCTGGCTGAGCGGTTGAATGCTACTTTGTTCGTCAGCATTCACGCTAATGCCATTAACATGAGTCGGCCGGATGTGAGCGGGATTGAAACTTACTATTACGGCAGCGGACTAGATTTGGCGAGAGTTATTCACAACAGTATTTTGGAAGGGACGGGGGCGGCAGACAGACGGGTGCGTCAGGCGAGATTTTACGTTTTAAGGAAGACGACTATGCCTTCTGTGTTATTGGAAGTTGGTTTTGTGACTGGTGCTGAGGATGCTGCGAGGCTTTCTGATCCAGCTTACCGCAGTCAAATGGCGGCTTCGATCGCCCGTGGCATTTTACTCTATCTTCAACAAAGGTAATATTCAGGAATTGGGCATGGGGAATTGGGCATGGGGCATGGGG
>NZ_NXIB02000257.1 GCF_002412335.2 Tychonema bourrellyi FEM_GT703
TCCCCCCCTTCTTAAGGGGGGCTAGGGGGGATCTAGATTTAATAGTCAAACAGCAATCTGTGACTAGGTTTGAGCTTAAGTTGACACTAATGGGCACTGCCGTGTCCCTACCATAATTATCTGGTTTTTGAATTTTCAACTCCCAGACAAAATCTCTTCAAGTGCAGATTTCAAGTTCGGATATTCATATTGAAAACCACTAGCTAAAGTCTGTTTTGGCAACACTTGCTGACCTTCCAAAACAACTTTGGCTCCATCTCCCAACAGCAATTCTAAAGCAAAACTTGGCACTGGCAACCAAGAAGGCCGCTGCAAAACTTCTCCTAAAGTTTCGCACAATTCATTCATCCGCACTGGATTAGGTGCTGTCGCATTCAAAACACCTTCAATTTGCGGATTCTGTAAGGCGAACAAGATTAAATTAACCACATCATCGCGGTGAATCCAAGAAAACCATTGTTTCCCTGTGCCGATCGGACCACCAGCAAATAATTTAAAAGGTGGTAGCATTTTTGCCAGGGCACCTCCCATTCCCAAAACTATCCCCAGTCGCAAAATTGCCAGCCGTGTGCCCACATTTTTCACGGGTTGCGCCGCTGCTTCCCAGTCTTTGCAAACCTCTGCTAAAAAATCATCTCCAGCAGGGCTATTTTCGTCAAACTCGGCGGTTTCGCTGGTTCCGTAATAACCGATCGCACTTGCACTCACCAACACAGATGGTTTAGGATTAGCATTCGCGATCGCCTCGACCAATTTAGCGGTTGTTAATTTACGACTATCCACAATTGCTTGCTGTCTCGCCGCCGTCCATCTTTCCTCAGCGATGGGCTCTCCTGCTAAATTTACAACACCGTCGCAGCCCGCGATCGAATGCAGCCAATCACCAGACTCCGCCGGAGTGTAACCGACAATTTCCAGATTGGGATAAGCTGAAGCGGGAAAGACTCGGCGAGCTCGCTCCGAGTTGCGGGCGAAAACCAGCACACTATGTCCTTCCGAATGCAGCCTCTCTACCAAACGGCTACCTACAAATCCCGTTGCTCCCGCGATCGCTACTTTCATCTTTTACCCAATAATTCATATTTTTAGTAGTTTAGACGATCGCCCAAACTTGTATCTTAGATGATACAAAACTCAAGCCTCTCCACCAGCTAAGCTGTGGAGCATTTAAACCACTAACTATCCATGTAGGGTGCGTCAGCCTTGTACGGGCGAATGGCTCTCTTAGCCCCTACTATACATGGGAAACGCCTTGTACGGGCGAATAGCCATTCGCCCCTACGCACCCTACAATACCATTTTAAATGCGTAACAGCTTATCTGTATTTTGACTAAACTAATAGGGGACGCGAAAATCACAAACAATGCCTGCAACAAAATCAAAACTTCTAATTGCTGCCACTATCCTCGTCACAGCGGGTAGCGCCGGGGCCTACTTTTACATCCAGAGTTTGACTAACAAAGTATCGAACCCCCAAGATAGCGCCAAAGTTGTACCCGATGAAGCAATGATGGCCGCGTTTATCTCCCCCAATCCCCAAGCGCTGTCTCAGTTGCAGCTATTTGGCACCCCAGGCGCTCAAAAGTTGGTCGCCGAAAATTTGAAGACTTTTCAAGATCAGAGCTTGGCGGGTACTCAAATTGACTTTGAGAAGGACTTAAAGCCTTGGCTAGGAGGTGTGATGGTGGCTTTGCTTCCCCCTGATGGTGAGGCGAAGACGAAGCCCCTACAACTGCTACTGGTGGTGAGTGTGAAAAATAAAATTAGCGCTTGGAATTTTGCCAATAGATTAAAATCTCAGCCCGGTACAAAAATTCAGGAAAGCGAGTATCAAGGGGTAAAAATTGCTGAGATTGTAGAAACAAGTGGTAAGGCCTATAGTGTAGCTTTGCTGGACGATCAATTGGCGATCGCTCCTTTGAAAAAAACTGTGGAATTGGCGATCGAGACTTTCAAAGGACAGCCTTCTCTCGCTACACAGCAGAATGCAAGTAAATTTTTATCTGAAAGTGCAGGGGTATCCAATCCGATCGCCACTGTTTATATTCCTGACTATCCGGCGGCGATGGAGCAACTTCAAGCTAATTTGCAGCCAGATGTGAAGTTGTCTTCAACGGTGATTTCACAGTTCAAACAAGTTAAGTCAATGGTTGCCGGAATTGGGGTGGACACTGCGGGATTGAGGGTGAAAACTATTGCTCAATTAGACCCGAAATTCGCTCAGCAAAATCCACAAGTTGCATCGAAATTGTTGCCGAAATTTCCTGGTGAAACTCTGGCTTTAGTTGGCGGAAAGGGCATCGATAAATTTTGGTCGGAAGCAACCGCCGAGGCGAAAAATAGCCCGGAACTTACTAACAGTATGAAGCAGATTCGAGATGGTTTGAAGGGGGTGAATCTGGATGCGGATCGAGATGTTTTTGGTTGGATGAATGGGGAATTTGCGATCGGGGCGATCGCTTCAAATCAAGGTATTTTGTCTCAGTTTGGCATGGGCGCGACGATGATTTTTGAAACAAGCGATCGCCCCGCAGCGGAAGCTATGCTGAAAAAACTGGATGCGATCGCCAAAAGTAATCCGACAGTCAGCATCGCCCCCCGACAAGTTCAGGGAAAGGAGGTGACGGAGTGGAAAATACCGCAACAAGGGACTTTATTCGGGCATGGCTGGCTGGATAAAAATACGATGTTTGTAGCTTTTGGCGGGCCTTTAGTGGATATGATTAGCGCTACCCCACCACAGCCATTAAGTAGCAGTTCAAATTTTAAGGCGATCGCAACTTCTGTCTCACCAGGCGATCGGGGTTACTTTTATTTAGATATGGACAAAACCATGTCTTGGGCTAACCAATACCTGCTCAAAGCAGCACCAACTTTAGTGTCGCCGCCCACTGCTGAAGTCCTCAATTCTATTCGAGGAGTTAGCGTTGTTACAACTTCCCCAGATCCCTCAAGTGCTCAAGTGGAAATGCTGTTTTCCTTCAAATCAAATTAGAAATTAGGACACGGCATTGCCGTTTCCCTACGGTATGATTTTCGGTAGGGACACGGCATTGCCCATAGGTGTCAACTTAAGCTTGAAACCCTTGGTATTTCTTGCTTTTACCTAAGTCTAGATCCCCCTAAATCCCCCTTAAGAAGGGGGACTTTGAGAAGACTCTTGT
>NZ_NXIB02000258.1 GCF_002412335.2 Tychonema bourrellyi FEM_GT703
TCCCCTTACTAAGGGGAGGGAGTAAGAAATTCACAAATGATTTAGGATTGCTATACATGGAATACGCTGTAAGCTGTTACGCATTTAAAATGGTATTGTAGGGTGCGTAGTGACGCACCCTACATGGATAGTTAGTGGTTTAAATGCGTAACAGCTTATTATTATGAAAAAACGTGTAATTGCTTTTTTCAGCAGTCTGCTTGTCACCCTGATACTGTCTGGTGGTTTAAATATAGTTTCGCCCCTACCAGCAGAGGCTCGATCGACAACACTTTTAATTGGGGCTGCCGCGAGTTTGCAGAATGCGCTAGAGGAACTCGATCCCATTTTTGAGAAAGCCAATTCTGGTGTCGCTGTCAACTACAACTTTGCAGCATCAGGCCCTTTGCAACAGCAAATTGCACAGGGTGCACCCGTCGATGTCTTTATTTCTGCTGCAACTTTGCAGATGGACAAACTGCAAAACGAAAATCTGATCCTGAACGATACCCGCCACAATCTCTTGACCAATAATCTGGTTTTAATCGTGCCTAATAACTCCGCTTTGGGGTTAACCAACTTTCGCCAGTTAACCAATTCTAATGTTAGGAAAATTGCAATTGGTGAGCCGCGCAGTGTTCCTGCTGGACGGTATGCCGCAGAATTATTCAGTAAATTGGGAATAACCGAGCAAGTGCGATCGAAACTTGTTTACGGCAACTCTGTTCGCAGTGTCTTGGGCGCGGTGGAAAGCGGTAACGCAGATGCAGGAGTTGTTTATGTGACAGATGCCAAAATGGACGATCGCGTCAAGCAGGTAGCAACAGCACCCAGCAACTTGCACTCACCCATTGTTTATCCGATCGCAGTAATTAAGGCAAGTCGCGATCCACAGTCAGCCCGTGCTTACGTTCAATTTTTAAGGAACAGACAAGCTCAAGATATCTTCAAGAAATACGGATTTGGAATAGCTGATTGAAACTCTCAGGGCTAAAGCCTCTGAGTTTCCCACGTACCGAACTATTTTTATGAGGCTGCTGCTAAGTAAATCCACCTAATTATAATTAAACGTAAGATACAGATGGCAATAAAGCTTGCTATATAGCAATCCTAAATGATTCGCAAAATATGTAGGGGTAGTGCCCCCGTGCCTACCCCGACCAAAGCGGGCAACCACGGGGGGTTTGCCCCTACAAGAATTACACAAATGATTTAGGATTGCTATATAAGCACTCTTCCTTCTTCCTTCTTCCTTCTACTTATGTTTGCTAATCTATCGCCCCTTTGGATTTCTCTCAAAACGGCTGGAATTGCCACAATTGCCACATTTTTTCTCGGTACTGCTGCGGCTTATTGGATGTTGGGCTATCGCGGTAGATGGAAATCATTGATTGAAGGAATTCTAATTTCGCCGCTGATTTTGCCACCTACTGTGGTGGGTTTTTTACTGCTGTTACTATTTGGCAAAAATGGTCCGATCGGAAAACTGATTCAGCAATTTGACTTCACAATTATCTTCACCTGGTATGCCGCAGTCGTGGCGGCAATGGTTGTTTCATTTCCCCTGATGTACAAAACAGCATTGGGTGCCTTTGAACAAATCGACAGTAGCTTGCTGCAAGTGGCGAGAACATTAGGCGCGTCTGAAAAACGAGTTTTTTTTCAGATTCTTCTACCACTGGCAGTGCCTGGACTTTTAGCAGGAATAACACTCGCTTTTGCCAGAGCATTGGGAGAATTTGGAGCCACGTTAATGCTGGCAGGCAATATTCCCGGACAAACGCAAACAATGCCGATGGCAATCTATTTTGCGGTGGGCGCTGGAGAAATGAACGAGGCTTGGTTCTGGGCAATTTGTATTATGACTCTCTCGCTATCGGGCATAGTAGCTGTGAACTTTTGGCAGCAGCGCCATGAACAAAATAGACACCAAACAAAATCAGGGCTGCTAGAAGCAAATGAGCCTGTAAATCGGGGTGGAAAATCCACGACTCCTGCTCGTTTAGGGAATTGGATTCAACCGCAACTCAAGGAGACGCAAGCAGGATTGCTCGTCGATATTGAGAAACAACTATGGAATTTTAAACTCGATACGGCTTTTACAGCAAAACAAGAAACTTTGGGGATACTCGGCGGATCGGGTTCGGGTAAAAGCATGACTCTCCGCTGTATTGCTGGTGTTGATACGCCCTCGTTAGGGCGAATAGTCTTGAATGGTCGATCGCTCTTTGACTCCGACAAAAACATCAACCTACCCAGCCACAAAAGAAACGTGGGTTTAGTGTTCCAAAACTATGCCCTGTTTCCCCACATGACAGTTGCTCAAAATATTGCCTTTGGGTTGCAGCACCTGCCAAAATCAGTGCGCCAGCAGCGAGTCGATCGACAGTTGGCCAGAGTGCAAATGCTCCGGGCGGGCGATCGCTATCCGCATCAACTATCGGGGGGACAACAACAGCGGGTAGCGCTAGCAAGGGCATTGGCAACTGAACCAGAATTGCTGTTACTGGACGAGCCTTTTTCAGCGCTAGATACCTATCTCCGCAGTCAAATGGAACGGCAACTTGTGGAAACTCTAGCAACTTACCGCGGCATTACGTTATTTGTTACTCATAATCTGGAGGAGGCTTACCGAATTTGTGAACAACTGATGGTGATGTCGGGAGGAAAAGCGATCGCCTATGACTCGAAACATCAGATTTTTGAGCATCCCAAAACGGTTCGCATCGCTCAACTTACGGGCTGTAAAAACTTTTCCCGTGCGGTGGTACAAGGCTCGAATTCAGTTGCAGCAACTGATTGGGGAATCACTTTACAAGTGCTAGAAGCCCTGGACGATCGCCTCACTGATGTTGGCATTCGCGCCCACCAAATTAGCATCACTACCAATCCTGAAGTTGACAATACCTATCCTTGCTGGTTAGCTGCAACCAGTGAAACGCCACACCGGATGACGCTGTTTCTCAAATTCAATGGGATGCCTGCGGGTGGACAGGATTACCACGTGCAAGCAGAAGTCTTCAAGGAAAAGTGGAATGATCTCAAAGATCGGCCTTTTCCCTGGTACGTGCGGCTCGATCCCGCCCGGTTGATATTGATGGTGGATGGGTGAACAGCTAGTAGGGCAGGGCTGTTTCATTCTCGTTTGATGGGGAGATGAGGAGAGGGGGAGAGGGGGAGAT
>NZ_NXIB02000259.1 GCF_002412335.2 Tychonema bourrellyi FEM_GT703
ATTGGGCATTGGGCATTGGGCATTGGGCATTGGGCATTGGGCATTGGGCATTGGTAATAACCTATTCCCTATTCCCGATGCCCAATTCCCCAATTCCCCAATTCCTAAATGAAAGTGAAATAAGGTCGATCGAGATTTAAGTCAGTCACGCCTTGCACAGTCGCAATTAGATTGTCAGATTGACCAGCTTTTTTCAGGAAAAGGCTAGTCACATTCCCCGAAACCGACAGCGAATAACTAGCCTTAACTCCCGAAAGGACGATCGCATCCTCGACAGAATTAAAGTCACTAATCACAGCATTACCATCACCAGAGTAGTAAACTTTATCACTATCTCCCAACAAGAAACGGTCTTTACCTTCTCCGCCAGTCAAAGTATCAAATTCCCCAAAACCTGGGTTAGTTGCGATCGGATCGATACCTGTTAAAGTATCATCTCCTTCGCCACCGTTGACAACATCATTGCCACTGCCACCGAGTAAGTAATCGTTACCCAACTGACCGAAAACGCTGTCATCGCCCGCATCGCCACTCAGAGAATCATCACCTTTGCCACCAAAGATTACATCGTTATCATCTCCTCCAAAAACAATATCCGAGGCGTCATTTCCGTACAGCGAATCATTACCTGCACTACCTAAAATGCCGTCGTCACCTTTACCGCTGTAAACGACATCATTGCCATTTCCAGCATCAATAAAGTCATTACCAGCATTGCCAAATAGCGAATCTTCGCCGTCACCGCCACCGATATTATCAGCACCATCTAAGCCGTAAATCGTATCATTTCCAGCTAAACCGTTCAGTGAATCAGCTTGTGCAGTGCCGAACAAGAAATCGTTAAGCGTCCCGCCATTCAAAGTAGAATCAACGGTAGTATTCGGACTGGAAATCGGAATTGTCGGCGTTAAAATTTGGGGGCCGCGAGGTGTGGGAGTTGGTGTGGGAGTTGGCGTGGGAATGGGAATAGGAATAGGAATGGGAATGGCAAACTTAGCGAGAATTGTATTTCCGGGAGTACCTGCTACATTTTCGATGAATCCAGTACCGGGAACATTGCCAGTGGTAGAGGCGAAGAAATTGAGAATTTCGATGTCGTTAGCGAGGTTGACTTGACCGTCTTTATTCAGGTCTACTACTAAGCTAGTACCGCTGCGGCCGATTCCTACTGAACCGTTGGTGAGAGATGTAACTAAGGTAGTATCCGCGAGAACGAGGTTGTCAGTACCGGCAGCACCTTGAATTTTGCTACCACCGGCTGTTGCGGGGTCGAGGACAAAGGTATCGTTACCGCCGCCACCAGTTAGGATATCGGCACCGCCGTTACCGATTAAAGTTTCATCGCTGCTGCTGCCGATAATTGTATCGGCGAAAGTTGTGCCGATGATAACTTCGATACCGGTGAGAGTATCAGTACCTTCGGCTGTGGAACTTCCCGCTGCGAGATTGATATTGACGGGACTAGGTAGAGTACCATAGGACACCGTATCGATACCGGCACCGCCGACAATGCTGTCATTGCCCAAACCGCCAACTAGGGAATCATCGCCATCGCCGCCATCGAGAGTATCATTCCCTACGTTCCCGAACAGAATGTCATTGCCGGCACCGCCAAACAAACTGTCATTCCCTTCGTTGCCGTACAGAGAATCTTTGCCCTCTCCTCCATTGATAATGTCATTGCCCTTACCGGCTTTGAGACTGTCATCACCGGCACCGCCGTCGAGAGTATCGTTACCTTCACCGCCGTCGAGAGTATCGTTACCATCACCGCCATCGAGGTAGTCGTTGCCAATTCCCGTACCGAGAATTACCGTACCGCCCGCCTCACTAATCGTAATCAGTTCGTCGCCGTTCAACACATCATTGCCAGCGTTGCCGAACAGCGAATCATTGCCTTGATTGCCCTCAATCGTATCGTTGCCGGCCAATCCGTCAATGTTGTCATCGCCACTGCCACCTGGAAGGAAATCTGGGCCGGGCGTCGCTTTCAGAGGGAAACTCTTGAGAATAGCGGCCCCTGAGAGGTTGCCAACTTGTTCGATAAAACCATCTCCTTCTTCCAGATTTGGTTCCGCGAAGAAGTCAACAATTAACAAGTCGTCAGCAGCTTTGAAAACCCCATCTTTGTTGAGGTCAATTAGCAAGTCGGTATTGAATTCGCCGCCCCGCGTCACGCCTGCCGTACCGGCTGCCAAGCCGATCGCCAGCGTCACACCATTGAGAGTTAGACTATCGATGCCACTGTCATCGGCAATGATGCTGCCCCCTGCGGAGGTAGCATTTAACACGTAGAAGTCATTGCCAGTACCGCCAAAGAGACTGTCTACACCGCCACCACCTTCTAGGGTATCGTTGCCGTCATCTCCGTAGAGTTCGTCGTTACCAAGGCCGCCGTTGATACTGTCATTATCTGCGCCACCGCTTAGTTGGTCATTGCCGTCACCGCCAGCTAAGGTATCGTTACCGTCACCGCCATCTGCGATATCGTTGCCGACACCGCCAGAAATAGAGTCATTGCCTTCCTCGCCAAATAAATAGTCATCGCCGGCATCTCCTGTGATGGTGTCGGCACCGCTGCCACCCAAAACTCCGTCATCGCCGTCGCCGCCGGAGAGCAAATTATTGCCCAATTCATCGTCTAGGAAGTCATTTCCCGCGCCGCCACTTAGGCTGTCGTTACCTTCGTCACCGTTTAAGTAGTCATCTCCGGCATCTCCTGTGAGGGTGTCGGCACCGCTGCCGCCGAAAACTTCGTCATCGCCGTCGCCGCCGGAGAGCAAATTATTGCCGAATTCATCTTCTAAGATGTCATTTCCCGCGCCACCAAAGAGGCTGTCGTTACCTTCCCCACCATTTAAGTAGTCATCTCCGGCATTGCCTAGGAGGGAGTCATTTCCTCCTAGACCGGAAATTTCATCGTCGCCTCCGAGGCCGTCGATGGTGTCGTTTTGGGCGCTACCTTGGAGGGTATCATTGCCCTGAGTCGGAGTCGGAGTTGTCGGAGTTGGAGTTGTCGGAGTTGGAGTTGTCGGAGTTGGAGTTGTCGGAGTCGGACTTGTCGGAGTTGGAGTTGTCGGAGTCGGACTTGTCGGAGTCGGAGTTGTCGGAGT
>NZ_NXIB02000025.1 GCF_002412335.2 Tychonema bourrellyi FEM_GT703
GGGCATGGGGCATCGGGCGTGGGGCATGGGGCATGGGGCATCGGGCATCTGGCATCGGCAACCAATTACCCATTTTTGCGAAACTTAGTATCCTGTAAAGAATTGCCAATCCCCTGAATGATTCCCCGCCCTACCAAACCAATTCCCCGTCCAATTACCTCAGTCAAAATGTAAACAATACCAGCACCCAACAGCAAAATAACTGCCCTCACTCTAGGTGAAATTGCATCTCTAGCTTCCAATACCAAAGTCAATGCCAACTGCCACCCAGAAAGCTGTGCTAATTCCAGATTTCTGGGGGCATAAATAAAAATTCTGTGAATTCCATAATCCGTCAATACAAACAGCCAAAACCTACTTTCAAAAATAGCTTTTGGTTCCACAAAATAGCTTTCCCAACGATATTTCCAGGACAAGTTATTCCTAAACCGCTCAATCTCTCGTGTCGATATCAACTTCCCATCATAAAAACCTTGTTTGATTTCCTCAACATTCGCAAAATTGTTGAGCAGAGGCTGCACTACTCCGCTAGCCACTTGAATTACTAAATTGTGTAACAAAGATTCAGCCCGCTGCATTGCTTGCGGGCTACCAGTCAGACAAGAAATATTATCAACTATGAGGGGAGTTTCAAATAGAAAGTGTGTAAATAAATCAACTACCATCGGAATTTTGTCAAGTATTTCGGCTCTAACTGAATCAGTATCTTCCAGCAGCACTGGGACAACTTCTATGCTGTTTCGTGCAAATTTAAAGGCAGAAGTTTCGGCGGGACTTTTAGAGGGTTTTAAATCTGCTTGAATGCGATCTAAAATCTGATCTCTACTGATTTGCAGGGTGTAGTATCTGCCAAAGAAATCTATAATTGTTTGTTCCCACAAATCCCGCAGAATAGTAGGTATTTTTTCGGGTAGTTGAGTTGGTTGCACTTGCCCCAAGCGTAACTCTTCTAGCAATTCCTCTAACTTCCGCAGGATGGAACTCATCAATTCGAGCTTTTTGGTCGATCGCAAAATATCGATTTCCAAAGGCACGCCAGTCAAATTCACCAAATCCAATTGCAATTTAGCCCTGAGCGAGTCAAACAAACTCCCTTGCCAGTCACTGGCAATCACCGAAGATTCTGTATTCTCAACTACAAATTCAGAATTAATTAATCCCCTCTTTCCTTTTTTTACCTTGAACCATTCGATCTGAGTCAGGGGCCATGACGTGTCCTGAGCGAAGTCGAATGGCTCTCTTTTTATCCTGAATGGAGTCGCAGGACTCTCTTCCCTCTTCCTTCTTCCTTCTTCCTTCTTGAGGCAATAACTGACTAACAATCCAACGAGCGGCCAGCAATTCTCGGCGGTGTCCGCTCAGCAAAACCTCATCCAAAATAGATGAAAAATCTTTTTTGCCTGTCGCTATAGTATCTTGCAATTCAACTTTTATGATTGCTAAATTTGCGTCAATTTGGCGCAATCCAGATAAGCAAATATTAGCCAGTAATTTTTGGTGGATGGGCGTAGAAACTATTGGAAAATCTAGATTATGGTCTATATCTGCTGGGGAGTTTTCTTTTGTTTGAACTGCTGCTAAATCCTGTTCATTTTCTGAGATAACAGCCGTATTTTCTGGCCAATAAGTTTGACCAGATGCTACTAAGTCAATAGCGGCCATTGTCAGGCTAATATCTCTACCTTTAGGACAATAGCCATTGATGTTAGTTTCCTGTAAGGTCGATCGCCACTCCGGTGTTAGTGGCCCGCCTAAGAGTATAACTGGTAGGTTTGGGTAGAGAGTTTTGAGCTGTTGGCAAAATGCTAGTCCTGACATTTCGCCCGATCGCACATTGTGTCCATCAAAATCAAAAACCACCAAATCTGCTGGTTTTCCCTCTCCATTCGCCGATCGCACTTTGAGAACTTCCAAAGCCTCCGTGACAGTTGAAACCTCGGCAAAAATTTGCAAATCAGGATAATCCTGGCAAGCAATTCGCAGACCCAGGCGGAAAATCGGGTCATTACCGATCGACAACAGTTGAAAATTAGCCATCTGTGTTGATATATTCACCGTCCTTCAGGAGTGGTGATTCTTGACGCTATATCAACCGATCGCACTGAGCGATCGGCAAACACCCCAATTACTCTGGAATTAAATTACCATCTGGAGACCCTGCCGATTCAGGAATCGGAGGTGGGGCCGCCGGAGCGGGTTCGGGAGCTGGAGCTGGAGCCGGAGCCTCTTGTCGAGCTGGGGGATAGTAAGGCTCAGCTTGTCGAGCTGGGGGATAGTAAGGCTCAGCTTGTCGAGCTGGCGGATAGTAGGGCTCAGCTTGTCGAGCTGGCGGATAGTAAGGCTCAGGCTCACGGGCTGGCGGATAGTAAGGCTCAGGCTCACGGGCTGGTGGCTCTTGTCGAGCTGGTGGATAGTAAGGTTCGGGAGCCGGAGCTGGTTCCGGGGGAGGGGTGTACTCTTGTCGCGGAACTGGGGCGTACTCTTCCTGTCGCGGAGCTGGGGCGTACTCCTCAACAGAAGCTGGTTCAGCTTGGGGAGCGGGTTCCGCCCGTAAGGGTGCTGTTTTGGCGCTAAGTTCGGCACTCCAGCGCCCGATCGCGCTAGCAGCCTCCGAATGCAGAGCTCTACCGTAACTGACTTGCGATGCCATATCGATCGCCGATCCTAACCTACCTTGAGAAGCCAATTCAGCAGCTCGATCCAAAATTGGTTGATCCTCAGCCACTTGCAAGTCGGTGACCCATTGATAGACATTATCCTGAGCTTTAGCATATAAAGTCCTACCGCTCTTGATTTGTGAAGCCTTATCAATAGCCTCGCTTAGCTTTCCTTGCTTGGCTAGGGCCAGGGCTCCGTCCAAAAACGGCTGATCTTCTACAATTTCGATGCGTTTCGTCCAGCTCGCCAGGAGAGTTTGGGCTTCTAGCCTGCGGGGGCGGTTTTGAGCGATCAGAGTTACCTGAGCGATCGCACCCTTGAGTCCTTCAACCGTTCCCGGCTCAGCCAATTGCTTAGCCAGCATCACAAAAGACTTGTCTTCTATCCGCTGAATTTCCTTGCGCCAAGAAGCTACCAAAGTTTGAGCATGAACCCTTCGCGGCTGAGACTTGCCGATTGTTTGAGCTTGCTCGATTGCCATCGCCAAGGCTCCGGGTAGACCAATACTAGCGATCGAGTTCGCCACTTGCAGTCGCACCAAATCTTGAAACTGCACTTCCAAATTGTCTATTTGAGTTTGAGCTTTTTCGTAGAGAGGACGGCCCGAAGCAATTTGACTAGCAGCGCCCTGCCCTTCTAGCAAGCTAAAAATGTGTTCCCCTATAGGTGTGGTAATCGACTGATTCCAAGTCACCGCCAGAGCTCGACCCAACTGCATCAAATCTTGAGCTTCCGCAAACAGTGGCGAATCCTGTGGGACCACAGAAGCTGCCGCGATCGCCCCCGGCAAGTCTTTCGCCTGCAACTGTTTATTCGCCATTGCCAGCAAAATCTTGCTCCAGCCTGCGATTTCCTCTTCTGCTTTAGCCCGCGCAAACAATTTCGAGTCTATTTTGCGAGCCAAGACGATCGCCTCAGCGAACTTCTGGGGAGTTTGATCCTTCGCCAATTCTCTCGCCTCTTCCAAGCGTTGCCAGCCGTTTCTTTCCACAGCAATCTGCTGGACTAACTCGTTGTAGCGCTTCTGACTCCAGAAAATATTGTCCAATTTAAACAGAGTTTGAGCGTAATCCCAGGCTTTTTTTAAATCGTCAGCCTTCAAAGCTGCTTGAGCCGTATCGTAGAGCTTTTGGCCCTCCTGCCAATTATTTTCCCAAGCGCTAACCGCCTCCTGTACCTCCGGGTAAGACGGACTGGTTTTGGGAATTTTGGCCACAATGTCCATAGCCCCTTTCAAGTCACCCGCCTCAATTTTTGCCTTGGCAAATCCCAAAATTGCTTTCGACCATTCCCCTATCAAACTTTGACCCTGGGAGTAGATTGGGTGTTCTTTTGGCCAAGCTTGTACAAGTACGATCGCCGATTCTAGCTGTTCTAATTTGCCAGACTTAGCTGCTTGCTGAGCGCAATAAAGCCGCTCCCCGTCGGCGGCTAGTGGCGAAAGTTGCTGGCAGTTGGGGGGCGGTGGCATGGTCAGCAACCACAGAAATGCGGCCACACCCGTTACTCCAAAACCCACCAGGACAGTCAACCAGATGAGCTGCCACTGCCAAAAACTTCTTTTGCCTTCGACCATCGGTGGTGTCATTGCTGCTGAACTATCATTGCTTGTTACCGATTCTGCACTTAACTTTGTCGGTTCAGAGAATGGGTTGTACTCCGGTGGTCTTGAGAATTTGTCAGATTGTCGTCTCGCCATTACTTCAGCCTGTCCTGTAATGCGCTTTTGCATTTGGTACTAATCAAACGCACGTAAATTATACAGTAAGTACACACGCAATTTTTTTGTATTATCTGTTAGACATCTCCTAAAAAGCCAGTCAAGAACAGGCAGGATGCCTGTTCCACAAGAATTATGGGAGATGTCTGTTGGTGAATCTTCAATCCCAAATCCCCAATTTAAAATCTAAAATTCGGCGATCGAGCCTTCTGTGGTTGATTCGGGCGATCGATAGCCGTAGAAGTCGATGCGGTAATCTACGATCCGAACTCCCGTTTGCTGTTCGATTTGTGCAATCAAGTCTTTGGGCAATTCCACATGAACATCGAGAATCTGAGCCGTATCCAGACAGTTGACGTGAGAGTGAGAATCGCTGACATTCCCGTATAAGCGTCCCTCCGATCGCTCTAAGCACTCAATAATCCCCTCTCTCGAAAGAGCTTCCAGGTTTTGATACACGGAAGTGTGACCTATCCAGAGGGATTGTTGATTCAGGCGATCGTAAATTTCCCTTGCTGAGAGGTGTTCTTGGGTCTGCCACAGGAGTTCAAGAATAAATCGACGCTGGCGGCTCAAGCGCATTCCCATCGCCTGACAGCGATTTAAAGCATCTTCTAATGAACGAATTGGTTTCACAGCTACCGCCTTCTAAATCCTGCTCGATTTTTAACTCTCGTACAACGTTGCACGCCCACCCCTTCACTAATTCTAACCCAGGGTTGCCCAAAGATATAGCAGAAGGAAGAAGGAAGAAGGANAGGAGGAAGGAGGAAGGAGGAAGGGAAATACCATAAAATCAATGATTTCTGCAATTGAGAACGTCCTAACTGCCGAGAAAGGTGGCATAAAAAAATGACATTCAAGCCTAACATCCTTATACCTTCTACCTTCCAGAATCCTAGGGAGAAGATTTGATAGCGTGAATCAGTAACTTAGCTATTTCCGAGAGTTGCTTTTTGTTAAAAGTTTTCAGCAAAAGCTTTACTACTGCCTTCGGTTCAGACGGCAGAGCTACTGGCTGAGACGCTGCTGCTGGGGTTGTTGCTGGGGCTGTTGCTGGGGCTGTTGCTGGAACACTTGTCGCCGCTTGTACTGGTCTTGCCAAAAGCAGTAAATTTTTACTAGGAGCGATCGCCTTGACTTTCCCCCCTTGCACCAAATCCCCAGCATCCTTAAGTTCTTTGATAATCAGTGGAGCTAACACTTTATAAGAATTTTCAGGATTCGCGATCGCCACCCTAGCAGTTTTGACCAAACCTTGCCAACTCTCGACACCAGTTCCCAACTTATAGAGGCGAACACACACATCAGACAACTGCTGGCGAGTAGCAGCCGACTCTTTCTGCTTGAACACCTGCAACATTTCTTTCAGTAACACCATCACCGAAGCTGCAAAATTCGTCGTCCCCCCGACTGCTGAAGCAGCCCCAGATGAACCCGACTTAGCAGCAGCACCAGCAACTTTGCCTGAAACCAAGTTATTGAGGTGAGTTTCCAGTTGAGCAAACGTCGGCATGATTTGCTCTACGAGTTTCTCCCCTTCCTCATTCCTCAAGCCAAAAGGCCCCGACATCCGCTGCACCAAATCCTTAAGCGTGTCAACTCCTTTGAGAAACAAAGATTCTGCTGTTTGGTCAACCTGCTTAACAGGCCCATCCTTAAGAATCTTAAAACAATCTTCCAATCTGTGAGCCGTAGTTGTAATGCTATCCAAACCAAGCATCGCCGCCCCTCCTTTGACGGAATGGGCGGCTCGAAACATCTCTTTAATGTTTTCCGGGTCTTTCATGGTGGACTTTAAATCCACCAAACCATTTTCTAAAGTATCGAGGTGCTCCTTAGCCTCCTCCATGAATAAACGTAAAATTCGGTCTTGCTGGTCTGACACAACAGTCCTCCTAACAATCTCAGCACCCTCCAGAAAGCACTCCTAACCAGGGAAGCAAGGCGACTCATCCCAAAAGTCGGACTCTCCTATGCAAGATATTGTAGCCTGCCTCAGCCAGCAGACTCACAATTCGGAAGAGCGTTAGATCTGAAAGTGCGATGATTCGGAGATTGGTTCTAGAGTTCTGAGGGAGTATCTGGCGCGATCTCTATGCCCATTCCTGATTGCATCATCTGCTGATCCGTATATGAAGATTTTCCTACTGTATCCAAAATGTTGAGGGCGATCGATCTATCCAAAGGCATGAGAAATCCGGCATCGCAATTCTCTATTTTTCCTTTGGGGTTGGGATGAATTGCTTTCGTTGCAGATGTGCAGACTACTTCTCGCTCTATGAGGTCTTTCGTTTTGTTGCATAGTGTGCTGTCTTTCTTTTTTAACACCGCTATTCTGGCGATGAGTGTCAATATCATTGCAGGATTGAGCTGAGTGGGCGATCGCGCTTCTGGAAAAAAAATAAATTTCCCGTACCCTTTGACTACTTGATTTGATAACTTTCTATAATGTGCCTCTGCGATCCATCTTAAAGCCATAGACATATATATCCGCAAATTTATAGCGTTGCTCTTTTTCGCGCCATTCAATAATGCCGATTTCGCCTAAAAACGAAACAAATGCTCCAAAATTTTCTCGAATATTAAGTGCTGAATTCTGCCATATTTCTTGCAATTGTTCTTTTTCTAAAATGGCTGATTGTCCCTTCAGAGAATCAAAAAAGGCAGCCAAACTAGGATATTCTTCTTGAATTTCTTCACAGCGTTTTTCTGATGCTTTCTTCAATCCGCTTTCTAAAGATTGACTTCGCAATAAACGGTCATTTGGTGGTTGAATTGATAGTTTCCCTTCATAGCTTAATTCTTGCTCTTTTGCTCCTTCTAGTAATATGCTTAAACTTCGAGGAAAAGTAGTACCACTTGAGTCTGTTAATCTTTCATAGACCCATCTGGACACATATTTAGCTTTTCCCCCTCTCCTGCGACGACTTCCCCAAAGTATTTCTAAGGCTTTATCAATCGCATTTTCACTAGCTTGATCGATACTTTCAATAGGAGAAAATTTATCAACCAAATTTTTGAAATCTTTAGATTGTATTGCTTGACGAAGTGCTAATCGTAGAAAGTCAATCCTAGTCCACTGTAAAATAATATCCCGTCCAGTAAAATGACTTTTGTTATCAAAAATCAAACGATTCCAGATATCTTCTCTCAAGAAAATTTTAAATCTAATTTCTGTTAATCTTTCGGCATCACAAGACTGAACCAATTGAAATAATCCAGTTAGTGCTTGGTGTCTTACTTCTCCTGCTTCAGGAAAATCTTCATCTAAATCATCGTAAAGAAACCACAGTTTTTGATGATTATCTCTGGCTTGTTCATTAAGAAGAATGTTTACGGCATCTTTGACTATGAGGCGTAGTTGAGAGTTAGTAGATAGTTCTAACAAAGCTTGAGTATTTTCAGACTGCCATCTTTCTTTAGGTAAATTTTTAATAGTTTTTATTAATTCTCTATATTTTGCAAGTCTAGGAAATTTTAAGACATTTTCCTGATAACATCTAAGTAGTAAATAAGCTCTCCATAAATCTTCCCAAGGGCAACCATGTTGCTGCAAAGTTTGATGGATGATTTGAAACTCGGTACGGGATGGCCGACTTTCCTGAAATCTACCATGTGCTGAGAAAAATTTAGTATTATCCAAGCGTCCATTTGCTATTTTTTCGGCAATACTTTTATGTTTGAGAAAAAGCCAATACAGCGCAGTTTTACCAGTTCCCTTTCGTCCTCTAATTAGGCAGGTTGTATCATCTAAAAATTTTTCAAAATCAGTAGTTTTCTGAAAAAGTAAGCTCAAATCTTGTTTGCGATCGGCAGCATTTACTTCGGGAAATTTTAGACTTTCAATAATCTTCCATCGCTGCTCTATATTTAAAACATTGCTCCGTTTTAATTCATCAGTTTTTTCATCAATTAAGTTAGCAATTTTTGTGTAGTAATCTTGCATTCCTGGTACAGGATAGCTGTCAGCCAAAGCAATTGGCACAAGGTAAGGAATTACTAAAATATCTTCTATTAGAGTTTGATCGTTGTCTGAATCCGACTCATCTTCATCTGTTTCTGCTTCATAATTTTCATTGGTTGCTGTCTTTATTTTTTTATGCAATGAATCCCAAATATTTTTTACTTTCGACAAACCAGTTTTAGTAATATCAGGAACAGGAGAAAAAACAAAATCAATTGATATATTTTTTAGACTCTGAAGCGATTGCAAGAGCAATTCTATTCCCTGTTTGTTTTGTTCGTTAGGAAAAAGAAAAATTATTGCTCCATCAGCAGCTTGAATTAATGATAAAGCTCCCCACTGGTTAATTCCAGTTCTGGAATCAATCAACAGAATGTCAGGCTTTAATTGTTCTTGAATTTCTCCTTTAAAAATCGACCAAAGACTTTTGTCTCCGTCAATAATAGTAGTCGCGTGGAGATCATCAACTTTAGAAATGTAATCAAGATTTAGACAACCAGCGGGAACAACAAATAATCTCCCTGTGGCATTTGGGACTCTCACTTCACCAAATATTTCGGCAATTGAAATCCTGGGTTTAATTCCTTCTGGCAAGTAGGAACGCTCATAAAAATAGTCAACAATTCCATACTTTGGTTGTGGATTCAGGTTGAATGCTGTACTCAATCCAGGTGCTTCTAAATCTAAATCAACAGCTACAACTTTAAGACCGCGCGTTGCTAAAATTGAGGCAACATGAGTTAATGCGGTAGTTCGACCTACTCCTCCTTTAAATGAATAAAATGTTACTGTTCTGGGTACACGGAGTTCGGGTTGGGGTAGTTGGGTTTGATTTTGCGGATTGGCTGCTTGGATAGCTAAATCTTGCCAAGTGTTTACTGAGGCTGCATTCAAAACCTGTGGCGGTGAAATATTCAGTGATTCAGCTTCTTGAAGTGTATATAAGGAGAGAAATCCAGGAGATAAATGAGGCACACGAGATTGGAGTAAGGTTGAGATTTCCTGCTTGCGCTGAGGCATAGATAAACTGACAAAGCGATCGCTTATAATTGTCAAATTCAACAATCCTGATGTAGAAATATTCAGATCAACCCACTCTGTCGAATTCCGTACATATTCAGATGTCAAGTGCTGCTTTAGCGAACTTTGCCAATTTTCCTGCATTTTAAACCCCTTAAAGCTGAGTAGCTTGTTTCTGTAACCATCTTTTGAGACTCTGATATGCGTTTAACCAGCGTTTGTAACTTTCATCATCAGGCTCAATGCCAGAATAGCGCATATTTATGAAATGTTGGCTGGTGGGATTTTCCACTTCATCCAGCCATTTTCGCACTTCAGGAAAATTATCAATTTTAGATCTAAGTCTATTGTTTCGTTTTAATGCCTCTATGTAGCTATGTCCAGGATTAGTAATAGTATGTCCAGGATTGTTTGAGTCTGTCTTCCATTCCTGAGTTGCACCCTTTCCTAAAGACGCAAAAATCATTGCTTTTAGTAGACACTCGATGGTTACACCACCGAAGTGCATAGCCGCTACTTTCCTTTTAGATTGGTTTAGTGCTTCAGTATCAAAGTGGCGTTCTATAAAAGCGGCTTGGTAATCTTCCATACTTAACAAACTTAGAGTTTAAGCTGATATTCCTGAACACAAAAAACCAGTTTCTTAAATTAATTGTGTCATTTTAGGTGAATGACGATCGCGAAAAACCAGTTTTTTTAGGTTAATAGTATGTCCAGGACTAGCACCGTTAAGTATATGATCAAGTCAGCACTCTATCTGAGATGTTCATGCTGTTTCCAATATTGGCAAGCACCATAGGCCAAGGTAACAACGCCAGTAATGATAGCGGCTTCATCCACCTCAAACTGCGGGTGATGGAGGGGATAATTCGGTTTGTCAGCGAGTCCAACTCCCAAGCGAAACATGGTTCCCGGTGCGTGTTCTAGATACATCGAAAAATCTTCGGCGCCGAGGGATGGTTCTGGTAAAATCTGGACGCGCGATCGACCTAAAGCTTCCAAAGCCGCCGCTTCGAGTAATTGGGTAAGTTTTGGATCGTTTTGCACTCCCGGTACTCCCCGTTTGTAGTTGAGTTCATACTTCGCGCCGTAAGTCTGACAGACACTAGCGACAATTTGTTCGATCCAAGCGGGGAGTTTTTCGTGGGTTTCGGGATGAAGCGATCGCACCGTGCCCAATAATTTTACGCGATCGGCAATCACATTTGGTGCTCGTCCGCCGCTAATTTGCCCGATCGTCAAAACCACAGGCCTCAAAGGATTTTGCGTTCTACTAATCGCCTGCTGCAAAGTAGTAATAATCTGAGAAGCAATCCAAATTGCATCGATCGCCTCGTGGGGACGCGCACCGTGGCCAGATTCGCCCATCACAATCAATTCTAGGTCATCTGCCGCAGCAGTCAGTGCCCCGTGGCGGATGCCCACTGAACCGCCGGGAATCGTCGGAAAAACGTGCACTCCGAGGATGCCATCCACATCTTGCATCGCGCCATCAGCAATCATCCAGCGCGCGCCTTGGGCTATCTCCTCTGCTGGCTGAAACAAGAAGCGGACGTGACCAGGTAATTTTTCTTCCAACTGAGACAATACCATCGCCGTACCCAAACCAACCGTGGTGTGGATGTCGTGGCCGCAGGCGTGCATGACTCCTTGGTTTTTTGAGGCAAATTCTAAGTTTGTGCGTTCTTGAATCGGTAAAGCGTCCATATCAGTGCGAATTGCTAGCCACCGGGACTCGCTGCTATTACCTTTGAGTTCGCCGATGACACCGGTTTTGCCGATTCCTTCGATCGCATGAACTCCACTAGATGCCAAAACTCCGGCTACATAGGCGGCGGTTTGATGTTCTTGGCCGCTGAGTTCGGGGTGCGAGTGGATGTGGCGACGAATTTCGATGAGGCGGGGGGCGAGGGTAGTGGCTAGTTCTTGGATGCGGGCAAGCATGAATTTTGTTGGGGAGAGCTTTGATTAACTAGGTTAACGCAGATGCTTGGCAGCAATATCATTTGTGTAACCCAAATGGCTGCGGGTTCTTCTGGATGTTCTAGTATAGCAATCCTAAATGAGTCGTAAAGTTTTTTACCCCACCCCAACCCTCCCCTTATTAAGGTCCGGGAGTAAGAAGTTCACAAATGATTTAGGATTGCTATATATCTTCATGTATTTCAGGATGGCTCGAAACCTTGTGAGCCTATGCGGGAGTTAATGGTCCGATCGAGCATGAAGAGGGCGGGTTTATGAGATTATTAGTTTTAGTCAATTATTGTTTGTAAAACCCGCCCCTACAGAAATTCATCTGATACAATTCCGAATTAAACAGAAATGATCTTAGTTATAGTTGACAATGCGATCGAAACTGGCAACTTCCAAACTAGCACCACCAACCAAAACCCCGTCAATCTCCGGCTGAGCCATGACTTCATCGATATTTTCCGGTTTAACGGAGCCGCCGTATTGAATTGGCACGTCAGGATTGCTCAATTTACTGCGAATCAAACCAATCACTCGGTTAGCTTCCTTGGTTTCGCAAGTATCGCCAGTGCCGATCGCCCAAATCGGTTCGTAAGCAATCACCAACTTTGTCTGATCGACATCCACCAAATCCTGTGCCAACTGAGAGAAAATATGAGTTTCAGTTTCCCCTGCATCTCGCTGGGCCTTTGTTTCCCCGACGCACAAAATCGGAATTAAACCGTACTTCTGAGCAGCTTTGAGGCGCAAATTTACCGTTTCGTCAGTTTCCCCAAAATATTGACGACGTTCGCTGTGCCCGACAATGACGTAGCGAACCCCAAGTTCTGTGAGCATCGGCCCTGAAATTTCGCCGGTATAAGCTCCCGACTCTTGCCAGTGAACATTTTGAGCACCGAGTCGCACCAGGCTCCCGTGCAGATTTTTCGAGACGATCTCCAAGGAAGTGAAGGGAACGCAAAGCACGATTTCTCGTTCCTCTGGGGTTTCCGTCAGACAGGACATGAATCCTTGAAGAAATTCTAGGGATTCAGCCCTAGTTTTGTACATTTTCCAGTTGCCAGCAATAACTATTTTCCGCACGGGTGACTCAGTAGCTCTGTGAATATTAGGAAAGGCAACTTATAGTTTAGGGCTTTATGGTACATTGCGATCGCTTACTGGCCAAACTCGATGCGGGCTTGCTCAACCAAGTCCACTGTAACGACTTCGGTGTCAGCTTCGCGGGCTAAGTGTTCGATGCGGACGCGAGCTTGTCCCCGGACAAAGTAGGGAATATTTTTCAACTTAGCCTTGGCTTCAGGTGTCCACTTTAAATCATCGGAAAATTCGGAATCTGGCATGGCGTTTTGGGCGATCGACTACAATCCTTGATTTATGTGGCTTTGATGGTAAGCCTGGATGTATTAAATTTACCATAAGATATAGAGGACACGGCAGTGCCGTTTCCCTACAAGATTATTTTGGGGTAGGGACTAAGGCCAAGCCGTCTCCTCATTTCAACTGCTAAAATATCGTCTCGTTCTAAATCATCGTAGTCAGATAAAATTTCCTCGGTACTCATCCCAGAACTCAGCAATTCTAGGATAAATTCGACTGGATATCGCAGCCCCCGAATGCAGGGTTTGCTGTGACATATATTCGGATCGATCGTAATTCGCAGCAATTGGGCATTTTCCATAGCTGTTGTCCCTAAAGTCAGAATCATCTTAGCAAAAAAGCGATCGATTAGGTAGTGGTAGGGTGCGTCGCTATGGGATAACTGTAAATAGCGAGAATTGTCGCAGCGACGCACCCTACTATTAAAAAAATTGGAGCTATTCCAGACAATCCCAGAATAACCCCAATTACCGATTTCAAACTTTAGATTAAATCCAAAATCAATTAGGCGATCGTCGCCATTTTGACATCACTATTAGCCAACAAATTTTGCAACTCGTCGGAATCCACAGTTTCCTTTTCAACTAGCATATCTGCCAAAGCATTAAGGACGTGGCGATTACCAACCAGCACATCTTTAGCACGTCGGTAAGCCTGTTCTACCAACAAGCGGACTTCATTGTCGATCGCAGCAGCGGTTTTTTCCGAGAAATCTCGTTCAGCCATGATATCGCGACCCATGAACATATTCCCTTGTTGGCGACCGAGAGCTACAGGGCCCAGTACATCGCTCATCCCGAAGCGAGTCACCATTTGGCGTGCGACTCTTGCCACTTGTTGCAAGTCATTGGAAGCGCCTGTTGTCACTTCTTCTTCACCGAAGACAATCTCTTCAGCAATGCGGCCGCCTAAAGCTACGGCCATTTGATTTTGCAAGTAAGAGCGAGAATACAAGCCAGAATCCATCCGATCTTCGCTGGGTGTGAACCAAGTCAAACCCCCAGCGCGGCCACGGGGGATAATGCTAATTTTTTGCACGGGGTCATAATCGGGCATCAGTGCACCGACTAAGGCGTGACCGGCTTCGTGATACGCAACTAAGGTTTTGCGCTTTTCGCTCATCACGCGGTCTTTCTTTTCTGGACCTGCGAGGACGCGATCGATCGCATCATTGACTTCATCCATCGAGACTTCGGTCAAGTTGCGACGGGCCGCCAAAATAGCAGATTCGTTCAACAAGTTTGCCAAATCGGCGCCGGTGAAACCGGGTGTACGGCGGGCGATTTTCTCCAAGTCCACATCTTTGGACAAGGTTTTGCCGCGGGCGTGAACGTTGAGAATTTCCAGGCGGCCGGCGAAATCGGGGCGATCGACTGTTACTTGGCGATCGAAACGACCTGGACGTAGCAGCGCAGCATCCAGCACATCAGGACGGTTGGTAGCAGCAATAATAATGATGCCGGTGTTACCTTCAAAACCGTCCATTTCGGTCAACAACTGGTTGAGGGTTTGTTCGCGTTCGTCGTTACCGCCACCCATACCAGCGCCACGTTGACGGCCTACTGCGTCAATTTCATCGATGAATACGATACAAGGAGCATTGGTTTTGGCTTGTTCAAACAAGTCGCGGACGCGGGAAGCACCCACACCGACAAACATTTCGACAAACTCGGAACCGGAGATTGAGAAGAAAGGAACGCCAGCTTCTCCAGCGACTGCTTTTGCGAGGAGGGTTTTGCCGGTTCCGGGAGGGCCGACTAGCAGCACGCCTTTGGGGATTTTGGCACCGACTGCGGTGAAGCGGTCTGCATTTTTCAGGAAGTCCACGACTTCGGCGAGTTCTAGCTTGGCTTGTTCGATGCCGGCTACGTCGCTGAAGGTGACTTGAGTTTGGGGCTCCATTTGGACTCTAGCTTTGGATTTGCCGAAGTTCATGGCTTGGTTTCCGGGCCCATTTTGGGCGCGTCGCACCAGGAAAAACAGTCCGACTAGGAGTAGAATCGGGAAAAACAGACTGCTGAGGGCTTTTACCCAGAAGCCTTCGTCGTTTTGGGGTAGGACGGATATGTCTACGTTGTTTTTGGTCAGGATGTTGATCAGTTCTGGATCGTTGGGCAGGTTGACGATCACTTTGTTGCCGTCTTGGGCTGTGACGAGGGCTTTGCTGCGATCGGAACTGATATTGATTTTGTCTACTCTCTTCGCTTCGACTTCCTGAATGAATTGACTATACTTCCAGACTTCCTTGCTTTGCTGCGGTTTGTCAAAAAATGCGGTTGCTAAGGCAATGACTACAATAGCCAGAAGTGCGTACAGGCCAGCGTTTCTCCAGCGTTTATTCACTGAGGTGGATCTCCTAATTTTTAGTCCCTGTGTTTTGGGAATTTTTATTTATGTTCATCAATCTTAACGTAATTGTAACTTGTTTTTGTGTGGGAGGAATTCGGGCAAGGGCGATCGGTCCTCTGAGGTGGTGGAAACCGAACTTCCGATCGGCCCGTGAGTAAGCTGTTACCTACAATATTAAATGATTTTTGTCAATAGTTGGCGATCGCAGCCCACAGGCTTTTCGGTTCGTGGGGGGCGATTTTCAGTTAAGCTATTAGAAACCAAGAAGTGAGCAGCGATGGGAATTACCTACACCACCTTAAAAATTAGAAATTTTTTGACTGACAGCGAGATAGTGGATCTGGAGGCAAAAGTAGATACAGGAGCGACGATGCTAGTTTTGCCAGAATCAACTGCTGCACAGTTTAACTTCCCTAAGATTAGGAAGCAGATAGTTAAGTATGCTAACGAGGAGACTGCTGAAAGAGATATTATTGTTGGTGGGTTGCAAATATATCCAAATCCGCGCTCTCCGAATATGCCGATGGCTGAGATCGAGTAGAGCGTTGAATTTGTCAATTGAAGTCAAGCGATGTTAAAGCTGCTCACTTGCGATCGGATATCTCAATCAGCAGCGCTTGCTCTGTAAAATAATCCTGTGTGTATGCAGAGATATTGTATAAAATAGTGGGATTATTCTGGGAACAACCAAAATGGGTGTTCAGCCATTGCAAGCTTAAAGAACCTAGGAAACGATTACCAAGCAAACTCTAAATTCAGGAAGGTTTTATGATTTCAGATCTAGAAAAAATGTTTGATGCTTTTGCTAGTTCCCGATCTGTAAATATCAATGCTCCCCAAATTCAAAAATATAAACAAGACTTTATTGATTATTTTACCCGCTTTAACGAATCCGAAGAATCAAAAGAATTCCCTAATACCATATTTTATCCTTGCCTGGGCGATGACCTGCCGAATACCCCGATCGACAAATATTATTTATACCAAGATACTTGGGCCAGCAGAAAAATTTTTGAACAAAAACCTTCGGCCGTCGTAGACATTGGTTCAACGGTACTTTATGCCAGTATTATCTCTCAATTTGTCCCGACAACTTTTGTCGATATCAGACCCCCAGAAATCAACTTACCTGGATTAAAATTAGTTGCTGGAAGCATTCTAGATCTGCCTTTTGAAGATGCCTCTCAAAGTTTTGTAACTTCCCTATGCGTTGTCGAACACATCGGTCTTGGCAGGTATGGAGACCCAATCATGCCCAATGGGACGCGACGTGCTTGTGCAGAAATAGACCGAATTCTTAAGCCTGGAGGTGAGTTAATTGTCAGTGTTCCCTTGGGAACCAGTTGTATTGCATTTAACGCTCACCGCATCTTTTCAAAACAGCAATTTCTTTCCTATTTTCCAGGATACCAAATATTGGATGAAGTTTACTTAGCCCCTCACCCTTCAGGAGCTGATGTTCTCAAATCTTTGAAAGTGGGTGAGATGTGTGTTTATGTCGTTCATCTTAAAAAAATTCAAAATAAAAGCGAGCTTGAAGTCCAATATTGGATCGCATCTGGCAAGCCCGTACCGCCTCCCCCAGCAATTAAACAGCAAGTCGTGAAAGATTATGCTCAGAGATTTTCACTAACTACTTTGGTAGAAACAGGAACCTACTTGGGAGACATGGTTTTCAGCATGAGGGATGTTTTCAGACAGATATTTTCTATTGAACTCAGCGTTCCGCTTTACTTGGAAGCAAAAGAAAGATTTAGCAGCCGACCCCATATCTATATTTTACAGGGAGATAGCGCTCAAGTATTACCGAAAACTTTGACTTATCTTAATGAACCCTGCCTTTTTTGGCTGGACGGGCATTATTCAGCCGGAATCACGGCAAAAGGAGATTTAGAAACGCCTATCATGCAGGAGTTAGAAGCTATTTTATCACATCCCATTAAAAATCATGTCATCCTTATAGATGATGCCCGTGAATTTACAGGAATGAATGATTATCCAACGGTTAGTCAACTCAAAGAGTTTGTCGCCAAAAGCAGACCCGATTATCAAGTTGATTTAGAAAATGATATTCTGAGAATACACCAGCCTAGTTAGTCAAATTATTCGATTTATAAATCTAGAATAATTTCATTCAATTGCTGCTTATATCAGATGGCAGAGCCATAAATAAATTAACAAAGGATACCCGAAGATGCTGTCAGTTATAGTTTTTTCCAAACATCGGCCACTTCAACTGCAATCTTACCTAGAAAGCCTGCTTTATTACTCAGGTTTAGAAGAACGTAGCATCTACGTTTTGTACAAAGAGACAGGAGGAATATCCTATTGGGAGTTAATCAAAAAATACCAAAAAGTCAACTGGATAGAAGAGACAAACTTTTTGAGTGACTTAAAAAACATTTTTAAGTATGTAAAGCCATACGTTTTGTGGGGCTGTGATGATGTTTTCTATAAATCAATTTTTGATCTTAAAATTTGTATTAAAGCTCTTAGCGAAAAGCCCGAACTCTTTGGCTTTTCGCTAAGAATTGGCAGGAATATTCAGCCCTACCCTGAACTGATTAACCAAAAAGATTTTTTAATGTGGGATTGGACGCGGGTAGAATTGCCTCATCAATCTTACGAAGCTGGTATTAGTGATTGGGCTTATCCCTGGGAAGTTAGCGGTTCTATTTACCGCAAAAGCGATATTTCAGAGTTTTTGAAGTTATCTAATCAACCATTTAATCCGAACTACCTAGAAAGCAATGTAGCAGACTACTGTAATCGAACAAAATTATCTCAAAAGCGCAAATATCTTGCTTGCTTTGAACAGAGTAAGTGTCTAACTTTGACTATTAATAGAGTGCAAGAAACTCATAAAAATGCGTTTTGGACTACAAAAAAAACAGATGTAGATAGCCTGTTTAAATTTTTCCAGAGTGGGTATAAGCTGAATTGGAAAAAATATCATAATTGCCAAAACCCTTCAGTTCATGTGGGTTCTGACTACTTTGAATTAGAGGTCAAAAAGTTAGAGGGAAAGTCAGTGCCGAAAATTTCTGTAATTATCCCTTGCTACAACCAAGGGAGATATTTGTATGAAGCTCTTGAAAGTGTTGTCAAACAAACTTACCAAAATTTTGAAGTAATTATCGTTAATGATGGTAGTACCGATAATACTCAAGAAGTCGCTGAAGAGTTTATTCGGATTCATCCTCAATATCTAATAAAACTGATTGCTCAAGCTAATTCTGGACAACCTGCTATTCCTAGAAATCGAGGAATCTCAGAAGCTAAGGGGGAATACATACTACCTCTCGATGCTGATGACCTGATTGCTCCAACCATGCTAGAAGAATGCCTTAATTTATTAGAAACTAATACTTCAGTGGCTATTGCTTACAGCGATAGACAAGACTTTGGTGAATCCACCCAACTCATTTGTGCTGGAAATTATGACTTTTCTAAACTAATCCACGCTAATCATATTTCTTACTGTGCGCTGTATAGAAAGACAGTATGGGAAAATATTGGTGGCTATCGTACTAATGTTAAGGGTTGTGAAGACTGGGATTTTTGGATTGCTGCGGGTATCAGAGGTTACTTTGGATATCGAATTCCTAAACCTTTATTTAAATATAGAAATAACCACACAGGACTTTATCAAGAGGTTGTGAGAAACTACAAGAATATCTTTGCCCAAATTATTATCAATAATCGAGAGGCTTACAAGCGGGAAGAATTTTCAGTTTCTGAGATTTTATTGCATAAAATTTCCACTCAAGGATTAGACGTAAATTTAGCTAAAACAAGTACAGTAAGTTTGGCATATACTGCGGAAAAGAACGATTTAAGTGGAGTAAATACTCCTCTAATATCTGTAATCATTCCTTGTTATAACCACGCAACTTTACTCAGAGAAGCTGTTGAAAGTGTTGTCAGTCAGACTTATCCAAACTGGGAATGTATCATAGTTAATGATGGTAGTTCTGATGATACCAGCAACTTCGCAAATTATTTAATTCAACTGTATCCTCAAAAATCACTTCGCCTCATAGATAAACCGAACACGGGGCCCGCTGATTCTAGAAATGTTGGCGTTCAGCAGTCGTCAGGAAAGTTTATTTTATTCCTAGATGCTGATGATAAATTGCATCCTAAATTTATAGAGGAGTGCGTGGAAATTTTATTAGCGAAACCCCAGGTGGGTTTTGTCTATACAGATGTGCAGCACTTCGGAGCAAACTGCGATTTTGTTACCCACGGTGACTTTGATGCCAATCGGTTTTTGAGAGACAATCAAGCCCCGGCTACTTCCTTATTTAGAAGGGAAATTTACGAGCAAGTAGGCGGCTTGAAAAAAGTGATGAAGCTGGGATGCGAAGACTGGGAATTTTGGGTTTCTGCCTATGAAAAAGGCTGGTTAGGCGATCGCCTGCCTAAGCCTTATCTATATTACAGACAGCATGGCGACGGCTCTAGCAGAACCCAAAAAATGGCGGCTGAGCGCGCAAAATTAGACTTGATGAGAGCCACAATTATCAACCTGCACTCTCAACTTTACAAACCAGAAGAAGTGCGTTGGTCACAGCAAATTTTACAGCAACATGGCAATTTAATAAGTGATGAATTAGTTCAAGTTAATAAACCCGAACAATTTTTAACTTCGCTGTCCCAATACGTGGGAGAGTATCAAAAAGACCAAGCTAATGAAGTAAGCCTCGCTAACATCCGCCAATCCCGCCAGCAACTTGCCGATTATTGGCTGAATCTGCCTGTAGAACAACTACCAAATGCTTATGCAAGCGATTTAGGCAAGGCGCATCAGATACTGCTACACAGCAACATCAAAAATGAATCACTGACAGATACTGAACAGACTTTGATCGATCGACTAACAGCACATCTCTCCCAGGGAATTCAAACTCCCAAAGACATTAACTACCTACTAGCAGCCGCTCTGTATCGTCGTGCTGACCAGTTGCGGCTGAAGTATGAAAATGCAGCGATACCTAATTGGTTTATCAATGATTATCTCAAGTTCATGTTTGCCGCACCTATGCTCTTTCAAGAAATCGGAGAGGCTGACAATTATTGCCGATATGTGCAGGGATGGGTGAGTTATTTACATAGCAATATCTTCAAGAATCAAAACTCGCAAGTGTGGCGAGATATCGCCTGGTTCTTTACCCAAAGTGCTAACTTTATTCCTCTCTACTTCAATAGTGAAAATCTCAAGGATATCTACACAAAACGGGGAGATATTATTGAATATGCCATGAAAAATCGTGGCTCAGCGATAGATTGCATTTTTCCGGCTAGACTTGCAAACAGGCAGAAAATTCGCCTTGGTGTCCTGACTAAACATTTCGGGGCGATGACGGAAACTTTTGCTACTTTACCCGCTTTTGAATATCTGAACCGAGAACAATTTGAGATTATTTTGTATGCTGTCAATCTCGATGGTAACAAACTAGAACAGTATTGTCAGAGTCGCGCTGACAGACTGGTTAAACTGTCGAATGACTTGTCAAGTCAAGTTCAGCATATCCGCGCTGATGACTTAGATATTCTGCTGATTGCTACGAATATTACTGCTGTCACTCATCCAATTAGTTTACTAGCGCTGCATCGATTGGCGCGGGTACAAACCACTTGTTTTAATTCTCCTATTACCACAGGAATGCGACACATTGACTATTACATTGCTGGTAAGTTGATGGAACCTACACCTAATGGACAGGAGCATTATCGCGAGCAATTAGCAACTATTGACGGCCCTGGCTGCTGTTTTAGCTATACCCTAGAACCTTATACTCCTAGCATTAAGGTAACTCGAAATAGCATCGGTATTTCTGAGGAATATGTTGTGTTTATTTCGAGTGCGAATTTGTATAAGCTAGTGCCGGAGTTAAGGGAAACATGGGCAAAGATTCTGGCTGCTGTTCCTAATTCTGTGCTGTTTTTAATGCCCTTTGGCCCTAGCTGGACTAATCATTATCCTGGGGGGGCTTTTGTGAATAATATGAAAGCTGTTTTTGCTAAGTATGGGATTGACAGTGAGCGGTTGCGGGTGTTGAAGAGTTTTCCTAACCGTGCGGATGTTAAAGAAGTTTTGAAGTTGGCGGATGTTTATTTGGATTCTTATCCTTATGCGGGGACTACTTCTCTGGTTGATCCGCTGGAGGTGGGACTTCCAAGTGTGGTTAGGGATGGCGATACTTTGCGATCGCGAATGGGGGCGGCTGTGATACGATCGCTCTCAATGCCAGATTTAATCACCAATAGCGAAGCATCTTATATTCAACTAGCAGTGACTCTCGGCACTAATCCTCAACTGCGACAACGCTATCGTCAGGAAATTCAGCAGAAAATGCAAGCTAATCCCGCTTGTTTTGATAGTGTGGCATATTCAGGGGCGATCGCACAATTATTTCAAGAACTCTTTGGCAAATGGCAAACTGACCACCAAGCAACATCCCGCATCTTACAGGATAGCATTCCCAAAGTGGCAGATTTGGGCGATCGGCTATTGAATACCGTCAAACTCTACCAAACCAACTCCTCCAACGTCTCAGCAATCTCACAATTGCGTCAAATCCGCAAAGAAATAGCCGATTTCTGGCTAAACGTCCCCGCTGACAACCTCGAAACTACCTACAAAGGCGATTCAGGAAAAACCTACCAAATTCTGCTGGCTTCCGGCTTTCAACATCAACCAATGATGGAAGACGAACAAAGATTTTTGCAGCAATTAACCCAAATTAGCAAAGGATTAGTGCATCCCCAAGCCATCAATGCCTTACTTGCCGCGATGCTATATTTCCCACCGGGAACCATGCGAATTCCCGAAGCTCGAAACCGTTTACCACACTGGTTAATCAGCGATTACGAGCAAGTTTTTGAGCCGGAAAATGCTGTTAATTCCGCATCTAGTTCTGACTTGCTAGTTAAATACATTCAATCCCCACAATTTGCAAATCAATTATTAGGATGTGTTAATCTCTATCGCATCGATTCATGTGACGCATCGGTAGTTTTGGAACTCCGACAACTCCGCCGACAATTAGCTGATTTTTGGCTAACTATTCCGCCAGAAAAACTGGCAACTTTTTATCAAGGTGAAGTTCGCAAAGGATATCAAGCAATACTTGGATGTGGCTTGCAAGCAGAGTTAATGACTGAAGCCGAACAGCAGTTTTTGCAGCAGTTGACTGAAATTAGTACAGGATTGGTGCATCCGCAAGCTATCAATGCTCTGCTGGGTGCGATGTTGTATTTTGTACCCGGTAAAATGCGGGTTCCAAATGCTAATACTCGTTTGCCAAACTGGTTGATTGACGATTATGACAAGGTGTTTGAAAGTGCCTTCGCTCAAACAGAACAAACCATTGTCAAACAAGATTATCTACCGCAGTTTATCAATCAATTAACTGGTGCTATCAACCTTTATAAAATAGACCCGATGGCTGAACCAGTATTAGTAAATTTACGGCAAATTCGCCAGCAAATTTCTGATTTGTGGCTGAGTGTCTCTGAGGAACAACTGGAAGTTTTGTACCGGAGCGATTTTGGTAAAGGTTACAAGGCAATTCTGGCTAGTGGGTTTATTAATGAGCCGTTGAATGAATCAGAACGCGCTGTTTTTAATTCGTTAGTTGCTGAATTAAGTAAAGGGTTTGGAATGCCTAAAGCTGTGAATTATTTGTTAGCGACGATGCTGTTTTGTCGCCCTGGACAGTTGCGGGTTGAGGATGCGAAGACTTGTTTGCCGGGGTGGTTGTTGGCGGATTATGAGCAGTTTGTTGGTGGTGCGGTTAAGGTGGCTGTGAAGTAAACGGACGTAATGTGTATCGAAAACACAAGATATTATAGTGTGTATAGCTGCACTAAAACCCTAACCAACCTCTGAGAGATTGCTCCAGTCGCTCAGCATCAGAATCTGCTAATTGGCCAATCGTGATTACAACCAAGCTTTCATGTACTGTATACAAACCTCGCTTGACTGCTGTAGCAACATTTAACCCTGCTGTTGACCATTCAGCGAGTATGAACTCACCCTCAAGTAAGGATGCTGTTTTGCTTGTCAATGGCACAATCATAATGTCTTGAGATACGTGCGGTGCACTCACAACAATTGCTGGTCTTACCTTAGAACTAGACAAGTCTGAAAAGGGATATCTAACCAAAATTATGTCATTTTTAGAGTAGCTGGGCATAGACATCATCCTCACTATTATCCCAAACTGTATCTAGTGATGTTTGACTGGCTTGAAGCCAAAACTCAGATTCTTCATCAGGTAAGAGTGTTACCAATACTTTTGCCCCTTCGGGTAACTCTGATAACTCCAGCAATTCAATTTTCCCTTGTCGTACAGTCGCCCAAAGCGTTTTCAGCATATCCACCTCATAAACTTTGCTTTATGCAATTTGCAGATTTCTGGTAGGTTGTCGCACTGAGCGACTAATTACAACCTAACATTGTTTTAGCCCGATCGCCAGTAGGGACACGGCAATTCAATTCAACACAAGTTCTGGCTGTTGAGTCTCAAACAAAGGACGAGTTACTTGACGTATCAGCACTGTTTCTAAACTGCCTTCTACTACATTTGCTGCTTCTATTTCCAACTCACCCCACAACAATCTCTCCCCTTGATTTGGCAGTTTACCCAATTGGTGAATCATGAATCCAGCTATTGTTTGATAAGCCTGGTTAATTGGCAGATTCAATCCGAATTTTTCGTTAACTGCCGTCACTTCCCATATCCCAGAAAGCAGTACCGAATGTGCATCATTTTGAACGAGAGTTGCCTCCGAAGGTGATAGCAAAGGTTGGGATTTATTGCTGGTAATCCAACCTGTCAGCAGACGTACAGTACCGTTGAGAACTGCCAGTAGTGGCCACAGCACATTCGAGCAGATTTGTAAGGCTGGTGTCAACAGTAAAGCAGTGCGTTCTGGTTCGTGGGTTGCTAATACTTTGGGGATGAGTTCTCCTAAGACTATCTCGACGTATGTTACTAAGATGAAAGCTAATGGAACTGCGATCGCATGAGCCGTCAGCATAGCAGGTAAATGACCTAAAGGCAATTTGTCAAGCCACGGTTCTATCCAATGCACCGTTGCTCCCTCGCCCAGCCAACCTAACAGCAAACTTCCTGCTGTCGTGCCTGTTTGGGTGACGGATAGGTAATGGGGGATATCGTTTTGAGCTTGGTGGACGAGTTGGGCGGCTTTAGCGATTTTTGGAGCGTCGGACAACTGCGCGAGTTGGCGAATTTGATGCCTGTCTGCTGACACTAATGCCAATTCTGATGCCACGAAAAAGGCGATTAAGAGAGTTAAGCCCAGCAACATCGCTAATCTCAACAGTGTTTCGGCCACTTCTATTTCTAGGCAAGTAAGGTTGTTCAAAATAGATATCTAATATGATAGATGTTTTAGGTTAATTCTTTTATTTTAGCTGGCAATTTAGATAGGTCTATTACTACACATTTCGGATATCCGCACTAAGCTGTATTCGTAAGTGTTCACTGTACATCTTGCCCGTGAAACTTGTCAAATCTTTCTCTTCTCTTCCTTTGCGCCCTTTGCGTCTTCGCGGTTCGTTCAAAACAGAGAAAAAAGGTAATTTGCCGATCCATAAATCTATCTTGTGGCGGATGCCAAAAGACTTTTGACTTCGTAAAATCTGCTTGTGAACAATAAGTAGATTAAACTAAATACCGTGAAATTAAAAACAGTCTTATCGCTACTCAAACAAACTTTTACGGAATGGCAAGAAGATAAAGCGCCAACTCTAGCAGCAGCCCTAGCGTATTATACGGTGTTTTCTCTCGCCCCGCTGTTAATTATCGTAATTGCGATCGCAGGTTTAGTCTTTGGTGCCGACGCAGCCCAAGGCCAAATCGTCGCCCAACTCCAAAGTTTAATCGGCAAAGATGGTGCCCAAACAGTCCAAGACTTGATCGTCAAAGCCTCGGAACCTAAATCGGGAACGATTGCTACCTTAGTCGGCGTTGCTACACTTTTGTGGGGCGCTTCCAACGTTTTTACTAATCTTAAAGAAGCTCTCAATACTATTTGGAATGTTAAACCAGCCCCTGGACGAGGTATCTGGGGATTTTTGCAAGACCGCGTATTGTCTTTTGCTATGATTTTAGGCATCGGCTTTTTACTGCTAGTTTCTTTGGTAATTAGCGCCCTTTTAGCAGCCGTTAGCTATTGGTTGAATGGCTTGCTGCACTTGCCCGTCGGTATTTGGCAGATTGTGGACTTTGCTATTTCTTTTGGTGTAGTCACGCTGCTGTTTGCCTTAATTTACAAACTATTGCCCGATGTTAATCTGGCTTGGAATGATGTTTGGATTGGTGCCGCGATCACTTCTGTGTTGTTTACGATCGGCAAATCCCTAATTGGAATTTACCTCGGAGGTAGCGGTGTCGCCTCTACCTATGGTGCTGCTGGCTCTTTCGTGATTATCTTACTTTGGATCAATTATTCGGCTCAGATACTATTTTTAGGTGCTGAGTTTACTCAAGTTTGGGCTAACCGCTACGGTTCGCTGATGCTTGCTAAACGAAAGAATCTCCTTAATCAGCAAGATTTGGAATCCTCTTAGTTATGAGTTATTGGTTAGTTGTTATTGGTTAGTTGTTATAGCAATCCTAAATCATTTGTGAACTTCTTACTCCCTCCCCTTAATAAGGGGAGGGTTGGGGTGGGGTAAAAAACTTTACGACTCATTTAGGATTGCTATATTAGAAGCAACAAATAACAACTAAGAACTAACTAATAACTGTTTATGCCAATTTTCCATCTTCCATGTTAACGATGCGATCGGCAATATCCAAAATTCGATTGTCGTGGGTGACTAACAGAATAGTACAGCCCTGTTCTTTGGCAAGTTTCTGCATCAAATTCACCACTTCGCGACCGGATTTGCTGTCCAGGGCGGCTGTTGGTTCGTCAGCTAAAACAATTTGCGGTTGACTGACTAAGGCGCGGGCGATCGCAATTCTTTGTTTCTGTCCCCCTGACAAGTCATCTGGATAATAGTTAATTCGCTGTTCCAATCCTACTAACTCTAGCATTTTTGCAGAGCGATCGCGCATTTCAGAACGTGACAAATTGCCATGAACTTCCAAACCCATTTGTACATTTTGTAGCGCCGTCAAACTGCGGTGCAAGTTGTGGGCCTGAAAAATATAGCCAATGTTGCGCCGCGTATTTACCAATTTATCTGAACTGGCATTGCACATTTCTTGACCCAGAATTTTGAGACTGCCAGATTGACCAGAACGCAGTGCGCCAATCAAAGTCAAAAGCGTAGTTTTTCCCGAACCAGAAGGCCCGGTCATCAGGACAATCTCACCTGCATTAATTTGTAAGGTAATATCAAAAAGTACCTGTTTTTTTAGTTGGCCTTGACCGAAGTAGTGGTCGAGTTTGTGCATGGAAATTACAGGCTCGGAAATCTGTAGGTTGTTTGCTGTGGGGTTGAGGGTAGTGGATTTCATATTTTTTATCGAACCGCGAAGACGCGAAGAACGCGAAGAAAAGAGGAAAGAGAAGAGTCAGAAAGTGATTTCAATCGCCGAGTTATCTACGAATCAAATTAAAAAATGTCTGCTGGGTCGGCTGCTTGCAGTTTGCGAGTGGCAATAGTTCCTGAAATACTGCACATCACCATGTTCAAAATTAATACTGCAAATGCCCGCATTAGGGTCATGTAAAGTGGTAAATTTGTTGCATTGCGAGTTAAATGATAGAGTCCGATCGAAACTCCTACCCCAGGTAAAAAACCGAGGACAGAAAGAATTATAGCTTCTTCAAAAACGATGCCGAGCAAGTAAATATTACGGTACCCCATTGCTTTGAAAGTAGCGTATTCTGCCATGTGGTCGCTGACATCGGTTGAGAGGACTTGGTAAACGATAATTACTCCTACTATGAAACCCATCGCTACGCCTAAGTTAAATATGAAGCCGATCGCAGTATTATTCGCCCAGTAATTTTTCTCGAAGTCGATAAATTCTTGTTTGGTCAGTACCTTGACATCCGATGGCAAGTATGCTTTTAAAACTTGTTGAACTTCCACGGGGTCAGCACCGGGTTGCAGTTGAATTAATCCGGCATTTACGCTCGCAGAGTCTTGTCTGGGAAACAGGCGCAGGTAATTTTGATCGCTGGTCATTAAAATACCGTCGGCGGCGAAAGATGCTCCAATTGTGAATAAACCGCTGATGTTAATTGTGCGCCGATCGATCTCTGTTTTAACAGATTTTCCCTGATTAATTTGCGCGATAGATCCTTGATAATTCCCTCTAGAAGCTCGGTCAAATAATACAGTATCTGGCAATTTAATCGAGTTCAAATTTTGGTTGACTTCTGGCAGCGCAAATGCAGGGCGATCGGGATTGAAGCCGACTACCATAATTGACGTTTCACGACGAGTTTCGGGATTTTTCCAGTTGCCAATTTTGATGTAAAGTGGCTCGGCTGATTTCACGCCTGGTACATTCATTGCCTGATATAATCGCCGCCTGGGGAAAGAAGACAAATTAATTAAATTTCTGGCTTGCGGGTGAATCAAAACTATGTCGGCTTGCAAGCTTTGGTGCACGCGCGTATTGCTGCTGAAAAGCGCATTTTGAAAGCCCAACTGCATGAACATCAAAACGTCGGCAAAGGCAATTCCCGCTATTGCTACTACCATTCGCCCTTTGTCGTGACTGAGTTGCAGCCATCCGAGGGGTGTTCTGTCTCTTAACTGTTGTAATGGTTTGATTAGTCCAAGCATATGATTTTGGAATTATTGAACCGCGAAGACGCGAAGGACGCGAAGGAAGAGAAAAGAAGAATTAGATCGTGTTCTACCGAGAAGGGAGTAACGTTTCTGAATCTTTAATTACTTCCGATCGCCACTTTGACTTGTAAATTAGTCAATCCGGCTACTTTCTGACTGGAAGCTGCATCTAAACGCACTTTTACTTCTACAATTCGAGCGTCAATATTGGCAGAAGGATCGGTGTTGACAATGTTTTGTCGCTGCACTTGTAAGCCGATGTGTTCTACTTTTCCTTGCAATTCGCCCTTGAAAGAATCGCTAGTAATTTGGGCTGGCTGTCCAATCTGTACTTTGTCTACATCGCTTTGGTAGATTTCAGCAACTGCTAGCATTTCGCGAGTTTGTCCGAGTTCGACAATGCCGTCATTTCCCACCTTTTCTCCTGGATATGTGTGAATTTTCAAGACTTGCGCGTCTCTGGGTGCGCGGATGTATGCTAGAGCTAGATTGGCTTTGGCTTGTTTGGCGACGGCTTGGGCGGAATTGACTTCGGCGGTGGCTGATTGCACGTCAACGGGGCGTATTTCGGAAATGCGATCGAGATTTGCTGCTGCTTCGTTAATCTGCTGTTGTCGAGATTCCTGAGTTTGGCTGAGTTTGGCTTGGGCTTCGTTAATTTGTTGTTGGCGAGATTGCTGAATTTGATTCAGTTTGGCTTGGGCTTCGTTAATCTGTTGTTGGCGAGATTGCTGAATTTGATTCAGTTTGGCTTTTCCTTCGTTGAGTTGTTGTTGCGCTGTTTCGGTGGCGAGTTTTTTGCTGTCGGTGGTGGAAGCAGAGATTGCTCCTTCTTGATACAGTTGCGAGTAGCGCTGATCCTCGCTTCTAGCGTTGCGAAGTTCGGCTTGTAGACGGGCAATTGTGGCTTTTTGGGTTTGAATTTCCCCAAGCTGTTCGGCTCGGATGCGGGCAATTGTGGCTTGTTGTGCTGTGATTTCGGTGCTGCGATCGACTTCTAGACGGGCAACGATCGCCTGTTGTGCTGTGATTTCGTTGCTGCGATCGGCTTCTAAACGGCTAATAGTCGCCTTCTGAGCTTGAATTTCGCCGTTTTTGGCTCCAGCTTTGACTTTTGCTAGGTTTGCCTGGGCGACGCGCACTTGTTCTTGAGCTTGGTCGAGGGCGGCTTCGAGTCGATCGCGGTTGTCTAAAATTGCGATCGCTTGGCCTGTTTTCACCCTATCTCCCTCTTTCACCAAAAGGCGATCGATCCGGTTTCCTTCTGCTGAACCGGATGCCGATACTTTAATTACTTCTCCCTTGGGTTCCAGTCGCCCCAAGGCTGTCACTGTGGTTAATTGCGATGCTGTGACTGCTGCTGCCGCTGCTATGGCATTGGGATCTGGTTGGTGCGATCGCCACGTTGTATAGCCTGTAGTTCCCCCTGCTGCGAGGGTTGCTAATGCTGCCACAACTAGGAGTTGCTTCACTAAGGATGGACTTGAGGATAAGCTTTCTGCTGTTGGTTGATGTACCATGACATACCTCTTTTAGAGAAATAATACTAAACCGTTTAGTTCTGATGTGTTTTAATACTAAACTGTTTAGTATAATGATGTCAAGACCCCAAGCAAAAAATTACAGAAACAAGCAATGGCAAGGACAAAACCGATCGAACCAGACGCAGCAGGTGACAAAACCGAGCAAATCCTCCAAGGTGCGATGCAAGAATTTTTGACCCACGGCTATGCGGGCACGAGTATGGACAAGGTAGCGAAGACGGGGGGAGTTTCCAAAGCTACGGTTTACAGCTATTTTCAAGATAAAGAGGGATTGTTTGCGGCATTGATTCAACGGCTAGCGGCAGAAAAATTAGTGTATTTTCCGGTGCCAGAAACCGAACCGGCGATCGCGCTGCGATTCATTGCCACGACTATAATGGATCAGGCGAGTCACGAACCTCATTTTCTCACCTTCGTGAGGTTAGTGATTGCTGAATCAGGGCGTTTTCCTCAGCTAGCCCAGATATTTGTCAAAAACTTAGCTAAACCAGGGATTGAGCGACTCACTCAATATTTGGCATCTTGCCCGGAGTTGCAATTAGCCGATCCAGAAGCAACGGCGCGAATTTTTATTGGATCTTTGGTATATTTCCAGTTAACGCAGGATATGATGCACGGCCAAGAAATTATACCAATGGAGCGCGATCGACTGATCGAGGGCTTGATGCAGTTGATTTTGCGATCGGAGTCAAATTCTTAGAGCTTTAGATACCCGACTTCTTGAAGAAATCGGGTATCTAATTTTTCTGTTTTTTTAGTCAGGGATTTTCCCCAACTTTTCCCTCAATTCAGCATCCGATAACTGCGGCAGTTGTTCCACAAAAAATGTCAATTCTGCGATCGGCAACGCCAATAAATTAGTCACCGCCTGTGGCAGCAGATCCTCCAAGTTAGTAACGAACAATTTCAAGACACTTTCAGCTAACAACTTCACCGCTTGTTCCCGCCCAGCTTCATCAACTGTCAGCATCGATATTGCTAGCAATAAAACGGTAAATTCCGCAGCAGATAACTTTGATATTGGAGATAGAAAAGCCGTCATTTTCGGGCTTAATTCTCCAAATCTGACTCGCAGAAAATTTTCTAAAATCAACCGCTGTTGTTCTTGTCTGCCTCGTTCTAGTCCCTGTTCTAGTCCCTGTTCTAGCCCTTGTTCTAGTCCCTGTTCTAGCCCTTGTTCTAGCCCTTGTTCTAGCCCCTCTTCTCTAGCTTGTTGTTGTGCTGCTTGTATTTGTTGTTGAAAAAGTGGTGCGATGGTCATAATTAACTCCCGCTCTTCTGGCTCTAATTCCTGTGGGATGTCGGCTACTAAATGTGATTGTAGACGATATAGCAATTCTAACGCAGTAATCCGCAACGGATTGTCTGTTGCTAAAACGCTCAATTCGGCGATCGCCCTTTGCTGTACTTTCCCTTTCCCCAAAATCCTCAACCACAAGGTTTCTGGTGTTTCTGGCAACTGGTGAATCACCACAATTGCCGATTCCCAATGCCCCGGAAAAAAATAGATTCCTTCAACCCAATTTTGCGGGTTGGGTATCGCAGCAAAACCCTCTAACAATGCTTTCGATGCTGTCGGTGTCAAAATCCACAGTCTGGGCAAATCAGCATCATCATAGGGAGTATTTTTTCTTTTCGCCCCCCGCTGCAATTCACCTCGCAAATTCCATAGCTTAATGACACAGCTAATAGCCTCGGCAACATTTACTGGATTGCGAAATGGTTCAAAAATTGCAGTCATGCTTGCCATTTTTCCCAACAATCCCAGATTTTCCGAGTATTCGGGAATAGCGATGCCTGGAGTGAAGTAAACATCGATTTCTCTGACTTCGGAAGTCACATCACGACCGATATTGACCGTTCCGATTGGTGACAGCAGTTCTTCCAGGAATTCTTTGGCAAAGCGATCGTGAATAAATCGTGTCATATAAATTAAAATATTTTTTTAATTGATTTCTCTGGGATGACTTGGACTACAGGGAGTACCCATGCACACAAAGCCGGCCGGGATATTTTTAAAGACGCTGCTGCGAGCTCCAATTAAGGCATTTGCACCAATTTCGACACCAGGGCCAATGAAGCAGTCGGCGGCAATCCAAACGCCATGATTAATGATAACAGATGCTGTGATTAAGCCAAAGGCTGGATCTTGAGGGTCGTGAGTGCCGGTGCAGAGGTAGCTTTTTTGAGAAATGACGCAGTGTTTGCCGATCGCAATTCGCTCCAAACTGTACAATACAACATCATCTCCGATCCAACTATAATCTCCGATTTCAATTTTCCAGGGATAGGTAAAACGAGCTGTGGGGCGGATAATCACACCAAAACCTATTTTTGCTCCAAATAGGCGCAACAGCCACCTTCTGATGCAATTAACAGGGTGTGGAGTTAACGGAAAAGCGATCGCCTGTACGAACCACCAAAGCACAATTACCCAACCAGGTCTTCCCCGATCGAACTTTGATTGATCGTACTTCCGTAAATCAACTAAAGATTCGCCTGTGAAAATATTTGGTTGGTTGTCGCTAATTGAATGATAATTGATTTCAGGATTGGGGAAATTTGCGATCGGCTTTTGCGGTTCCGGGTCGGGAGTTGGCGTATAATTAGTCATCTAATGTTTAATTGAAAATCCAGTTTAACCTAAAGGACTGCTCAATGATATTTCCAGTTGGGGACAATTTTAACCCTGAAAACACCAAGAATCTGGCCCAGGGCGATCATCAAAATCCCAGAATTGCCAAAGTGCAACTTTTACAAACAGCTTTGGTACTGCTTAGTAGCTTTTTCGTAGCAGAGTTAATCGCCGCCACGAGCTCTCATAGTTTGTCCCTATTAGCAGATGCTGGTCACGTTTTGTCAGATGTAGCAGCTTTAACAATCACTTTAACCGCGACTTGGTATTCGTCACTAAAAAGAAGTAAATCGGTGGATTGTGCGATCGAATTGAGTTCCGGGACTATTCTTAAGAACAGGCAAGATGCCTGTTCCACAAAGATTGAGTTTTATGGTGGAGTGGGTATCGGCACTATTGTTAAAAACAGGCAAGATGCCTGTTCCACAAAGAGTGAGTATTCTTGTGGGGTGGGCATCTTGCCCGCCCGCACTATTGTTAAGAACAGGCAAGATGCCTGTGCCACAAAGAGTGAGTCTTTTTGTGGGGTGGGCATCTTGCCCGCCCGCCCAGAAATCATTGCCGCCTTAGTTAATAGTATCAGTTTAGTGGCGATCGCGCTGTGGATTGCCGCCGAGTCGATCGCCCGTTTGCAGTCCCCAACCCCCGAAGTAGAAGGACTCCCGATGTTAATTACCGCAATAGTCGGTTTAAGCATCAACTCAATCAATGCTTGTTGCTTGCATTCATGCTGTCACGGCGACTTGAACCTCAAAAGCGCCTTTCTCCACGCAGTTGCCGACATATTTTCATCAGTTGGAGTAATTGTAGCTGCGATCGCCGTAGCGTGGCTGCACTGGAATTGGGCAGACGGCTTAATTAGCTTACTCGTATCAGCATCAATAATTTTATTAACTCTACCATTACTAATTGAAAGCATCCAATTGCTGCTAGGAAATGTATCGGCAATATCCGCAAATCAAGAACCTTGCAACTGCGAAAGAGCGAACGCCGAAAAAACACTATTCCCATCCCTCGAAGAAATGATAAAATAACGTCTCTTCATCAACGTTCATCAGCGTACATCCGCCACCATCTGCGGTTAAAATCAAAGAAACCGGGTTTTTTCCCATCTCTTCGCCTGTAACACCAATTTTTTATGAAGCTGCATAGAATTCGATCCCCCCTAACCCCCCTTAAGAAGGGGGGGACAAGAGTCCAATCAAAGTCCCCCTTCTTAAGGGGGATTTAGGGGGATCGGAATATGTGCAACTTCACATTAAATTGGTATAACAAATATTCTCGCAAAAACCAGGTTTCTGGCTACCCACCAAGCATGGTAAAATAAATCTCGCTATTATTCACAACTCCCCACAATGGAAGAAAACCGCGCCCCAGCCTATCTCCAATTAATTCACACCCTGCTGAATTGCCCCAACGGAGACGAACCGCAGATATTACAAGACAACTCAGAATTACTCGATCGCGGATTTCTGGAAACTTGCGAGTCAGTAGCAGCAAAATTGGCTGAACAAGGAGGCGAAAATGGCGCTAATTTCCTCCGAAATCTAGCCAGTCAGCTAGCACAATTCATGGAGATGAACGATGACGGAAATAGCAATAATTCTCAAGGTGAAAGTTCCCAAGAGTCTGCCAACTTTTTCCTAGAATTATTGCAAGCAGAAGAAGCTAGTAATAGCGATATTCAAGTAATTCACCCCATGCTCGAACAACGGCAACATCTCCTTAATGCCCGTTTTGCCGAGATTTTACAGCAAGTAGCCCAGAAGTTACTGGCTGGCGAAAATCTAGCAACAATTAACTCAATCGTCACCCTCATTGAAAATTTGAGTATTCATATTATGGACTTTCCCTATGGAAATAGAGCGAATAATATTCAAATTGCAATTAGTGGTTATCAAATAGTTTTAAATAATCGGGAACCGGGGAGCGAAAAGTTTGCTCAAACTCAAAATAACCTAGCTCTTGCCTACAGCGAGACAATCAACGGTTCCCAGGCGAATAATTTGTAATAAGCTGTGACGCATTTAAAATGGTATTGTAGGGTGCGTAGGGGCGAATGGCCATTCGCCCGTACAAGGCGTTTCCCATGTATAGTAGGGGCGAATGGCCATTCGCCCCTACTGACTTATCAATTCCGGCGGAAACGGTACACATTGCGGTAGTCGATCCGGGAGTGGGGAGTAACAGAAGGGCGATCGCCATTCAATGTGCTAATTGCTGGCTTGTGGGGCCGGATAACGGGTTGTTTAGCGGGGTGTTGAGTCGGGAAAGTGCGATCGCCCTTAAATCCCAAATTGTCAAAAAGCGCGATTTAAGGACGATCGGATATAACCATCAACAAGACGCCGATGGAGAAAACGGCACTGCCGTTTCCTGATTTCGGGCTACTCTTACAAATTACAACTCAGATCCCCAGATTGTTGACTGAAACGCGCATTTTCCCGGTAGTCAACCGGACAGTCAATCACACAAGGTACATCTTGAGCAAGGGCTTCTTTCAGGATAGGAATTAAATCACTTGCAGCTTCAACTCGATAGCCTTTTAAACCCATACTTTCGGCAAATTTCACAAAATCTGGATTGCCAAATTTCACGAAATCGGAATGACCAAAATGATCTTCCTGCTTCCATTCAATCAAACCGTAACCGCCGTCATTAAAGATTAGCGTCACAAAATTAGTACCGACTCGCAAAGCAGTTTCTAACTCCTGACAATTCATCATAAAACCGCCGTCGCCCGTGGCTGCTACTACTTTGCGATCGGGATAAACCAGTTTTGCCGCCAACGCACCCGGAATCGCAATTCCCATCGCCGCAAAGCCGTTGGAAATTAAACAGGTATTTGGTCGATCGCAATGATAATTCCGCGCGATCCACATTTTGTGAGCACCCACGTCAGATATCACAATATCATCAGGCCCCATCACCTGCCGCAAATCGTAAATGATTTTCTGTGGCTTAATTGGAAAACCATCATCGCTAGAATATTGTTCGTACCCAGCGCGAATATCTGCCCGCAACTGCTTAGCAAAAGGATCGGCTTTTCCGGTTCTATCCGCCCGCTGTAAAATTTCATTGAGCGAATCCGAAATATCTCCCACAACTTCAACAATAGGAATATAACTACTGTCGATTTCTGATGGCAAAGCTCCTATATGAATAATCGGAATTTTGCCATCAGGATTCCACTTTTTCGGGGAATATTCAATTAAATCGTAGCCAACTGCAATCACTAAATCGGTTTCTTCAAAAGCACAACTAATGTAATCCCGTTTTTGCAATCCCGTTGTCCAAAGTGCCAAAGGATGAGTGTAAGGAATGACACCTTTGCCCATGAAAGTATTAGCAACTGGAATATTCAATCGAGTCGCAAATTCTGTCAAAGCATCGCTAGCATTAGCCCGAATCGTGCCATTTCCTACTAAAAGCAAAGGACTTTTTGCCTTGGAAATTGCGACAGCCGCTTTATTCAGACTTTGGTAAGCACCAAAAGTTTTTTCGCGGTTATCTTTAGTAAGTGGCTCTCCTTCCACAGGCATTGCTGCGATATTTTCGGGCAAGTCAATGTGAACTGCTCCTGGCTTTTCACTCTGAGCTACTTTAAAGGCTTTGCGGACAATTTCTGGTGTTGTACCTGGGCGAACAATTTGAGCTCCCCACTTAGTAACCGGAGCAAACATAGCCACTAAATCTAAATATTGGTGCGATTCTATGTGCATTCTATCAGTACCAACTTGTCCGGTAATTGCTACTAGAGGAGCACCGTCTAAGTTCGCATCAGCAACACCTGTCATTAAGTTAGTTGCGCCGGGGCCCAAGGTGGACAAACAAACGCCGGCTTTCCCGGTGAGGCGGCCGTAAACGTCGGCCATGAAAGCAGCGCCTTGTTCGTGGCGGGTAGTAATAAATTTAATTGAAGAGTTTCTCAACGCTTCTAAAACTTCTAGATTTTCTTCACCAGGAAGTCCGAAGACGTATTCGACGCCTTCGTTTTCTAAACATTTTACCAGTAATTGAGCTGTGTTCATTTCCGTTTTTATCCTCTGTAAATTGGGGATTTGTTCTCTTTTTAAACTTCTCGCAAAAATACTAATTAAGAGTTAGGCAAAACCTATGTGTCATGCACAAGTGTTGCGATGAATCACAGGCAGGATGCCTGTGCCACAATCAACACAGATTAATTGAGATTTTTGCCAGAAGTTGACTGAGTTCGCGCTTATTTTACCCACACTGTTTTAATGTTAACAAATTCGTGGATTCCTTGGATGCTCAATTCGCGGCCGTAACCGGAGCGTTTGATGCCGCCGAAGGGCAATCTGGGGTCTGATTTGACTAAACTGTTGATGAATACTGCGCCAGCTTCCAGTTCGGAAATAAACCGATCGCCTTCTGAGCTTACTGTAGTCCAAGCAGTCGCGGCTAAACCAAAGGATGTACTGTTGGCTAGGGCGATCGCCTCATCGATGCTTGCAACGCGAAATACTAAGGCTACGGGCCCGAAAAATTCTTGTTGACGGGCGGCTGCATTGATGGGAATATCTGTCAGAATAGTTGGCAAGTAAAAGTTACCGCCATTCTCTGACAAAGGGCGGCCGCCTGTCAAAAGTTTTGCTCCCGATTGGATGCAGGCTTGCACTTGATTGTCCAATTCTTTGAGGATTGCGGGAGTAGCTAAAGGGCCGATATCGGTTTCGGGTAACATCGGATCGCCTACTTTTAATTGCTCGAATTTTTCGACAAATCCTTTGATGAATTCATCGGCGATTTCTTCTGCTACAATAAAGCGTTTAGCAGATACGCAAGTTTGCCCACTATTGAGCATTCGTGATGTTACAGCAGTTGATAAAGCTGCTGGTAAATCGGCGCTAGACATGACAATATATGGGTCACTTCCTCCCAATTCCAGTACAACTTTTTTCAGATTTTTGCCTGCATTGGCTGCCAAACTTTCACCAGCAGGTTCGCTACCTGTGAGAGTTGCTGCTTTGACGCGATCGTCCGCAATGATATCAGCTACCTTGTCCGATCCCACTAGCAATGTTTGAAAAACGCCTTCGGGAAAGCCAGCTTCGGTGAAAATTGCCTCTATTTGCAGAGCGCATTGTGGCACATTGGAAGCGTGTTTGAGCAAGCCTACGTTGCCCGCCATCAGCGTCGGTGCTGCAAACCGGAAAACTTGCCAAAATGGGAAATTCCAGGGCATGACGGCTAAAATAGCGCCCAATGGTTGATAGCGGACAAAGCTGTTGCTAGCGTCGGTGGTGACTGCTATGTCTGCCATAAATTGGGCTGCATTTTTGGCGTAGTAGCGGCAAACTAGGGCGCATTTTTCGATTTCTGCGATCGCAGATTTGAGAGTTTTCCCCATTTCCAAAGTCATCATTTGGGCGTAAATTTCGCGATCGCGCTCCAAGATATCCGCCGCTTTTTGCATCCACAGAGCTCGCTGCTCAAATGGCAGGCGACGATATTTATTAAAAGCTTGCTGTGCTAACTCCAGCTTAGTTTCTATTTCCGCATCTGTGAGCGGCTCAAAAGTTTTCAGCGTTTTTCCCGTTGCCGGGTTAATAGTAGCAATAGCCATTGTTTTATCTCCTGTATGAAAAACACAAAACTCTTTTATTCTGACTTTGAAAACTGACATGAGGCTGAGAAACCGGGTTTTTTACGATAATTCTTGGTTCGAGTCCCCAGATTCGGTAAAAAACCCGGTTTCTTTGGTTGGATTGCATCAGCCGTAGGGTGCGTCGCCATCAAAAATCCTCAAAAAGAGCGAAAATCTCGCAGCGACGCACCNCAACACATTATTTTAAAAGAGTTGGGTTTCGCAAAGCCTTAACCCAACCTACAAAATCTTGCAAGAATTAGGCATAAGGTGCGTCGCCATCAAAAATCCCAAAAAAGAGCGAAAATCTCGCAGCGACGCACCCTACGATAATCAGGCCTCCCCTCCCTCAAACCGATTTTTCCTCGATGTAATTCTGCACATAAGACTGATAGTAATACCTGCTGCCTTTATCATTATTTGCCACCATTCCCAACAGCGGAATATCAGCCATTCTCAAATCTTCCAAAGCCAACAATAGTGCCTCCCGCTCAGTTTGATTCAGCCCCACCACCAGCATCAACCCATTAGTATGAGCCGCCAATAAATTCGCATCAGCTAAACCCAAAAGCGGCGCAGTATCGTAAATAACTAAATCAAAATTACTTGACAAAGTTGCCATTAAATGCTGCATCTTGCGAGAAGAAAGCACCTTCGTGGGATCGGGAGGAACTGGTCCTGATGTTAACACAAATAGGTTTTCATCGCGGGGCGATCGCAAAATCACCTTTTCCACATCCAAATCCTCAGCAATCACATTATGCAAACCTTGCCAATTCGGTAAACCCAGCATTTCGTGAACCTGCGGGCGTCGCAAATCCGCATCCACCAACAACACCTGCTGGCCCATTGCCGCCGCCGCCCGTGCTAGATTTACCGCTACAGTAGACTTACCATCCGCTACTTGACAAGAAGTAATTACACAAGATGCGATCGGGCTATCAACATTTAACAAGCGAATATTAGCATTCAGCGATCGAAAAGCCTCCTGAAAAGCATCCGTCGGCATTTGCGAACTTCCCACATCAACAGTAACTGTCTCCGCCGGAGGAAGTCTCAAAATTTTATCACTAGCAGGAATTATCCCCAACAAAGGTAGCCGAATCGAATGTTTGACTTCCTCTGGAGTGTGGAACACCTTATGATTATTAAACCGTTCAGCAAACTGCGCTACCAGCGTACCAAACACCAAACCAACCAATCCACCCAAAGCCAAATTCAAAGGCATAATTGGAGCAACCGCCATCAACTCCCCATTCCGGTAACGCGGAATTTCCGGCTTAGCAATCACCTCCCAAGCCACCTCTTTTTTCTCCACAGCCTCAAGCTGCAAAGCCTGTTGTTTTGACAGCAAATTCTTCAACGTATTAGTCGTCAAATCCGCCTCCCGTTGCAAATCGGAATACCGCCGTAAAATCACCGGGAATGCTTGAGAGTATTTGCTCAACTGCTTAGCAGCTTGTTCCAAAACTTGATTCCGCACTCCCAAAACCTGAATCGAATTAGCAGTACCGATAAACTGCTCGATCAACTTAATCCGCACCGGATCTTGAAAAGCCAACACTTGCGAATTTACCTTAGCTAAATCTGTTCCCAAAACCTGTTCAGCTTCTTTTTTCAACAAAGGAATCAGATTTTTGCGCTGTTCTCGAAACAACTGCATTTGCGGAGTTTGGTCAGTATAAGTAGCTGAATTAATCGCAATTTGTCCCTCTAATTGCTGCAATTGAGTCAGCATTGCTTGATAGCGAGGGGCTTGACTCAGAGACGAAGCCATCAGCGCCTGTTGCTGATTGAGTCCTAGCTGAGCTTGCAGATTGCCATAGAGCAATCTTTGCTGATTTAGTTGCGTTTGAGCATCTAATCTTTGGGCTTGAAGTTGACTAATTTGCTGTGCTAATTGTTGGGTTTGAATTTGCGGATCAATGAAGTTGTACTGCTGACGCAATTTTTGAATTTCTGTTTGAATAGCTTGTCCGCGCTTTTGCTGGTTCGGGATTTGCGATTTCACAAAATCGAGATTTTGGCTAATTTGATTTCTGGGATCTTTTACGCTGTAGTTGCGGTAGCCTAAAGCAACTTTTCCTAAAACAAACTGAATCTTTTTGGGGTCATTATCCCGATATTTTACTTCGATAATTTTGGTATTTTTGAAGCGATTGATTGACAGTCTAGTTGCCGGAAAAAACTGTAAACTATCTGCTTTTTGGCTAAAAAGATAGTTGTAATTAATTTCAGGATATTTCGCCCGCAATTGTTTGATGATTGGCGACATGACTTGCGGACTTTGCAAAACCTGAATTTGCGATTCATAGTCAAAAACTGGATTTTCTGATTTACTTGGGGCTGCTGGTTGCAGTTTCAGTTCGCCAGAGTAGATTTTTGCTAAGGTATTTTGCGTAATTGCAGGTTCTACTAATAATTGAAAGCGTCCTTCGTACTCACTTTTTTGAGTCAAAGTCCAAGCAAAAACCCCGGTGGTGACTGCCGCAGCTACACTGATCACTAATAGCGGTCGATTCCGGCAAACTTCCCAAAAATTTAATTTTTTGGTCTCTGTTTGTTCTAGTTCCAAAAAATCGTCGTTTTGATAAAACACGGAAGATGATTGTTGCTGTACCTGTGCTTGTTTGTTTTTCTTAAAGACTGATATTTGAGAATTTTTACCTGGTTTCATTTGATTTATACAACTTATTAGTTTAAACATCTGTACGACTGGCGCAGTTTCATAAACCCGGTTTCTGACTAGATATCTCGTTACCAAACTGAAATTATTTGTAGAAACCGGGTTTATGAGGCTTTACGGCTAGTCTATTCAAGTCACCGAAAAATGTCGAACACTCTGAATATTCCCAATAAAGGATTAAGGGGAGCGAGAGTACCACCTACATTATCGGAGAATGCAGCGCGGCCCGATCGCCTGACCATGATCACATCATTATTTTGCAGTTGAGGATTCGCTGGATCATTAGCCGTTGCCGCAAAATTCACCTTAATGGCTAGCCTAGAAACCGTACCATTAGGATTGATCCGAATCAAATCTATCGAATCCATTTCGGCCCGCGCTTTATTAAAACCTCCGGCTGCTGCTAGAGCTTGATTTAAAGAAGTATTTGGCGACAGAGCAATTGCTCCCGGCTTGACTACTTCTCCGACAACTGTCACCTTAATCGCATCCGGTGAAAAAGTAGAATTATTGACCTGTGCATCTTGAGCTTGGTCAATATTTTCGGCTTTGGGAACAATCACAGTATCTCCCTGTTGCAAAGTTAAATCTTGAGATACATCTCCTGTTTGCAAAAGTTGCCATAAATTCACATTAATAATTTGTTCCGTACCAGCCCGCGTCTGACGGCGAACTTGTATTTGTTTAATATCAGCTACTGGTGTAATGCCGCCAGCTACTTTAATAGCCCTCGTGACTGTTTGCAACAAAACAGTTTCGCCACTGGTAGTCTCGCTGGCACCAAGTAAACCAGAATTTGCACCCGATTCATTTTCTTGTAACTTATTTGTAGCCTCTTTTGCCAAAGTATAAGTACCCGGACGAGCGACTTCTCCCACCACAGCAATATTAATTGGTTGAGTGCTTTGTCCGGTGATATTGGCTACTGCTAAAGTCGATGCTTCTTGGCGATTGAGGCTAGTGACAGTGGGAATAAATATAGTGTCGCCGTCGCGCAAAGTCATATCAGCCCGCAAATCTCCAGCTTGCAATAATTCCCATAAATCAACGTTAATAATCTGTTCCGGGGCGTTACGTTGGGGGCGGCGAATTTTGATTTGTCGCACATCGGCTGATTGGGTAATTCCCCCAGCCAGTCGCAACGCGCGGGATATTGTGGGCATTTGAGTTCCCATTTGTTCTGCTGTGCCTCCTGGCCCGGCTGCTGAGGATATTGTATAGGCTCCTGGTCGGTTGATTTCGCCTGCGATCGCAATTTGTAAAGGACGCGGGGCCAGCAGTTTCAACGTGATCCAAGGACGTTTTAAGTATTGTCCATATCGCCCTTTGACAGTATTCGCCGCTTGTTCCAAAGTCATCCCGTACACCGAAACGCTGCCAATCAATGGCAAACTGAGGGAACCGTCTGCCTGTACCTGATGTTGACCGTTGGGGCCGCTGTATTCCGGGACGTTAAAGATGTCAACTTGAATGCGATCGCCCGCTCCCAAGGTGTATACTTCCGATCGCACACTTGTAGCCCCATTTGTAGCCCCATTTGCAGGCCCATTTGCCGGAACACTCGGAAACCCCGGAACTGCGGGCACAGGAATCGCAGAACCCGAAGGAGGAGGAGGAGGAGGAGGCAAAAACTGGGCCACCGCCGGAGATGAACCCGCCGCCAGCACTGAAACTGTTAAACCCTGGACAATTAAACCCTTGACAGTATTGAGTCTTGAATAGTTTTTCGCCACCATTACCTTTTGCCCCTATCCGCTTCCTACCCCGCCTCCATCAAATGTAACCCAACTCTTCTAACTTACCGAGAATTTTTGTAACACTTTCTTGCAGACTTTCCTGGTCTGTGTAACAAATAATCTCAGGATTGATCGGTTCTTCATAGGGATCATCAATTCCAGTGAAGCCCTTAATTTCACCTTTTCTGGCTTTGGCGTACAGCCCTTTGATATCCCGCGCTTCACACACTTCTAGCGGTGCTTTGACATATACCTCCACAAAGTTAGACTCCATAGCTCTCACTTCGTCACGAATTGCTTGGTAGGGGCTAATCGCGGCCGTAATTGCCACAACTCCATTCCGGCTTAACAGATTCGCGACAAATCCAATCCGCAGAATATTAGTATCTCGGTCTGCTTTGCTAAATCCTAAACCTTTTGATAAGTTGGTACGAACTACATCTCCATCCAAGATTTCAACTTTGCAGCCTCTGGCTTTCAACTCCGGTTCGAGAGCTTTGCTGATAGTTGTTTTCCCTGAACCGCTTAGTCCGGTGAACCACAAAATAAAACCTTTGTCCATTTTCTATTGCTTTGTAAGTGTTGTTGACTGTTAACTGTTGACTGTTGACTGTTGACTGTTGACTGTTGACTGTTGACTGTTGACTGTTAACTGTTGGCTGTTGACTGTTGACTGTTGGCTGTTTTGATATTTTTACAATACCGATGCAACCCGAAACAATATAACTTGTTCCTGATAGTGTTTGTCTTTCGCCATTCTAAAATCTAAAATCTAAAATCTAAAATCCTTATGTCTTCTGTCTTAAAAGCCGATGTCTTAGTAGTTGGTGGCGGCACCGGTGGCACCGCAGCCGCCATACAAGCAGCCCGCTGTGGTGCGAAAACTATTTTGGTCAGCGAATTTCCCTGGTTGGGCGGAATGCTGACTTCTGCTGGGGTTTCGGCTCCCGACGGTAACGAATTAGCAGCTTTTGCGACTGGTTTGTGGGGTCAGTTTCTCCGGGAACTTCAGCAGCGACAGCCGGAAGGTTTGGATTGGGGCTGGGTCAGTTTTTTTACTTACGATCCCCGCATCGGTGCGTCCATTTTTGCTGATTGGGTTAAGTGTTTACCGAACCTACACTGGATTTCTGGACACAAGCCTCAAGGTGTGATTAAGGAAGCCGATCGCATTGTAGGCGTTCAATTTCCAGATTTTACAGTTTCAGCCCAAATCACTTTGGATGCCACGGAACTCGGAGATTTATTGGCCTTGGGGGAGGTTTCTCACCGTTGGGGTTGGGAGTTTCAAGCGGAATTTCGAGAACCCAGTGCACCGATCGCACCTAATGATCTTACACAAACATATCCAGTGCAAGCTCCCACTTGGGTAGCAATTATGCAGGATTTTGGGGAAGGCGCTGTAGCCCCAGAAATTCCCGCACCACCAATCCACAATCCCGATCGCTTTACCGGAGCTTGGGACAACTATACTCCAGAACAATTTCTCAATTATGGCCGACTTCCCGGTGGACTGCTGATGATTAATTGGCCGATTTGTGGTAATGATTATGGAGAAAAGCTCGATCGACTAATTGGATCAGAAACATCTCAACAAGAATTCCTCCAAGAAAGTCTGTGGCATAGTCAAAGTTTCACCCATTTCATTCAAACCCAACTCGGTCGCCGCTACAGCTTAGCAGAAAACATTTTCCCCACTTCCCACACCAAAAATCAGCAAAATTCTGCCTTCGCCCTCCATCCCTACTACCGAGAAAGTCGCCGTTTGCAAGGAATAACCACAATCCGAGAACAAGATATCTTACCCATTACTGGCGGCAGAGTCGCGAAATTGCCCATCAATACTGAGGGAATTTGTGAAGCAGTAGCCATTGGTAACTACGCCAACGATCACCACTACCCCAGTGGCGACATTTCCTTGCAGCCAAAATCTATCCGCTGGGGCGGCCGCTGGACGGGAACTCCTTTTACAATTCCTTATAGTGCGCTAATTCCTGTGAGTACAGACGGTTTGCTAGTCTGCGAAAAAAACATCTCGGTTTCTCACATCGCCAACGGTGCAACTCGCTTACAACCGACGGTAATGAATATTGGACAGGCGGCGGGGATGGCGGCGGCTTTGTGTGTTCAACGGGAATGTCAGCCGCGGGATTTACCAGTTAGACTTTTGCAGGAGGCTTTGCTGCAAGATTCTCAGGCGAGTGCGAAAGTCATTCCGTTATTTAACTTGACACCCGATCGATCGGATTGGCTCGACTGGCAATGCTATTATCTCGATCGACCCTCCTCATATCCAGCCAGCGGCAATTGTCCTTTGTCGGTAGACAAACATCGATCGATCCTCCTAGGAACATCGCAATGCCGTGTCCCTACTCTCGATCGAGCTCAAAGCCCCTTTTCTGGTATTTTCCATCGTCTCGGCGAACAAGACTACGCGCTGACACTGACTGAACCTCTATCCTTGGCCGCTCAAACTTGGAAACTCGTGACTTTAGACCCAGAAACCGACAAATTTTTATTGAGTTACGAAACCCAAAAGCCTCTGACAGTATGGGGTAAGCTCAACTTTGCCGGCGCTTGGCTGCTGGTTTTCAGAGTAGAGTTGAAGGAATCCGGTTTTTTGCAGAAGTCCTAAAATTTCACAGAAATTCATCCTGATCCATTGGGCAAAGTCCGTATCAGTTAATAGACACTGACACGGAAACTAGCTTATGCAAACTTACACACCAATTGCTTTACTAACTCCACAAAAGGGCGATCTTTCTCCAGAAAGAGGCAGCGGACGCTAAGAGTTTCTTGAGTTTAATCTAGACACTCATCCCCTACAAGTAGGATAACGACATTCGATGAAAGTCAGTTCCCCTATTGAGTCGATCGCTCAATTTGATTTTCTGACACCCTAGTTTTTCACGTTCACAAAATAACCGTACTTCTTGTTTACAATCATTAGGATTTTCCTTTATGTGAGTGATGATAGCAGATAAACCTTCAACCGCCATCTATGGAGAGATTGACTCTCATATGTGGCGGTTTTGTATATTAAACGCTTAGCTTTATACAGCACTTGAAAGGTATGTAAGGTACATATAGCAATCCTAAATGAATTGTGTGATTGTTGTAGGGGCAAACCCCCCGTGGTTGCCCCAATCCGTGGGGGTAGGCACTCTTGGCACTACCCCTACATATTTGTACAAATGATTTAGGATTGCTATAGCAGAAGTAGGGAAATTGAGATAAATTCCAGGAAATTAATCCTGATGTGCATGGTTAGTATCTGTATCTCTAAATAGATACTGACACTAATACTACCCATGAAAAACTACACAACAATTGCTTTATTGAGCCTGTCTGGCCTCTTCTTAAGTGCTACCTGCGCTTTCTCCATTGAATCCCCAGTCGAACAGGTAGAAAATTCCACCACTCAATATATGTTGTCAGCGCAAACTCAACAAAGAGGCGATAGCCGTCCAATAGGTAAGGGACGCTTAAGTTTCATCCAGCCAAGCGCTGAAACTCAACCGCTACAATAAGTTTTATGGCATTCTACAAAAGCAAGTTCCGCAATAGATTGGGTGTGAAATTGGTTTTCAGCTTTTGAGTCGATCGACCTGAATATTCGAGAATTCTACTTTTTGATCATTTTTTGTCTACCAAAACAGTGTCAAACCAACCTTTAGCCGCCATCTACCCATAGATATACCCTTGGGATTGGCGGTTTTGCATTTAAAACTCCCTATAACTCAATACCGTTCAGTAATTCTGACCCATTCCTGATTCCCGATTCCCGATTCCCGATTCCCGATTCCCGATTCCCGATTCCCGATTCCCGATTCCCCTGTACCTCACCTAACTGAGAAATGCCATATCTACCGATCTCCCCGCCAAATCTCTGATGGTGAGGGGAGCATTTTTCCTTTTTGGGTAAACATTTGGGTTGCTAGCAACATTTCGACCAACCGTCGGCTATGCTTGATTGTAAGGGGGGTTTAGAACCGCAAGGTATTCACCCCTATAGAACACCATACCCAGGCTAGTCACAGTAAGCCTTGAAGTATCAAGGATTTCCTGACTTTTCTGGGCTAAATTTATCTGATATGTTGTTCTTACCCTACGCCCTTTTTCCTTCCCAACCAGTGCTGACTCAAGCTATGGTGGGGTCTATAAGAGAGAATAAAAATGAAAAATGACTCCTTGGATCTGGTCAAAAGCCTAAGCCCCAGCGCAATGGATCAGATCATGCTCTATCTGGCGTTTAGCGCGATGAGAACCAGTGGGCACAGGCACGGCGCGTTTCTAGACGCGGCCGCAACGGCGGCTAAGTGTGCGATTTATATGACTTATATGGAGCAGGATCACAACCTGCGGATGACTGGACACTTGCATCACATTGAGCCTAAACGGGTGAAAGTGATTGTCGAGGAAGTTCGGGAAGCTCTGACTACGGGAAAATTACTGAAAATGCTGGGTTCCCAGGAACCTCGATATTTAATTCAGTTTCCTTATGTCTGGCTGGAACAGTATGCTTGGCTTCCGGGACGTCCTCGTATTCCTGGGAACAGCTTGACTGCGGATGAAAAAAAATATCTGGAAGGAAAGATTCCTCCTAATCCGCCTGATGCTCAACTGATCAATTCTTTTCAGTTTATGGAGTTGATCGAGTTTCTGCACAGGCGATCGCAAGAAGAGATGTCGCCAGAAAGACGGATGCCTTTGAGTGAAGCTCTAGCCGAACACATCAAACGCCGTTTGATCTATTCGGGAACAGTTACTCGTATTGATTCTCCTTGGGGAATGCCGTTTTATGCCCTAACTCGTGCTACTTACTCTCCCGCAGAGCAGGAAGAGCGGACTTTCACTATGGTAGAAGATACGGCTAGATATTTCCGGCTCATGCAAGATTGGGCCCAAAAACAACCGAAAGTCATGCGAGTTATGGAAACTTTGGATATCCCGCCGGAACGCCTTGACCAAGCTGTTGAGGAATTAGATGAAATTATTCGTAATTGGGCCGATCGCTATCACAAGCGTGGCGAACCAACTATGATTGTACAAATGGTTTTTGGGCCGCAAGAGGATTAGTCAATTGGTCATTGGTCATTGGTCATTGGTCATTGGTCATTAGTTAACTGCTTGAGGCTAATGACTGGTGATTTATAACTAAGCGAAAAAAGCTGTCCAGGCTGAGGCTAAGACGATCGCCGCGATCGCTCCTATCAGTGTATTAAAAAAATTCACTACCTCGTTAGTCAGCCACTCAAACTTTGATTGAATAGTAGCACCAATGACGCTCTCGATATTGGTGGCAATAAAAGCTGCAATAACACAAAAAACAATTCCTGTCAAGTCTATTAAACCAACAGACCAACTCAAAAGTGCGATCGCGATCGAACCGACAATACCAGCGAGAGTTCCTTCTAAACTCACCGCCCCTTCTGTACCCCTAGTTACCGGCTGCAAGGTAGTAATCAAAAACGTCCGCGAACCGTAAGCTTTACCGATTTCGCTAGCACAGGTATCCGAAAGTTTGGTACAAAAACTCGCCGCGTAACCCAGTAATAACAGGGAAACAACATATTGCGGAACAGGCAAAATTATATTTTGTGGAACAGGCATCTTGCCTGTTTGTTCTAAAATACTGCCTGTCTCCCCTACAATATTGCCTGTGTCCCCTAAAATAGATAAAGCTAAAACTCCCAAAGCACAAAGAGTAGCGGTTAAAGCAGAACCCCAGACGTTTTCTGGGCCTCGTGCGCCCGATCGCTTTTCGGCTATCCCTTCTGCCTCTTTTTGGGCTTTACCAATGCGCGTAACGGATGATCCGACGAGAAAGTAGAACATCACCACAGCATAGCCTTGCCATCCCAAACAGCCCCAGATGGTGACACCCAACAGCCAGCCGTGAAATTGTCCTGCGGGAGTGAGCAATTTTTTGGGAGTAATCGTGGCGATCGCCAGTAAAATTGTATTAAGGGCGATCGCCACCAACCAAGGATTAGACCAAGACAAGTAATTAAAGAACAACTCAGAATTCTGCATAAGTATCTCCATGAACAAAATTTTATTTCATCTTGCCTTTCCCGTCAGCAATATTGACCAAACAAAAGCCTTCTACGTGAACGGGCTAGGCTGCCAATTGGGTCGCGAATCCCCAAATTCTGTAATTATGGGTATCTGTGGCCATCAAATAGTCGCCCACGTCAGCCACGAACCTTTAACACCCCAGCGAGGCATCTATCCCCGGCATTTTGGATTAGTTTTTACTTCAGAATCTGACTGGGAAAGTTTGTTAGCAAAGGCACAGCAAAATAACTTGAACTTCTATCAAGAACCAAGACGGCGGTTTGTCGGTTTGCCTACAGAACACCGTACTTTCTTTTTAGAAGATCCCTCTCATAATATACTGGAGTTCAAGTATTACTGTGAAGCTGAGGCAATTTTTGGGCTAAGCGAATATGCTGAAGTCGGCGACGCTGTTTGATTGCTGCGTGAAATAATCACCATTTGCAGCATATATAGCAATCCTAAATCATTTGTGAACTTCTTACTCCCTCCCCTTAGTAAGGGGA